>JAJRPE010000381.1 GCA_024280935.1 Candidatus Hydrogenedentota bacterium
CTTCGACAAGATTACCCACGCCATCACGTCGGGCAAGGCCGTGGACCGCTGGGTGGACAACAGCAAGGCCCTGACGGATGTGAAGAACACCTTCTTCAACAGCGACCCGGCCTACTTCAAGTCGCGTATGGAGTACTTCACCGAGCAGTTTGGTATCGGCAGCGAAGATGTGAAGAACCTCTCCGTCGCCGCATTGCTGAACAAGATGAAGAACATGACGGACGACACGGGAAGTGGCAGCGATATGCAGTTGCTTGCCGGTCTGGCCCAACAGTTGGGCTTCAACGACAAGACACTCGGCCAAATCTGCTGATGCGCCGTGGGCGCGAAGCCTTGGCGAATCCATCGGTTCTGCCAGTGAGAACTTATCAGGTGATGCCGGTTTGTCGTATGGTAGTGCCCTTTGATTTACATGAACGAAGTTGGGTTGCGAAGGTGCCCCAGCGGAGCACAGGAACTTAGCCCAGGGTGGAGCGTAGCGGAACCCTGGGGAGAAAGGATGAACAATGAAAAAGCCCGCGAAGCGGTCGACGGAAATGATGGGGTGTTTGCGTCACCCGCTACGCGGGTTTTGACCGGGTATGATACCGGTACCCAGGGTTTCGCTCGTACCTCGCTGCACCCTGGGCTAAGTTCCGTCGTCCACTTCGTGGACTAAAACGGGCATTTGAATCTCTGGTTCGACTGGAGAGGACCAAGGCATCGGCCCTTTCAGGAGCCTTCCTCATACCCCGGCTCTTGTCAGTGATTAATGATTACAACGTAGCCGTACACGCCCCCGAAAAGCTCCCCTCCTTGGAGGGGCCGGGGGTGGGTTTACGACATCGGGCGTATTCTAACCCACCCCTACCCCCTCCTTGGAGGGGAACCAAGGGCGTTGGCTTCGCCAACACTATGTCGTGAAGGGCTACAATCCAAGAAGGAGGATTGCACATGGCTGAAGCGGACGTAACGGTCGAGGCGGCGGAAGCCACCGAAGGTGCCGCAGCCGGTCTTGAGGCGGGGACCTATGAAATCATACGGAACCGCCTCGCCAAGGCGGGCCGGACCCTGCAAGGGCGGCTGGAAAAACTGAATGTTGCGCGGAAGGATGTCTTCGGCGCGATTGAGACCACCCTGCTCACCACGGAGCACATCACCAGCGATCATAGCTGTATCGCGCGGGATTTGGTTCCCGTGGGCGACCAGTTTATTTTTGGGTACAATGTTCAATTTGGAATGAAGTCCCAGATAGGGCTGGAAGATGTCTTCTCGGTCTATCGCCTGGATGGCCGCGCCTTGGTGCGCGAGCCGCTGGACCTGATTCGCGACGAAGGCTTTGAGCGCGACTTTCAAGAGCTCTTCAAGTACTACAAGAATACCGTTTTCGCCAAGTTCTCCATCATTGGACCTCATCTTTTCATGGTCTTTCGGGTGGGGAAGAGCGTCAGCGATATTAAGGTCTTCAAGTGGCAAATCGACGACGACGGGCTGACCTACGTTGATGCCCGGAGCGAACACGATTTCCACTATCCGGCGCAACATGACTTTGAGTGGACCCGTACCCACCGGGATATGCAGTACTATGGCCGCCATCCCCACGTGTCTATCGAGGACCGGCTTTTCGTAGAGACGGTTGGCGGCGATCTGACCATCAAGGTGGAGAACAACACCGACACGGGCCTGGGCATCTACTGCGAAGATGTGGACGATGCGGACCAGACCCTCGACGACGCGGAGTTTTTCTATGCCATCGTCGGCAGCCTGATTCTGCTGAAGATTCGCCCCTATCAGGAAGATGCCTGGCGCTATTTTGTGTTTTGCGAGAAGACCCAGCAGGTACACCGCCTTGACGCCATTGAGGAGTCCTGTGTGTTCCTGCCGGAAGAGCACGGCCTTATCCACGCGAACGGCTACGTGCTGCAAACGGGGGAGGAGCGTTCCTTTGGCGCGGGTTTGAAAGACATGCTTTTCGAGCGGCGTATCGCCTCGCCCAACGGCGAAGATTATCTATTTGTCTTTTACAATCGCAAATTGGGTGACTACGTCCTGCTCTCCTACAACGTCATCACGCAAACGGTGGAAACACCCATTCCATGCAATGGCTTCTCCTTCTTTCCAAATGGCGAGCTTATTTATTTCAAGGGAAGTCCCGAACCCCAGCGCAACCATGCCCTCCAGATTTGGCAGACGCCCTATTGCAGCGCCGATTTGCCCCAGGATGCCCAGTCCGATTCCATGCTCTACAAGATAGGCAACAAGGAAATCGTCCGGGGCATGGCGGACTGCCATGAAGTCCTGAATCTTATTTCCAAAGAGGACAGCTACGCCAATCTTTATGGCGATATCTCGCGCAAGGTTGGCGGGATGTTTGATGCCTACCACTGGATTGGCGATGAGGCGACCTTTAATTTGAAGGAAGACCTGTTGCTTATTCGCGAGGCGGCCCAGTCGGCCATCGGCGAGTACGAGAAGGTTGCCAGTGCCCGTCGCAATGCGGCGGAGCAGCTTCGTGCCGCGTCCGCCGACGCGGAGGACATTAAGACTTCCATCGGGTCGAAGCGCTTCGACAGCATCCATGACTTCGTCGATGCCCTGACCAGTGTTCGGACGGCCCGTGGCAAAGTCATTGGCCTGAACGAAGTGAAATACATGGATCTCGCCGCCGTGGAGGCATTGCAGGAGTCCTTGTCCGACGAGGCCGAGCGGCTGGGCCAGAACTGCGTCGAATTCTTGCTGCGCCCCGAGTCCCTCAGGCCCTACGCGGAGGCGGTGGAGGAGCACGCGGGCCAGATCGATGGCCTGCAAAAGGTGGCGGATGCCAAGGAGCTGGCGGAACTGGTCAATCAGCAGTCTGCGGACCTGGAAATGCTCATTGACGTGGTGAGCAACCTGAAGATTGACGATGCCACCCAACGCACGGAGATCATCGACACCATTTCGACTATCTTCGCCACGTTGAACCAGACGCGGTCAAAGCTGAAGAACAAGACCCAGGAACTGGCCCGTTCCGAGGGTATTTCGGAGTTTAACTCCCAGATAAAGCTATTGAACCAGACGGTAGCGAGTTCCATTGACCTCTGCGATTCGGTCGCGAAGTGCGACGAGTATCTTACCCGCGTCATGGTGCAGATAGAGGAGTTGGAAGGGCGCTTTGCCGAGTTCGACGAATTTGTGATGCAACTCACGGAGAAGCGCGAAGAGGCCTACAACGCCTTTGAATCGGTCAAGATTCGCCTCCAGGAAAAGCAGAATAAGCGGGCCACGGCCCTTACACAGGCGGCGGACCGAATCCTCAAGGGCATCAAGACGCGCATCGACACCTTCGAGAAGGTGGAGGAGATTCACGGCTATTTTGCCGCCGATCTCATGATCGAAAAGGTGCGCGATATCATTGGGGAATTGGGCGAGCTGGGCGACACCGTGAAGGTGGACGATGTCCAGAGCCGCTTGAAGACCATTCGCGAAGATGCGGTGCGCCAACTGAAAGATCGCCAGGATCTCTTTGAAGGCGGCGGTAACGCCATTCGCCTGGGTGCGCACAAATTCTCGGTGAACACCTTTGAGCTTGCCCTGACGACCGTCATGCGCGATGGCGAGATGTATTTCCACCTCGCGGGCACGAACTATTTCGACCCGATTATCGACCCGGAGTTTTTGGCGACCCGCGATCTGTGGTCTCAGGAAGTGGTTTCGGAGAATGGCGAGGTCTACCGGGCGGAGTATCTTGCCTACCTTGTCTTCCAAGCGGCGCGTGCCTCCGAGGAGGACAACGTCGCGACTTTGCATGCCCTATCCGACGAGGAGTTGCAGGCCTACGTTCAGAAGTTCATGGGATCCCGCTATGCCGAGTCCTACGTCAAGGGCGTTCACGATCACGACGGCGCAACGATACTGCGCGCCCTCCTGGAGATGGAATCTTCCATCGGGCTGCTCTCCTTTCATCCCCGCGCCCGCGCGCTGGCGACCACCTTCTGGTACCAGTTTGACGACGACACCACCAAAGAGCGAATATCGACGACCTTGAGCGGTTTTAAGGTCATTCGGGAAGTCTTTGGTGATGTGGAGGGCCAGCGGCACTATACCGAGGAATTGCGCCAGTTGCTGGATGGCTATGTGGCCGACCGCGATATTTTCGAGGAGCGCTGGGTGGAGGAGGCCTCCCATTATCTCTTCGAGATCCTGGTGGAGGGGAGCAAGGGCGTCATCAGCGAAAGGGCCCACACGATACACGGCGACTTTGGCGGACACCTGAAAAAGAGCGGTGCGGAAGGGAAGTTCAACAGCTCCCTGGATGCGGCCCGAAGCAATCCGAACAGCGCCTTCTTACTCTGCCGAGACTGGGTGAACGCCTTCGTGCGAAGCCGCGAAGACGGCCTGGAGGCAAACTATGTCGATGAAGTGGCGGGCTTGCTCCTGGCGCAGGACCACGACATCAGCCGGGTTGTCCATGCGTCGTCGGCCACAACGCTGACCGATATGGTGGGGAGCCATGCCCTCCTGGAAGGCGGATGCTACGCCCTTAATTTCAATACCTTCATGGCCAAGCTCGGGACCTATAGCAGCGAGACCGTGCCGCGCTATGAGGCCTATGTTGAACACAAGAAAACCCTGGTGGAAGAAGAGGCGCAGGGATTGCGGTTGGACGAGTTTCGTCCCCGCGTGCTCACGTCCTTTGTGCGCAACAAGCTCATCGACAATGTCTATCTGCCCCTCATTGGCGATAACTTTGCCAAGCAAATTGGCGCGGCGGGTGCCCAGAAGCGCACGGATCGGATGGGCATGTTGCTGCTTATCTCGCCGCCTGGCTATGGCAAGACGACGCTCATGGAATACATCGCAAATCGCCTGGGCCTTATCTTCATGAAGATAAACGGCCCGGCGCTGGGCCATCAGGTGACCTCGCTGGATCCCGTCGAGGCCACCAATGCGGCGGCGCGGGAAGAAGTTGCCAAGCTGAATCTCGCCCTGGAGATGGGCGACAACGTCATGATTTACCTGGACGACATCCAGCACTGCAACCCGGAATTCCTGCAAAAGTTCATTTCGCTGTGCGACGCCCAGCGTAAGATTGAGGGCGTGCATAAGGGCAAGACCCGCACCTATGACCTTCGCGGCAAGAAAGTTGCTGTGGTCATGGCGGGCAATCCCTACACGGAAAGCGGCGAGAAGTTCCAGATTCCCGACATGCTGGCGAACCGGGCGGACACCTACAATCTCGGCGAGATCATCGGCGACAGCGTTGAGGACTTCGAGATGAGTTATCTCGAAAATTGCCTCACCTCAAGTCCCGCGTTGAATCAACTCGCCATGAAGAGCCAGGACGATGTCTACGCCATCATCCGCATGGCCCAGACGGGGAGCCAGGAAGGCATTGATCTTGAGGGAAGCTATTCTCTCGACGAAGTGAACAGCTTCGCTGCCGTGATGAAGAAGCTGCTTGTGGTACGCGATGTGGTGTTGGAGGTGAACAAGGAATACATCCGTTCGGCGGGCATCTCCGACGATTACCGCACGGAGCCGTCCTTTAAGCTCCAGGGTTCCTACCGAAACATGAACCGCATCGCCGAGCGCGTGCTGGACATTATGAACGATGACGAACTGCATACGCTGATTCATGGCAGCTACGAGGGGGACTCGCAAACTCTCACCAGCGGCGCCGAATCGAACATGCTCAAGTTCAAGGAGCTTACCGGTACGTTGAATGATGCCGGGGCGGAGCGCTGGGCCGGCATCAAGAAGACTTTCTCCAAGAACCTCAAGATGAAGGGCCTTGGCGACGATCAGGCCGTTGGGCAGGTGCTTCTCCAGCTTGGCAGCATCAATGACGGCCTGGAATCCATCAGCGATGCCATGAAAACCGGTGCAGAGCGCATGGGAAGCCGATCCGATACCCCCCACACAACAACGGTGGAGGTGATTTCCAAGGTGCCCCGTTCCCTGATTGGGGTGATGAGCGAGCAGTTCAAGCTCATGCAGGGATGGTTGGCCCCGATCTTCAAGGAGACCCGCGAGCAGACCGAGGAGATGAAGCGCCTGAAAGAACTCATGGATCAAAACCTGGAGCGCTATCAGGTCTTGATCGATGAACTGCAAGAGCGTGATGAATAGTGAATTTAGAATTGTGAATTTAGAATTGTGAAGGGAGCGGCGACAAATGGGAGCGCAGGCGTCTCGCCTGCAGCCGCGCAACGAAGTTGCACGGGGATAGGAAACAACTGGGCGGAGGAGATGAACAGTGAAGGGGGAAGTTTGAATGGAGAAGTTAGAAAGGTGGACATTGTGGACTTAGTGGACGACATGGACAGCAGCATCGGAGTGCCACCTGTGTTATGCACCTTCATTGGGGTTGTCCACCTCGTCCACAGCGTCCACTATGTCCACAGTACCGCAATGGGGTCAGTAGGTGTCCTATGACTCAGTCGCCCAACGATCAGCCCACTCCGGCACAAGCCCCCGCCCCCGAGGCCCAACCCACGCCGACCCCGCAAGAGGTGGACGAGCGCTGGACCATTCCCTGGGCGATGGTGGAGGAGGATAGCGCCGACGCCCCCGCCACAGCGCGGCTCCGCTGGAAGGGTGCCCGTGCGAAGTTCAGCCACGGGAACAACGTCATTTCCCGGCCCATGCTCTACATGTCAGAAGGCTGCACTGCCGACCCGGAATGCTCGTGTATCGACACAACCCTGTCGCTTGGCGCGGCGGATACAGAGGGCGGCGATCCGGTCGCACACTGGTCGAGCTACGCCAGCCTAACGCCCGAACAGCGGACAACCTACCTGGCTTGGCTGGCCTCGGGGCGCACCGCGTCCCTGGCGGACATGAACTACGCCTTTCTCTTCTTCTACGGCTTGGAGCGCCATGCTCTGATCGATAAGGGTGACCCGGAGGAGGTTCTTCGGGTGCTTATGCGCCTGCTGAAGAACTACGAAGCCTCACCCTCTTTTTTCAGTAGCGTGTCTCGGCTGGCGGCATTTCTTTTCGCCACCAAGGGTATCGAGAAACTCAAGCCCGCCTGGTTCAAGCGCCTGTTCATGCAGCGGAACGTGCCGCTCCACGCCGATTCGCTGGCCGTCGCCTTAACGTGGCTCCACGAACGGGTCAAGCCCCTGCCCGCCGATTTGGCCTTTGAGATCGCCCGGCAGGATATCCGCTGCGCCCACAGCGATGCCTATATGAAGGACGGCGCGGACTTTGAAGCGCAATTCAAGACCGCCTATGCAGCGCAGTTTGGCGAGGGCCTCAAGCTCGTGGCAGCCGAGAAACCCCACACATGGAAGTATCGGCCCATCAATCCCTCCTTGCAGAGTTGGAAACACTTTGCGTCCCTGTGGTCCGTCACATCCGCCGATATTATTGGGAACTACGAACAGTTTGCGTCCCTCGTTGCGATATGGCGGCGCTGTCAGGTGGAGACCGATACGGTATCTCCCTGGTTGGCCCTGATTGATGCCCATGCCAACGCCGCGGGCCGGGTCGTGGTTCCCGTGGGCGAACTGGCTTCCCAGGCGGGCGTAAGTGGGCATGCTAAAGGGGGTTGGGCTTTCCAGCCCGACAGAGAGGGCGCGTCGGACATAAGACCCGCCACCGGTCCGGGCAGCCGCTCTGAACCTGGACGACACCCCGCCGTGCCCAGCTTGGACGATCAACGCATCGCCACAAACACCGAGTGCGCTTCGACACCCAACGTACGCCCTATGTCGGGCAGGAATGCCCAACCCCCTTTGCTTGGGGCACCCAGCGTTCACCGTGATTGCTTGCCGGAGAACTTTAGTCTTGCGGACAGCATCGCTATGTCCGAGTGCGCACTTGCGGCGGGATTCGAGCTGCTGCCCAATCCCGCCATTTTGCTGCGTCCTTTTAAGGCTGAGGAGCGGGTGGTGGTCATCCGGTCGGCGCCATGTCATGCCGATAGCGAAGCGTATTACCTGGCGGGCGTGTTGCTGCTGGCCCTGGGTACGGCCATCGCCGAGGTGGATGGTGAGGTCGACCATGTCGAGGTGCTTCATGTATCGGAGATCGTGAATTCCCTCTACCATTTTAACGACCACGACAAGCAACGTCTTGGCGTGTTGCGAAGGCGGCTCATTAAGTTCCCGCCGAAACTCACCAGCCTGACGCGACGTGTCCGGGCGGTCCTCACGGCGGAAGAGCTTGCGGAAGTCGGTAAGTTCCTCGTGGGGGTGGCTGGGGCGAACTTCCGCGTTCTGGAAGACGAACGTCGGGCACTGCGTCGTGCCTACCGTGCCTTTGCATTGCCCGTCGCGGAACTCGATGCCCTGTTGGCCGATTTGAGTGACGAGGCTTCGCCCGATGAAGACGGTAACCCTGGCATCAACCGCGATGTCCTCGCCCAGTACATGCGCGACACGAAGGCCTTCGCGCTGCGGCTGGGTGTGGCCATGCAGCAGGTGGTGGCGGTGGAAGGAGAGGACACCGGGAAGCAGGGCATATGGTATGGTCGTAGAGATTCGACCGCTCGCGCGACGGCACCGGAAACGGAGCGCAAAGCCGACCCCTACTGCGATGCGCTCTACGCGTTGGTTCAGCGTCCCGATTGGACCGAGGCGGAGTTTGTCGCCTTGGGCGAGAAACATGGGGTGTATGTGGACGGCGCGGTGACGGCGATGGATGACTGGACTGGGGAGGTGAGCGGGGAGGATTCGGTGCGATACGTACTCGCTGTTAGCGATGAGGGGTAGGAGTGCGGACTTTCCAGTCCGCAGTAAAGGCGGCGTGATGCTGACAAAGGCTGCTTGTGTTTTGTGCGTGTTCAGGCCCTTCCGTATATACTTCACGGGCAAGGTGCTATCGCCCCTTGTCCGTGGCACCCGTGGCGGTCTGCGAACGCTTACCGAGTACGTCCATGCCCCAAGCGCATCGGCTGGCGCAACCAAAAAGTTGAACCACGAATGCACACGAGTCTACACGAATAACTTCCGCGGGCAACAAGGCCACGCAAGGAATAGCATAGCCACGAAGTGGCGGCATATTGTAGCCCAGGGTAGAGCGAGGTACGAGCGGAACCCTGGGTAAAATTTCTCCCCAATCCATGAACCCCTGAAAGGGGTGGCACAGGTAGCGGGAGTATTGTCTCGATTGGCCTTGGTTTGGTTTGACGGTTTGGATGAAAGAGGGAGTCATGATACCGAAGCGACTGGAAGACATTAGCAAGGAAGACATCGAATATCTTGTAACCGAGCGGATTGGAGAATCGAAAGCCCTGGAGTACAAGAGCGAACTTCCTAAGAATGGCGATGCAGACAAAAAGGAGGCATTGCGTGATATCGCTTCCTTCGCCAACGCTTCGGGTGGTGACTTAATCTACGGAATTCGGGAGACGGCTAAGGGCGACGACAAAGGACGCGCCGAAGCGGTGGTGCCGATATTGGGGACTTCTGCGGACGACGCGATGCTTCGGTTGGAGCACATGATTCAAAACGGCCTTGCCCCGACGTTGAGGGTTCAGATGAAGGAGATCGAGGATTTTAACGGCGCAGGAACGGGTTTTGTGCTAGTCGTTAGGATTCCGCAGAGTCTATCTGCGCCTCACATGGTGACGCTGGGCGATTCGTATCGGTTCTATTCGAGAACTTCCTCTGGAAAGTTTCCGATGAAGGATGTGGGCGAGATTCGGAGTGCTTTTCTCGCCACGGAATCACAGGGAGAGCGTGTACGAAACTTCATTAGAGAACGGCTTGGTCGAATCGTCGCAGGAGAAACCCCGGTTCCAATGGAAGACGGTCCGCGTGTTGTTTTACATGTCATTCCACTTACAGAATTCTTGAACGCGCGGCGATTTGATCTGACGGACAGCGCGAAATGTAATTGGATTCATTCTGCCGCTCGCGGTTCTTATTCACCGCGGTACAACCTCGAAGGAATTCTGAGACACTCGTGGGAACAGCAAGCTAGGACGTCCTACGCACAATTGTACTTCGATGGCTGCGTGGAGGTCGTTGATTCGTTTGCGTTTTTCCGTGATTCGAATTCGATCATGTCGATACCGAGCCTAGACTTTGAACATGAAATGATTCAGAATGTTAAAGGTATTTTTGAAGGGTATAAAGAGATTTCTGCGGCACCTCCTGCGGTCGTAGCGATGTCATTTGTCGGATGCAGAAAGACGGCTCTTCATGTAAATATTCAGCCGGGTTTACGAAGCCGTACTCACGGCATGGACCGATATGTGCGGTGCAAGCTTGACGGCGAGTGGCGTCAGTAGAGAAAAGAGTGTGTTACCTTATGTCGATTAAAGATTTTATATTGAATACAGCTACTATACCGCTTTCAAATATGATATCACTTTTGAATATGGTCATAATTATTTGTGCTGCAATTGCTATTCTCATCTTTAACGCAGCGTCGACTAGGGCGGTAATAGCGCCTCAGCTGTGTGCCAAAGGTATTTGCATAAATGTGGTCGTAATCATACTTGTGACCATAGTGCTTTTTCTTCAGTTTCTTATGGCTATTTCGGCGTGAGTTCAGAGAGTCGGTGCGGGACAGTATCCCGATAGTGGAACGACGTCGTCACCGCGAAAGCGCCCTCGACATCCGGGCACGAGGGTGACAGTAGCGGACACGCGTATCGACGTTTCGGTGTGGATGGAAAAGGCAGCGTTGATTCAAGCAGCCCCGTCCACAAGAAAGTGGCATAGCCGTCCCGGCTGTGTTTTTGTTTTTCTCTTGGGTACTGTGTCAAGGCCGTGAACGGCCTTCACAGCCGGGACGGCTATGCTACATTCCTTTACCGGATCCCTTTGGCTTCCAGGGCGCGGATTTCATCGGCCCAAGCGGCGCGTTCTTTGTCGGTGGCCTTGGGATCGGGCAGGAGGCTGCGGCGGGTGCAATTCACGAGGGCTTGCAGGGTCTGGTAGCGGCGGGTGTCTTCGATGGGCGGGGGGAGGTGGTCGTGCAGAACCGCCAACACTCCATCAAAATTGAGCGAACCCGAGAGGCGGTGCTTGGACTTTAGCTCTCCGCGCATGGCGGCGAAGTTCGCGGCAGAAAACCCTTTCGTGGCGGCGGTCAATTTCTCCAGCGTGGCATCGTCGCCATCGTCGCCCAAGACCGGCGCGACCATCCAGCGGACAAATGCCGTGCGGTCATCGCCTTCGGGATCGAGGACGGGGATAATCAAGTCGCCCACCCGTCCGGGGCGGCGGATATCGGGGGACAATAGGTGAATCCGTGCCGTCATGAGGAGCCAGGTGACGCGCCCGCGCAGGCGTGTGTCGGACATCATGGCCTGTATCTTACCTGTCAGCCGTCGTTCTGTGGCGTGCTCACCGGCGCCAACGCCGCCAAACTGGGTGTCTGCTTCATCAACGAAGATAAGTACTTTGGAAAGGGATTCCAAGACCCGCCGGAGGCGCTCGAACAAGACATCGGTCTGGCCGTACCACTGGCTGCGGATGTTTTTCAGCACCAGTACGACCATGTCCAATTCTGCGGCCACGGCCTCGAAGATAAAGGTTTTTCCGCTGCCAATGGCCCCGCCGACCGCAGCGCCGGGCAGGGCATCTTCCCCCTCGGCGGCGATGCGCGGCATCAGCTCGGCGCGGATGAAGGTCTTCAGGCTCTCGAAGCCCACCACGTCGTCCAGCGTGTGGCTGGGCTTCTTCATTTCCACCATGTCTTCGCCGAGTTGGCTCTTGATGTAGGCGGCCACCTTCTCCGTGACCGCGTTCTGACTCAGGGTGATTCGCTGATGAACGGCCCCCTTGAGGAGCTGCATCAGGGCATGGATGGACAGGCCCGCCGTGGCGCGCGCCAACGCATCGTCGGAAGCCCAGACATCGAGCTTGAGGCCCTGGCTCAGGGTGGCTCGGTACCAAGCCACAAAGTGCCGACGGCTTTTTTCGTCGGGCGCGGGCACCGGGATGTCGAGCAAGTGGGGGAGGCGGGCGATGCGCTGGCTGATCTGGCTGCGCGATTCGGCAATGAGCACCACGGAATCGTTGCCGTTGACGAAGCCAGGATCCGAGAACCAGTCTACGCCAATATTCAGCCGATGGCGGTCCCGGTCGGAAAGGCGGGTGACTTCGCCTTCCGGCACGATGAGGTCGGCGGCTTCGACAAGAATGATGAGGTTTTGTGCCAGCAGCGCTTTGCCGCCTAGCTTGCTTCGCGAGCACAAACACAACTGGCGGAGCAGCTCCAGCGCCACGGTGGGTTGGCCGACGGCTTGTTGAAGCTGCTGGTCAAAATCCTTTTGGAGGAGGGCCGCCTGGGCATCTACGGCCCCCGGCGACAACATGCGCTTGATAGCGAGGTCGTTGCTGTCCAATCCCGTGCGCCATTTTAACCAGGCATCGCGGAGGAGCGGCCGGTCGCCGTCGTTCACAAAGCGGATGGGACCATTCAGTTCATAGACGAGGACGATGTGATTGGGGATTTTCCAATGGCCGACGAGAAAATCGATGAGGGGCACATAGTCGCCCGCCCCCGCCCCGGTGCGGTGGAACAAATCGTCGATGTTCCCCGTGAGCGTGATGGAGCGCGTCTGGCCCGCATTGAGGACGCGGCCCACTTCACGGAGGAATTCGTAGGGGGGTGATTCCATGGAATATACGCGCCTGTGTCTTGCCTACTCGGGCAGACCGGGGAGTTTAGGGGCCTTAACGGTATCCGCCGTATGAATGCTCTGTTCGGCACCCTCGGCCAAGCCGATCAGGGCATCGAACTCGTCGCTGTGCTCCGCTTGTCGGGCGTAGGCGAGAAATTCCGCCTCCAGCGCCTTTGAATCACCACCCGCGAGTTCTTTCGAGATACGGGCTTCCGCCTTCACCTCGTTCCGCAATTTGCGTAATTCTTGAAGATCCGCGTTGCTGCCATCCTGGGAAAGTCCCGTCAGGGCATCGGCGATTTCTTTTTCTTCCTTGGCCGAAATGACATCGGCCACGGCATCCTTGGATTCTTCCTTGATGTCTTCGATTTCGCGTTTGAGTTCGTGCATCTGGCGCTTGTGCTCCTCGATGCGTTCGCCATACTCCGCGATATCCTCCTCCAACTCCTCCACCCGCATGTTCTTTTCGGTCAGGGTCGACGTGAAGTCGTTGTAGGCCGAGAGGCACTTCATGTAATCGTCATTGTTGCGGATTTGGTCCTGCGGAACGCCCTGCCCCTTGAGTTCCTCCACCATCTTCTTTGCCTTGGCCAGCGCCCCGGCCTTCAAAGTTTCCAGCTTGCGGAGTTCTTGGGTGAGGGTCTTCGCCGTCTGAATTTTTGATTCCTGCTGCGCAATGAGCGCCGCGACCGCCTGTTTATATTGGTGAAAGCGTTTTGTCTTGTCCCGGACCACATCGTCATAGCGCGCCGCCATGACATGGGCATTGGTGTCCAGCGAACGCCGCGAAGCGTCGATGTTGCCCGAAAGAAAAAAGCCAGCCGCCCGAAACCAACGTCCAATCGCTCGAAACATACGTCTCATCCTCCTGCATGGGGCCACCTGTCGTAGCCCGTTCCATTCTGCGTTTGTAGTGTAGCATGTCCCCGCGCTATTCCATAACGCACCGGGTGCAGCTAAAATACACCGGGGAGCGCGGTTTTATTCGCGAAGACTCTCAGTATATGTTTCAAACATTGCACCAAGATTTGGCTCGGTTTTGTCAGGCACGCTGAAAACACGGATACCGAAGCGCACGCGCAGGGCACCATCTTTCGCCACGGGCGTGCTGTCGTTGGCTACCGACGGGTCGCTGGGCGCGGTCATGGCTTTTTTGCCGAAGGGGTTGGCTACAATCAGGCCGTAGTCACGGGAATGAAACCAGGAAGAACGAAAATTGTCGGGCGCGGCCATGACGTTGATTCCCACCCAGCGGTCATTGCGCTTGCCAAAGCCCGCGCACCAATCGGCGGATTGGCCCCAAGTGCCCGCTTCTTGGTTGCCGCCCGTGCTGTTGCGAATTTGACCGTCCCCATGGCGCACGGTCAGCGGCGTAGCCATGCGGATGCCAAAACCCATTTCTTCCTGATCGCCGAAGGCGAAGGCTCCGCTTACGGGACGAAAGGTGGAATCCACCGTGAGCAAGTAGCCATCGGCGTGAAGGGTGAAGGTGTAGGTGCAGATTTCTTTGCAGATGATTCGGGCCGACTCACCGGTGCTTTCGTAGGCGTTGACCACCGTGAAGGTCGCGCTGTTCTCCCTGATGCTGGCTTCGCCGACAAAACGCACGTGCCGGACCCTGGCTTTATTGCGCCAGAAATCGGCTCCGCTGATATCGCCAAAGGCCATCCAGGCACCGGGGTGAAAGTGGGAGTGATCATCGTTGTTCTTGTCGATCACGGGGTCGGGCGGATAGTTTCGGGTCACCGGGGTGCCGTCCAGCGTGGTGAGGCTCCGAAAGTAAGGGCGCGGCAGTTCGGCATCCTGCCAGACATAGGTGGCTATCCGTTGTTGGCCTATGTGTACATGAAGAGCCGTCTCGCCGACATCAAAAGTGATTTTGGGTGCCGACGAAGCAGCGGGGCAGAGTCCGAGAAAGATTCCGAAGAGTGCAACCAGGGTTGGGGCAGATAGGGTGACGTGTGTGGACATGATGATTCCTTATTTGACAAGCGTTCACGACGGGTAGGAGTGCGGACTTTCCAGTCCGCAACAAAGGCAGCGTAATGCTAACAAATGCCGCTCCCATTCTTCTGCGACCCATATGCGCCGACTGGTGTAACGCATGCTTTGCGGCGGGTAAGAAAACCCGCCCTCCTGATTTCGGTGAACATTGAAGATTACTTTTTCAATTGAAAGCGGTCAAAGACACCGCCATCCCTTCCGTCGGGCAGGACTTCCCGCGCCTCGAATTTAACTTCATCGCCATCCACGCTCAGCCAGCAATAGTGGTACTTGTAGTATTCTCCTTCGTCGGGGGCATCGGAGTCGGCCACTGCCGGGTGATCGGGAATATCGATCTGATCCCATTCGTAGTACTTGTGGTTGTCGAGGCTGCTTCCGCCACCGCCCGTGATGATGTAGACCGCATTGTTTCCCGTGTTCGTGGCCGGGTCATAAGGTGGATGGGGCAGGCCGCGCTCGTAGTCATGGGTATGGCCCGCAAAGACAATATCCACGCCATAGCGTTCCAGGATCGGCACCAGGCTATTGCGCAGCGGCGGCTCGCCATCGTAGTAGCCGCCCGACCAGCCTTCGGAGAAGGGCGGCTCATGGATGAAGACGAAGGTCCAGTCCGACTTCCCTGCGGAATCCTTGAGGTCCTGTTCAATCCATAGCAGTTGGGGGTCGTCGGGGCTGATGGTCCATTCGTTTTCTTTCTTGCCCTCCCTATCTTCGGCGAAGCGGTTGCCGTCGATGAAGAGAAAGTGAACATTGCTGTAGTCGAAGCTGTACCAGTATTCGTTGCTGCCGGGCACGATGGTGGGGTGGGCCAGATATTGCTCGAAGGCGGGGACGACACCGTATTGGATGCTTCCGCCGTATTCGTGGTTGCCAATGGACACGTAGCTCGGCCACTTGTGGGACCAGTGGCGCACGGGGATGAGATAGTGCTCCGTCCACTCGTGCCAGCGGGAACCCCGGCCAACGACATCCCCCACGTTGAGCACAAGTTCCGCTTCGGCGCCGGCCATTTGCAAGGAGACCTTCTCGCAAATGTCGGGGTCCGAGCGATTGTCGCCCCAAACGAGGAAGGTAAAGGGCCGATTTTCGCTGGGCGCGGTGCTTACCTCGAATGTCTCCGTGTGGTAGGCACCCGACACGACCCGGTATTGGTAGGTCGTGTCTGCCTTCAAACCGGTCAGTACCACTTCGTGGATGTTTTCCGCCCGTTTGATATCCGAAGCCTTTTGCGCTAGTTCGCCTTCGCCGTATTCCACATAGGAGTCCACCGGCGCGCTTGTTTCCCACATCACCGTCACGCGGTCTTGGCGGACATCCTGGAGGTAGGGTTCAAGGAGGAGAATCGGCGTCTCGGCCATCATGGCCTCGGCCTGGTCGAGGACCGCCAAGGCCTCTTGGGTCATGGACGGCAACAATTCGACCTCTTCGCGACCGGATTCCAAGCGGTCCAGCGTTTTGCCCAAGGTCTCAAGCCACGCGGGCTTTGACCGGTCGTGCATACGAAGCACACGGTCCACGGCGACCATTCGCGTGCGGAAGGTGTGAATGGCCCGCTCGGCCACGTCAAACTCCGCGAAGCGCCATTCCAGCGCTCTGAGCCCGCCGGAACCCCACTTGTTCAAGATGCGCAACGCGACCGAAACTTCCTGGCCGGGTTTTATATCTTGCGGCACCGTGAAGGAGGTGGTGTCGGGAGGAGAGGGCGCTGTTTCGATTTCTTTGCCATTCAAATAGATGGTGCCCGCGTCGTCGAATCGGACCCGAATATTGAGATTTTTTCCAGCGGTCGGCAGACCCCCGATTTCCTCGGGCACCACGATTTTCGACCGAAACCAGCCGTGTACAAAGTTACCTTCCAGCTTGAAATCTTTATCGCCAAGTTCCCAGGCGCTGTCGTCAAAATCGACCGCAGCGCCTGTTTCCGATTCGGTCACCTTAATGCGCCACGGTACATTGGCTGTATCCACTGCGGGCATGGGCAGGGAACTCAGCAGTGCTTCCCGGCGTGCCACGAAGGCACCGAATCCCTTGGTTTCGGCCATCAGCCGGGTCTTGTTGAGGCGGGCTGGCTGGGTGCCGTGTTGGACCGCGATAGCGACCTCGAAACTTTTCCCGCCTTGGAGATTTTCTGCGAGGGGAACGCGCAGTTGACCCGTGTCTGCTTTACGCTCTCCGGCCAGCGTGCCATTGACGTAGACTTTCGTGGGGCCGCGCGATTCCAAAACAAGAAAGACATCGCGCCCGGCGAAGCGTTTTGGTATGGCGATAGTGCGCAGCCAATAGCCCATAGGGCGCGGGCGCTCAAGCTGCCAAGGCAAGGTGACCACCGCCAATTTGGCGTGGTCCACCGTTGGAAGGGGGGCCTCCGCGCTGCTCACCGCCAGAAAACGCCAGCCATCCAGGGCCTCCGTGGCGACGTGATCATAATCCCAGGCCGCAGATGTTTCTGCTGCTGCGTTGTTTATCGTAAGTAGCCCGACAAAGAGCGCGGCCAGCCCGTGGATCAATAGGTTGCTTTTCATGGTATTCAGTCCTTTTTTGACGTAGGCGTTAATGGAGCCGACAGGCTCCCCTCCTCGGAGGGGCTGGGGGTGGGTTGATTTTCATCGCGCACTTAAACCCACCCCTAACCCCTCCAGGGAGGGGGACCAATAGGCGTGGGCTTTGCCAACAACAATGTACCGTCGATGCTTACCTTTTTATATGAAATTGTTGGTCGATCCATGCATAGGCCATTTCGCGGCCTTCCTTCGGAAAGCGATGCTTACCGGGCACCAGCTCCCCGTGAAACTTGTCTTCCGCGTTGTATAGCCCGTAAACATCTTCTAACTGCGTGTAGATATCCGCGAGGTTGTCCGTATTGGGAAAGACATCGTCTTTCAACGTGGCCCAATTAAAGTAGGGCCGGGGAGCGATGCAGGCGATGACTTCGTGCCAGTCGAAGGGGGCTTGCTTGATGTCTTCCACGTAAAACCCCAATCGGGGCATGAGGGCGGTAAGATGACTCCAGCGGTCGGGCCGATTGTCGGTGCGCAGTGTGTTGAAACCGCAACTGGCGACCGCGAGAGCGATGCGGGCTTCGAAGATCGTGCCCATGATGGAACCGTAGGCCCCGTGGGAATGGCCGATAACACCAATGCGCTTGGGGTCCACATCGTCGCGCGTTTCGAGGTAGTCCACAATGCGGGCAATGTCATAGTTCATCTTGCCGAAGAAGGACCAGTTGGGGTGGCGATCATGAAAGGCCAGGGCATCGTGGTAGGGTTGGGTGCCCTCGGGAATGCGTTCGCCGAAGCCAATCACATCGGGGACGATACAGATGTAGCCTCGCTTCGCCAACTCGTCGGCAAAGGCCATGTCGGGATTACCCGCCATACCACAGGCTTCCTGCTTGCCCGGTGCCTGGGTCTGGTGGAGGACAATCATCGTGGGGGCCGGGGTGCTGATAGGTTTGTTGGGGAGGAGGAGGTAGGCGGGGATGGGATCACCCACTTCGCCTGGTACACGGATCAGGAGACGGCGGTAGGCGGGGAGTTTCTCTTCGCTCAGGATGGTGACAGGGCCTTTGTCGCGCACAATGGGGCCGGGTTCGCCGAAAATCGTGGCGAGAACTTCCTTAATGCCATCCCGCTTGGCTTCCCACGCGGCAACAGTCTGGATCGACCCTGTCGGCCCCTGGAGCAAGGGCAGCAAATCGGCGCGACCAGCTTGGGGACTGTCGATAACGGGGGCCTGTACGCCGGTGGCTTGCTGCCAGTTTTCCCACGTGAAGCCGGGCCAGGCCTCGGCGGTCAGCGGGGTGAATAGCGTGATCGCCGTTATCGCGATAAGGTAAAAGCTGCGAAGTACCGTATCGATCCTCATGTCCTGTTTGCTCCTTCGTTTTCTATTGGCTAGTATAAGGGTGTATGGAAAGTCTCATCGGTTCTTTGGGGTCTGCTATCGACAAGATAGTATGCGTCTTTCGGCCTGAAAGGCCTCAACAGGTTAGCCCAGGGCAACGCCCTGGGTTTCGAGCACACATCGCTGAACGACCCCTGAA
>JAJRPE010000382.1 GCA_024280935.1 Candidatus Hydrogenedentota bacterium
CTTCAACGTGCCGCCAAGGGTACCGTCCACGGTGGATGCGACGGTGGACTTCCCGAGTGTAATTTCGGTCGTTGCCGAAATTTTGTCGCCATCCGCCCCCGAGAGCAACGTCGCCGTCACCGGGATCGATAAGGGCGTTGCGCCGCCAAAACTGGCCAAAATGTCGGCAACAACGTCAAGCTGCGCTGGCTGTTGGCGTATTGTACCGGAAACGCCAAGTGTTTCCAGGGGAGGAAATATCGCCATCATTGAGGCATAGGATTCAGGCAGGAGCGCCGCAATGGTCTCCCGTGGCCAGGGTGACACCTCAAAGTCGCCTGTCAAGCCATCATCCTCCATCACAACGCGGCCCGACAGCCCAAGGCCATCGTCCAGCGTAACCTTGCCTTCCAAAGAAGTGGACTCCCCATAACTGCCGTGAAGCGCCACGCGAAGGGGACCTTGGTAGTAAGGAGCCTCTTCCGGGCCGATGGTGACGGAGGTCACCTGGCCGTCTAATTCGGCGGCATCCACGCGCATGCCCGATTCACGAGCATGGAGGCCCAGTCGCACGTCTGAAAGAGTGAGGGTTTCAAATCGAACGGGGGTTGGAAGGTACTCGATAAGCATGGCCGACCACAGCGGATCGTCCAGTTGTGCCGAAGGTATGGAAATGTCGATATAGGGCGCATCGTCCCGTGTAGACAGGTTAAACGTTCCATCCAACTGGGCAAGCCGTCCGAAATCCACTTGAACTGCTGCCTTGACATCAGCGCCCTGCCAATCCAAGTCAAGATTCACGGCACCCACGTGAGATTGGGGACCGCCCGGTGCCAGGTTGGACTTCCATGCGACACCCAGGTCGTCGGAACGTATTGAAAGAACCCCGGCCTCAAGCTGATAGAGCGCTGCGCTGGCCGCGATGTTGTCCATGCGCAGGTAATAGCCGGGAAATCGGGCTTCGACCCAAAGATCGTCGATGCGAAGGCGCTCTGGAATCCAAGGAGTGAAGTCCGCAGAAGGATCGGAAGGTGCCGCAAGCAATTCGCGCACGAACTGAAAATTGCTGGTTTCACCTTCCCCTTGCAGCGAAACCTGGACCCCCGACAAGGTTACAGATTCTATATGGCGGCTCGCATCCGGCTGCCAGCGATAGGCTGCGGAAATTTGTTCGACACGAAGCAAGGGCGCATAGAGGGAGGAGGCCGCATCGGTCAATACAAGAGACTGAATCGTGAGGGGATTGCTGAGAGACACCTCGCCCACGTCCACCTGCGCATTCAACTGGGATGTCAATAGCCGCTGGAGCAAATGCCGCTGGGGAATTCCGCTGCTCAACAGGCCCCCTATCGTTACTACCAGAATAACAAGCAGCAACAACGCCCACAGCACAACGCGGCGACAACCCCCGGTTTTTTCCCTCGCAGCCATAATTTGCACCCACTCCTTGAACGCTACAAGGCCGCAAGAAAAGGGACAGACCCGTCTTCGCTCGTACCTCGCTACGCTTGTGTCAGTCCCCTTTTTGCTCAGTTTTTTTGTGTACTCTTCAAATCGTTGAATTATACGGCCTCGCCGTAGCATTACACAGACTATGTCGGCGCTACTCAAGCATTAAGCCTGTCAGACGTGCCGCACGATCCGGTCTCAGCCGGTTCGTGCGCTTGGAGCAACAGGACCCTGATACGCCCAAAGCACCTTGCGCGCACGGCACAACCATTTTATTCTTAGCCCAAGCGACTCTTGCTTCACACCAGCGCACGAACCCGTCAGGACTCGTTAATACTCGCCTTTTTGGGATCGTGCGGCACGCTTGGACTCCGCAGTTTCTCTTACAACACCCCAAGCGATCTGTGAACACACACGCCTATTTTTCCACCGGGGCTTCCTGTATTTTCAGTTGGCCGATAATCGGCATGATTTTCGCCTGTTCAAAAAGATCGCCTTCAGCGAGCTTGATGTGGGTCACATCGGCGAGGGGCTGGTTGAAGGTAGGATCTACATCGATCCACTTGCCCACCCATACTTTCGCCCACTGGTGAAAATAGAATCCCGGTTCCGATCCCGCCACATAGACCAAGCCCGCCACTTCACGGGACGGCAGACTCGCAGCCCGCGCCAGGGCGATAAAAAGAATGCTGTGCTCTGTGCAATCCCCCTCTAAATGATCCAGCACCTCAATGGCGTTGGTGAGGCGGGCGGAGAAGGTGCTGCGCATATTGTCGTGGACCCAGTCGGAGAGCAGCTTGGATATCTCCAACGCATCGGTTTCATCCCCGATAATCTCTTTCGCCTTCGCCACAATCTTCGGATGGTCGCTCTGGACAAACTGGGTCGCCTTGGCCCAGGGCAATACAGCCTCGTCGGTGATAGGAATCTTCACCGGGCTGAAACCCTTCAGATCATATCGCTTCCCTTCAAAAATATAGCAGCCCTCGCCAGGAGTCACTGTCTGACGTTCATCGTTAAAAACGTGGCTGTCGTTGATGGGGCCGCGAATCTCCAAACGCAACGAATCGCGCTTCCGGGGATTGTCAATCGGCGTCTCCACCATGGCCGCGTTGCTTACGATGACATCGTTGCTGTAGCCCACATCCTTCGCAAGATGCTCGGGTTCCAAACGCATAACGATGAGCCCCGCCACCTGGTCCTCCAGGGTGGTACCATCTTCCGCGACATAGGATATTGAATCCACGCCCATCTCAGGCATGGTCGTCTTCACCTTATAGACCTTGGTCATCACCCCCTCAAACTCACGCTCCTCCATGCCCATGATGGTACTGATCCCGGCAAGTTCCTTTTTATAAAGGGGTTCAAACACCGAAAAGCTAATGGAACTCCCCTCTTTGGGGTTGCTCAATATGAGTTGGGCGAGCTTGATTGAATCCTGCAACGTCTCTTTTGGCTTGGGAAAAATCTCCGTGTTTTCCACACCGCCCACCACGCTAACCAAGTGCAATCCATCGCCTCGGACCTGCCCGAAAAAAGTGTTGGTTCCGGCGGGATCCACCACTTCGGATTCAATGCTGAGCAACGCCCCCTCGGGGGTGTACGTGCGCTGCGACGTGATATGCATGTCCTGTTTCTTGGTGGCCATGGTAATTTGAAAAACCGCGTTTTCCGAAACAGTAATGGTACCATCTTCATTGCGCACCACCCCGTTGACCGCATAGCCCGCCTTCTGCTTGTTCATATAGATGCCATACCAGCTTTCACCCAGCAGGGACTCGATATCAATGGGCGCGGCCATCAAACTCTGCGCAACAGCAAAAACAGTAAACAGGGCGATTGCTCGCTTCATATTTTCAATCTCCAACGAAAATGCAGCCAAGTGGCAACTCCGAAACAACGGGACATTTCCAACTTCACCCTTCAAACTTCTAACTTCCCTCGCACCACAGCGCGAGAACAAGCAAGGCCCAAAGGTGATGCCCGTAATTCTCACGCCCCAATTGATGGGCCTGCCACAGGCCTTCCACGGCATGGGTATCCATGTGAACCGCTGCCAAGGCATCGCCCGATAAGACTGTATCACAAAATAGCTCTTTCAGGTCGTCGCGCATCCAGCGATGCAGGGGGAGGGAGAAGCCCCGCTTGCGTTGCGACAAGGTCTCCGGGGGCAACGTATTCGCCATCGCATGTTTCAAGACCCGTTTGGATTTGCCCCGATGGTATTTAAGCGGGAAGGGCAAGGTCGCCGCGAACTCCACAAGGCGATGGTCCAAGAGGGGCACACGCGCTTCAAGGCCGTGGGCCATGCTCATCCGGTCAACCTTGCAAAGAATATCGTCGGGCAGGTAGCGGTGGGTATCCACATGGAGCATACGATCCCCGTCGTTTGTCGCATCGGCTTCGGCCCAGCACGCCGCAAAGTCATCCGGCACGGAGCGATCCATTGGCCCCAAAAGTGCTTCCCGCATCGAGACATCAAAACAGGTGAGGCGGCGCTGGAAGCCTTGCGCCGGGCCGAGAAAACTGTCTTGCTGGAAACGCCGATAGCGGTTCCAACGTGCATTGTCGGGCAATAGCGTCAACAAGGCACCCACGCCCTGCCGCAGCAACGGAGGGGCCTTCCCATACTGGGCGGCACGCAAACTCATGTGGGTCCAGGTGTACCCCGCGAAAAGTTCGTCGCCCCCGTCCCCGGAAAGGGCCACGGTCACCTGCTCCCGGGCCATCTTGGAAACGAGCCACGTCGGCAACAGGGAAGAATCGGCGAAAGGCTCCCCCATGTGACGCACCAACCTGGGCAACACGTCACCGATATCAGGGGACAGCATCGCTTCATGATGATCCGTCCCAAAACGTTGGGCAACAGCGCGGGCATAGGGAAGCTCGTTGGCTTCGGCATCCTCGAATCCGATGCTGAAGGTCTTCAGCGGCTGGGAAAGCTGCTGGCTCAATGTCGCCACGACCGCGCTGGAATCCAGCCCGCCACTGAGAAAAGCGCCCAGAGGCACATCGCTGCGCTGTCGCAAGCGCACGGAGTCATCCAGCAGCTCGCTCAATTGTTCCGCAGCACTGTCCATCGTCCAGGAGAAGTCCGGGCGATAGCCCAAGCGCCAATAGCATTGCTCCTCCCAATCCCCACGGCGGTAAACAAGACAGTGACCGGGCCGGAGTTTGGCAATACCCTGGTAGATGGTAGCGGGTGCGGGCACGTAGAGGTACTGCAAATAATCGTGGAGCGCCCTCCGGTTCAGGGTGGTATCGGCCAATTCATGACGGAGCAGGGGCGGAATCTCGGAGGAAAAAGCGAAGTTTCCCCGATGCGCGGCGTAAAACAACGGCTTGATGCCCAATCGGTCCCGGGCAAGGACCAGCGTCTCCGTGGATTGGCTGTAAACGGCGACGGCGAACATGCCATTGCACCGCGTAAAAACATCGGTGCCCCAGACCGCAAAGCCCTGAAGCAGTACCTCGGTATCCCCACTCGTCCGAAAAGAATGCCCCAGCCCCTCCAGCGTCTTTCGCAGCTCCTGGTAATTGTATATTTCCCCGTTAAACACCATCGCATGCTCGCCGTCCGGCGTAGACATGGGCTGATGGCTTGCGGTGCTGGTGTCGATGACGCTCAAGCGGCGATGCCCCAGATCGACTTGGGCGCTCTGCCACGTTCCGGCATCATCCGGGCCGCGGTGGGCCAACGCAGCATTCATGTCCTGAATAACGGCGTTGCGCTCGTCCGGGGGGGCGTTACGCCAGATGACCCCGTTGATGCCGCACATGCTCAGGCACCCCGGTGAAGTTTCTGGCGAAGAAGGTCGTGATAGAGGGTGCGGTACTGATCAAGCATTTTGTCAATCGGCAAATTCTCGCGAACCCAAAGGCCTGCCGCCTGTCCCAGCACTTCAGACCGCCCGGGATCATCCAGCAAGGAA
>JAJRPE010000383.1 GCA_024280935.1 Candidatus Hydrogenedentota bacterium
AGATCAGCAACGTGAAGACCTCGTGCGGCTGCACGGTGGCCAAACTTGAAAACAAGACATTGGAACCTGGAAAGGAGACCAAGATTTCCGCCACCCTGAATCTCAAGGGGAAGCAGGGTAACCAGTCAAAAAAGATCACGGTATTCTCCAACGACCCCGAGGCACCCAGTTTTTATTTGGAGTTCAAGGGTGTTGCCATGGCCACGATCATGCTGGAACCCAAGCTTTTGAATATGGGGCGGATCATGGACAACGAAGCCCATACCCAGACCGTGACCGTGAAGTCGATGAAGGAGGGGCACAGCTTCAAGATAGAGAAGGTTATGGTGCCGGACACCGCGCCCTTTACAACATCAATGGAGGAGGTTGTGCCGGGCAAGGAATATCGCATTACAGCGACCACCAAGCCCAATCTGGCCGCCGGCACGTTGAACGGCAGGATTACCATCATGACGGACGACCCCGGTCGGCGGGCGCTCAACGTATCTGTTTATGGCCACGTTATCGGCGAATTGCAATTGCGTCCGTCGGTTGTAACCATTCGGAGCAGCGGAGACGCGGATGCGCGGCGAACCAGCCAATATTTACAAGTCCTTCCAGGACGGACCAAGGAATTCGAGTTGCTGAAGGTGATTGCGCCCATCGAGGGAATGACCGCAGAACTCATAAAGCGAAAAGACAACGATTATCACATTAAATTGACGAATATGCCGGTGGACAACTCGCTGAAGGGCAAGGAGCTCATCGTGACTACGAATTTGCCCCACAAGCCCGAAATTAGGATTCCGTTCAAGGTTCTCCCTGCCCGCCCTGTCCGGGTGGGCAAAACACCCGCTCGTGTTCCCGTGGCCCGGCCTGTTCAGCAGCCCCGCCCACCTCGTGCCCCGGCAGCAGTGGTGAAATAGCAGGGGGTTAGACTCCTGGAATTTCAAAGAGCGTGGTGATCGATGGGAGCGCAGGCGTCTCGCCTGCAGTCGTGCAACGAAGTTGCACGGGTACGGAATACGTTGTACGCGCTTTCAGCGCGATGCAGCCGAGACGGCTGCGCTCCCAATTACTATCGCTACATAGGGTGTCCCTGGACTTGTATTACGTAGCACCCTCAACGAGGAAATCGAAACCTGTGAGGGGCTTTCCGGGTCTGAGGTACTGTGGATGCCCGCGTTTGGCTGCGGAGCGCCATCGGTGGCTCACGGAGAGTCGGGCTGGTTGGTTTGTCGAAATGTGCTGGAAGCGGCATGTATAACCTGTTCCCGTAGCGGGAAAAAGGAGCGAAGATGAATTCGTTGATACGTAGAGGCAGTGTGGTCGCCCTGATGCTGGGGCTGGTTGTTCTTAGCGCCAGCGCGAAGGAATCCACCGCACGTGTGACCAAGAATACCACGGCACTGGACCGTTACGTCCACGCGGTGGATGACACCTATCCCTACCGCTTGGAACAAACCTACGACGGGGACGGGGTCACGATGCACGTCCTCGAGTTGACCTCCCAGACCTGGCGTAGTGCCGAGGAAGTGGACCGCACCGTATGGAAGCATTGGATGCGGGTCTATATCCCGGATGAGGTGCTGTATGACACAGCACTCATGTATATCGGCGGCGGGAAGAACGGTGGCCCGGCACCTGAGAAGATGAGCGAAGAGTTTTCGACCATTGCCAAGGTGACGCAGTCGGTGGTG
The DNA here is from genome assembly GCA_024280935.1 of Candidatus Hydrogenedentota bacterium. GTDB lineage: Bacteria > Hydrogenedentota > Hydrogenedentia > Hydrogenedentales > JAEUWI01 > JAEUWI01. Next base: position 1,680 of record JAJRPE010000383.1, read on the forward strand.
GTGGAGCTGGGCATGGTCCCCAATCAGCACCTCACCTTCGCGGATGGAAAGGAGCGGGTAGAGGATTCTCTCATCGCCTATACCTGGGACAAGTTTCTGCGAACGGGCGATGAGAACTGGCCCGCCCGCATGCCCATGACTAAGAGTGTCGTTCGCGCCATGGACGCCATCCAGGCCTATTGCGCCGAGGAAGGCGCAGGCAAGCTGGACATTAAGCATTTTGTGACGGCGGGTGGCTCGAAGCGGGGTTGGACTACCTGGATGACGACTGCCGTGGATAAGCGCGTGGTTGCCATGGTTCCCATCGTCATTGATATGCTCAATATCGTGGAGTCCTTCTCGCACCATTGGGAGGCCTACGGATTCTGGGCACCGGCCGTTGGCGACTACGATGCGATGGGCCTCATGGATTGGATGGGCACGCCGGAGTATGAAAAGCTCCTTGACCTGGTGGAACCCTACCGCTACATCGAACGCTTTACCATGCCCAAGTTGATTATAAACTCGGCGGGCGACCAATTTTTCCTGCCTGATTCGTCGCAGTATTATTGGGACGACCTCAAGGGCGACAAGTACCTGCGTTATGTGCCCAACACGGACCACGGTCTTGGTGATTCTGATGCCCTCTATACGCTGATGGCCTTTTACCACGGAATCATCAGCGATACGCCCTTGCCCAAGTACAGTTGGTCTATCAGTAAAGGCCAGGTGCTGAAGGTGAAGACTGCCGATAAGCCCATAGCGGTTAAACTCTGGACGGCGACCAATCCTGATGCCCGGGATTTTCGCTTGGAGGCCGTGGGCAAGATCTGGAAAAGCACGCCCCTTGAAGCCACGAAGAAGGGGGTATACAAGGTCAAGCTGAGCGCCCCCGAATCAGGTTGGACGGCCCACATGGTGGAGTTGACCTTCGAGGGGCCAGGGGGAACGCCGATTAAGTACACGACGGAAATCAAGGTGCTGCCGGAGGAATGTCCTTTCACGTACACGCCACCGGCCAATCCGCCGAAGGGTTATTTGAGCAAGTAGTGGATTTGGTAGAACAGGTTAATTATGACGCGGTCTCCGAAGTGTTTTCGGAGGCCGCTTTGCTTTTTTTTGAACAAGAAAACACGTTGCAAGAACTTGTATCACATTACCAGCATTTAGGGTACAAGCCTGTTTCGAAGACTAGAACTCTTTTAATTTTGACCACGGATGGCACTGATAACACGGATAAAACACAATGACATTATAGAAAAAGGGTAAGCGTTCACGTCTCGCGGGCCTCTCGGTCCTTAGGAAACAGCCGACGGGAGCCTGAAATGGTTTGCAAGAAAATATAAAGGGTGCCACCCTCACGCGTAGCCGGTTCCCGGCTTAGCTTGCGGGTGTGGGGTCGTGGCAGGGGCGTAAGCCATCAAGTGAAGCGCAATGCAAATGGTAAGTGCATGTTTTTTGGGTGCCGAACTTGTCTAGCGGACTTACACCCGCAAACTCCCCCGCTTCGCTCCTCCGTGTGAGGGTGGCACCCGCAGGGCTTTTTGTCGACTACAGTGGTCCGTGCCCTGAACGCTTACGAAAAAGGCTTTCTGTAAGAACCCGTTAGAACAATATTTTTTGATTGGTGGTTGATGGAAAACCTCCAAATCCAAAATATCCGTGTTATCAGTGCCATCCGTGGTCAAAATTTTGGTTGCGATCAACGGCGGCTCTACGCTCTTCGTGGTGAAATGTTCATTTACTTTTCGCCTTCGCGGTTTTGCGTGCGATCCTTTATTTTGGCACGCAAAGGCGCTAAGCCGCAAAGGACCTTGAATCCAGGCAACTCTTTCTCCACGCCGACGCACGACCTGAGCTTCGTGGCACCCTCGAAGCGGCCCGTGAACACATACGTTTTTCAAGGAAAATACGAAGTCGGTATGGCATCTACTTTTCCAGGAAGGGAAAGCGGTCTATGGCATAAAGGTGGGGTGATTCGGAGATAGGGCCTTTGGTGATACGGACGGTTTGGGAGGCTTCCATTCTTTTCAGGGTGAACTGTTCCCACGGTGTGCGTTTTTCCTTGCGCTTCCAAAAGACGGATGTTTGCTGTTCCGTGCCCAGGTGGGTGCTGGCATCGAGATGGATGCGGCCCGAACGTTGCCCGCGATACGTGGCCCAGTCCGAATCTTTGGGTGGTGCGAATAGCGTTTCTGTTTCCAAGAGATAGTGGTCACCCGAGCGATTGATCAAGCGGACGGTCTCCTGGGTGGGGAGGTAGGGCCATGGCCGGTTGACGGGCATCTCGGTCCAGCGGTCGCCAAGGCGGACCAGGCCATCGGGGAGAAAGCCGAAGCTCTGGTAGAGGTGTCGGCGAATGGGGCGTTCGTCGATGTGGCTCATGAAGACCCGTCGCCAGGCTTCACGCTCGGCGGGGGGCAGGTGCTCGAAGCGG
>JAJRPE010000384.1 GCA_024280935.1 Candidatus Hydrogenedentota bacterium
AAGGCCGGGCAACACGTCACGAAGGAGCGTCTGGATACCGCCGAGATTGAGGCTGTCCACAAGGTGGAGAACGCGAACAGGACGGCTCATAACTTCCCCGCCACATTCGTGTAACAGGCGCGGTAGGCCGCAGCCACCGTCTGCCAACTCATCGACTCGGCCTTCACACGAGAACGAGCACCATGTCGCCCAATCAGGGCGGGTTCATCAATGTAATGTTCCAATGCCGCGACGATACTGTCCGCCGAACGGGCCTCCAGCAAATAGCCGTTCTTTCCCGATGCCACCATTTCCGCCGCCCCGCCGGTATCCGTCATGAGCACCGGCAACCCCGTCGCCATCGCCTCCAGCACCGTGTTGCTCATGCCTTCATTAAGTGAAGGCAAGACAAAAACATGGTGGGATTGATAGACAGCGGGCAAATCATCGTGGGCCACCACCCCCAGAAAACGGACGCTGCCGCACAGTTCGGCGGCCTCGACTTGCGCCTCCAACTCAACACGCTGCTTTCCGTCGCCCGCAATGGTCAACTCGACCTTGTCGGACGCTAGCCGACGAACAGCCTCAATGAGATACCCGATGCCCTTGCGTTGAATAAGCCGGGCCACAATTAATATACGCAGCGGGGTCTCCGGCAAAATGCCCGGTTGGAACAAGGTCGTATCCACGCCATTGGGAATAACGGAAATCGGCTGCCGGGGCGCGGATTCGAGGGCCAATTTACGCAATCCCTCCGAGTTGGCCACCACGGCACCGGACTTCTTCCAGACCCGTCTGCTCAATCGTTGAAAAAGCAGCGTGTCAGGCACCCGAAAGCGCTCGTTGTAAAAGGGCACGTCGGAACCGCGCAGGGAAACAATATAGGGCAAGCCAAGCCGCCATGCCAGCGCCCCGCAGGGGATACCGAAAAACGCATGGCACACATCATAGTCATTCCCGGCCATGAGCTTGCGGGCGTAGCCATAGGCCCGCCAGGCATAGGCCAAAAGATCGCGGTTGCTCTGGTAGTGGAGGTTGCCATCCTTGCCGATATCCAGGAAGTGGATGCGCTGCTGCGGAGCAATTTCTTCTATCGAAGTGGCCCCCGTGGAGGAGCTAACGAGATCGATGTGCAGCCCGTCATCCTCCGCCAGGGCCGCGAGTATCTGCTGGGTAGCATTCGCCGCGCCGCCGCCCAAAGGCGGGTACTCGTAGTTGAGCATGAGAACGCGCACGCCGTCAGCTCCCGTCCGATTGCTCGCGAATCGTATAAATGGCTTTTTGCTGGCTCTCGTAATAGGTGCGGACGCTAATCTCCCCCAAGAGCCCCATACATATCAATTGAAGGCCACCCAAACCAAAGAACATGCATACAAAAAGCCAGGCGTTATCGGTTACGTCCTGCCCCGAAAAAATCTTTTGCCCGAGTGTCACCAGCCCCGCCACGAAACCAATCCCCAGGGCACCGATGCCCCACTTCCCAAATACCTGCATGGGCCTGGTGGAATAGGAAAGAAGGAACTTGATCGTGATCAAGTCGAGCACGACCCGCAGGGTCCGGCCCATGCCATACTTGGATACACCAAACTCACGGGGGCGATGGTTTACTTTAATTTCGGCCACCCGCGCACCCGCCCAACTTGCCAGGACTGGCAGGAAACGGTGGAGTTCGCCATAGAAATTCATGTGGGCGGCCACCTCGCGGTGGTAGGCCTTCAGGGTGCATCCGTAGTCATGAAGATGAACCCCCGTGATGACCGATATCAACCGGTTTGCCACCCTGCTGGGAAGTCGCCGTGACAGGAACTTGTCTTTGCGGTCCGCACGCCAACCGCTAACCACGTCGTAGCCATCGTTGATTTTTTCCAACAGACGTGGAATATCCCGGGGATCGTTCTGTAAATCGGCGTCCATGGGCACAATTACCTCATGCTGCGCGACATCGAAGCCCGCCGCCATAGCTGCCGTCTGCCCGAAGTTCCGTCTGAATATGATAAAACGAACGTGTTCCGGGTCTCCGTCACGCAGTTCACGCAATAGTGCCGGGGACTCATCCGTGCTCCCATCGTCCACAAGAATGAGTTCATAGGGCACTTGGGCCGCCGCCATGGCTTCCGTCACTTCCGCATACAATCGCGGCAAGGATTCCGCTTCGTTGTAAATCGGCACGACCACCGAGACGGCGTAGGGGGCGGCATGTTCGGACATAGGGGCATTGCCTCGGTCATTCTGGCGCGAGAAGGGGACGGTAAACGGGTCGAAATGACGGTCCCTCAGGAGCCGAAATCATACCGTAGAACGCACTTACGGGTCAACGCGAGTCCGCAATCCCCTTGGATTCAGGGCACGCTATTCACTATAATCCCGTCTCTCTGTTTCCCAGCCAATGCACTTGCGAGATCCCCATGAACACGCCAAAAGACGGCACGCCCCACAGCATCGAAGAGTCACCCCCAAGCCCGACAGTTCGCCGAGGGTATCCCGAGCATAACCTCGTCTCCATCCTATTGATGGGCCTGGTGTCGGCTGCGGTATTCTATGGCGTGGCCTGGTCCGTGCAGGAGCAGGCAAAGCCCGTTCACACGTGGGACTTCCGCACGCTCACCGCCGAGGAGTCCCCGTGGCAGTTTCCCCGTGTCATGCGCGAGCAGAATGCGCCCGGTGTCACCTTTATGGCCCTGAAAACCGACCCCGGCCCAGAGCTTGTCATGGATTTGGACACGGACACCGTGCGGGAAATCCGGGCGACCGTGGAAGTCACCCACTACGAAGACGGCACGCCCGCCCGCTTTTCCATGGAGTGGTATTGGGCAAGCGCGGAAGACGTAGCCGCAGCAGAGGGTGACTGGCCCTATTCCGGGGAACGGGGCACGCCGTTCAAGATACTGGATCGGCATGCGCCCAATACCCATGGCATCCGGATCAGCCGCCACAAACGATGGAACGGAAGTATCGCACGGGGATTTGTCGCCATAAAGTTTCCCCCCAGCGAGACAGGCCCCTTCCAGGTTCGCGTCCTGAAAATCGAATTTTTGGAGTAAGCTACATGGCGTCCCCTTGGAACGATAGAAAATGGACCCGTCTGCTGAGTGCCGTCCTCCTGCTGGCCATTGTCGCCTACGGCGGCTTTCTGCGCTATCACGACTTGGGCGTCAGCCTCTATGACGACGAAATTAACACCCGCGAACGAGCCATGCAAACCGTGGCCCACACGCTGAATACCCGCTCCTATCCCCTCTACTATCTCGCGGCCAAAGCGACCCTTCAACTCGGCGATACGGAATCCGCCCTGCGCCTCCCCAGCTTTATCGCGGGCCTCCTGAGCATCCTGGCCATCTATGGCCTGGTGCGCCAGCTACACTCCCGAACAGCGGGCCTCGTAGCCGCAGCGCTACTGGCCTTCAGCCCATTTCATATCACCCACAGCGATTTTGCGCGGTACTACGCCCTGATGATGCTTTTCACCATCTTGACCGTCTGGATGCTCTATCTCGTGCTGGAGCGGGGGCGATGGCACCAATGGCTCGCCTACACGGTCTCCGCCTTCCTGGCCTTGTCCTCCCATATCTGTTTCGCGCCCGCTTTGGCCCTGTTGAACATTGGCGCAGCTCTCTACATACTCTTCCAGCGAGACAGGGGTTCCCTGAAACGCCGCGTGGGCATGGTTATCCTGCTGGCCTGCTGCACCACCCTGTCGGCCGGATTTCTCATCCACAAGAAAGTGGATCCCGCCCGGTTTTTCACTGCCACCACGGCTGCCAGCACCACGGAAGACGCCGCACCCGACAAGGACGAAGTTCCGGCGGAACCGTGGTCTGGTCCCTCCGTCATCGAAGCCCATCAGCAACACCCGGGGGGAAGCGGTGCGCTCTTTAGCAATCCCGACACGGGCGCAACACGTTATTTACTCACCTACTATGATTGCCTGGAGTACCTGAAACGCTACTTCTGGAGCGATACGGCATGGGTCTGGCCCCTGCTCATCGTGGTCGGAATCTGGGGCATCATCGACCTGCTATATCGTGTTCCCGCTGCGGGCCTGCCCCTTTTCTTTGGTTTTTTTCTGACACCTGTGCCCCTGTTCTTTATCAGCATGAAACACTGGTACCACCCCCGCTATCTCTCCTATACCTACATATTCGCGCTCATCATGGTCGCCATCGGATTCTGCGTGCTTCCCCGTTTCCTCTCCCGCGTGTTGGGGAGTCCCCGAAGCATCCGTCTCTGGCGTCGAACCCCGGCACCTCCCCCCAAGCGCACCCTGTCCGCAGCCAACGTGATTTATGTATTCTTAGTTGGCGCGCTGGCCGTGCCCGCCTTCCCTATCATCAACGAGTCGTACCAGACCTATCCCGTCGCAGGCTATTTGCCCCAAGGCCCCCTGGAGGCCAACCGGATCCCCGAACGAGACTGGCGCGAACTCTACCAATTTGTCGCGCACACCGCCAAAGAAGGCGACCAGTTCCTCTTCATGAGTCCAGACAACGAGCACGGCCCACGCTACGCCCGCTACTATTTCTCCAAGTTTCTTCCCTGGGCGGAAGAAGAAATCCATTTCAAATACGAATTCGACGCGCCAACCGACCAATGGTTGAAGCGATTTGCCGAAGGCAATCCCGAAGCCAACCTTTGGTGCGTGGGCTACATCAAATATGGAATGACGCGCCACGCCAAATTGCTGAACGAAGCGGGTGCGAGCCAGACAGGCTTCTATGCGCGCAATCGCAACAACGGCCTTGGCCTCTACTACATCGGCGCGCCCACCACAAACCACATCGCCAATGGCAGCTTTGAAAAAAAGATACGCTACGATCTGCCGGAAGGAGCACTACGGGACAGCACCGAGGCCTATGGCGACACGTCCTCCCTGAAGGTCAGCTACCTGAAGGAGGAAGTAGGGGAACAAACCCATTGGTCGCGCTATGCCGCGCTCCCGGTCGCACCGGCCAGCTACCGCTTGCGGAACAATGGCTTTGAAGCGTGGAAAGACGGCACACCGGTGGGCTGGACCGTCCTTTCCAAAACCCCGGATCTGGTGGACTTCATCCGACCAGGATTTGAGGGAGGAACCAGCCTCCGGCTTGCTCCCTCCCGCGAAAAAACCGTGCTCCAGCAGAGCATCCCCATGGGCCTGGCAGCAGGCCGCACCTTGGAAATCCAGGTGATGGGCAAAAGCGACACCCCCAACAACCTCCATCTCGTCTTGCGATACCAAGGACCGGGCTATCAGGAAGAGCAGCACGCCGTACACCCCGGCACGGGCAAGTGGGTACGCATGAACATGGCCGTGGACATCCCGGCGGATGCCGATCCCAAGAGCATCACGGTAGAAGTGTGGCGCATGCCCGGTGGGGATGAAAAGGCCCTCGTCGATAACGTGGAGCTTCGGGTAAATGAGCTTGGCGGACGTTTGGAGCCAGGCCAGCCCTACGTGCTTTCCCTGGCATTGCGCACCGAGGACTTGCTGGACCACCGGGGTTCGAGTCAACAACCTGCGGGCTATGTTCGACTTCGCTGGGAAGATGCCCAAGGAAAAACCGGACACCGGCGCTTGATTGAGATCCACCAGGAAAAAGACTGGCGCTACCGCACGGCATCGTTCACCCCCGGCATGGATATTCCCCTGGAGATCGAGTCCCTGTACGTGGAAGTGGGCTTGGAAAATGGCACGGGCACCCTGTGGGTGGACCAGGTACAACTGGAGAAGGGCACCCGGCCCACACCCTTCACCGACACCTTTCGACTCCCCCACGATGAAGCGCTGGCAAACAAAGACCTGAGTCAATACGAAGTCGGTGCCAGTTGGAAATAGAAATTTCGGCTGTCCCCAAAGCCCTCAAAAAATTCGTCGGGTGCCACGGATAGGCCTCTCAGGGCTTACCCGTGTGGTTTCTGCGGGTGTGGGAAGCCATCCAGATCCAGCGACAGCGGCTCTGCACGGATAAACTCTGGCGGGTCTACCCGTGGCACCCGACGTGATTTTTTAGCAGAGAGGCCGCACAATGTACCGACGACTGGAAGCCGCCTTTTATAAGCGTGTGACGCAACCCATGTCAACGCGAATGGCAATAGCGCTCGCCACGCTCATCATGCTGCCAACCCTCTTTGCGGGCTTCCTCATTGACGACTACATCCACCTGCTCACCCTGCGCGGCGAACCCACCATGGCCACGCCCTTCGATCTCTTTCAGTTTGCCCCCGGAAACGCGGATGCCCTGTACCCCTTCATCAACAAGGGCCCCTTCCCGTGGTACACCTTGCCCGATTTGAAACTACACTTCTTCCGGCCTCTGTCCTCCGCAACCATGGTCCTGGACCACACCCTCTTTGGTGATTATTCTTTTCTCTATCACGCACACAGCCTGTTGTGGTACGTGCTGCTTTGCTGGTCTGTGCTCCTCCTCTATCGGCGGAGCATGGCGCCCGCGCTGGCGGGATTGTGCTTCCTGCTCTACCTCCTGGACGAAGGCCACATTATCCCCGCCTTGTGGTGGTCAAATCGAAACGCCATGGTGGCCGCCGCTCCCGCAATCCTCGGCCTGGTGGCGCACCTGCGGTGGCGGGAAGACCACTGGCGACCCGGCCTGCCCCTATCCCTCGCGGGATACGGACTCGGCCTCCTTGGGGGAGAGACCGCGCTGGGTATTTTTGGCTATTTGATTGCCTATGAACTGGTGCAGCGCAAGGAAACGTGGTTCACGAAAGTACGCGCGCTGGCACCTGCGGGGCTGCTCGCGGTCGGCTATCTGCTCGTATACAAGGCGGCGAACTTCGGTGTTTACGGATCCGGTGTCTATTTGGATCCGATTGCCGAGTGGCCTGCCTACCTGCGTGCCATCCCCGTGCGCTTCGCCGACCTGATCGGCGCTCAGTTTTTCGCGCTGCCCGCGGAATTGCCCATTGCCTCCAACCTATTACGCCCGCCACTGCTGATTGCCACCGTCACCGCCACCGCGCTCATTGCAACGGGTGTGGTGCTGTTATGGCGTTGCTGCTCAAAGGAAGAACGACGGCTTCTCGTCTGGATGGGGCTTGGCTCCTTTATCGCCTCCCTGCCCATACTCGCCACCTTTCCCTCGGGGCGCTTGCTGCTCCTGCCCTCTATCGGAGGCTGCGCATGGATCGGCTTGTTCATTTTGAAAGGTGTGGAGGCCGCCCGCAATACGCGCCCCCGACTGATTCGGCTTCTTGGAAGGGCTTTCCTCTTGTTGCACCTCGTGCTCATGCCCGGCTACTGGATCGCGACAAGCGCGGCCATCCCGGCTGTGATGAGACTCACCGAGGATGCCTTCCATGAAGTTGAGATGGACGACGCGCGAATCGCGGACCAACAAGCCTTCTGTATTTTCGCCCCCGATCCATACACGGGGTTTTACCCCCTCGTGATGCGCCAGTATCTCGGCTACCCCTCTCCAAAAGGGTGGCAAACCCTCTCCCTCGCGCCTTTCGACCACGAAGTTACCCGGACGGCGGCCAACCGGTTTGAAGTGCGCGTCATCGGCGGCGAGATGCTGGGCACCCCCTTTGAGCGGCTCCTGCGGAGTGAGCATTTTGCCTTTGAACCCGGCGATACCGTTCCGCTGAACGGCTATACCGTGGAAATTCTCGAAACAGGCGACTGGGGTCCGCGCCGATTCGCCGTGAGCTTTGACGCACCCCTGGAAGACCCACGCTACCTCTTTCTGGCATGGCAGGACGGACGCCTATCGACGGTTGCGTGGCCGCCCTTGGACGAACCGAAAGTCTTCAGAGCCGCCGAAGGCTATTTTGCGTGGAAACACTTCAAAAAGCGCCTGCCCCTGTTGTAAAATCAGGGCATACTCCAATTACCCCTATAAGAGTTCCACCTACATGCCCGGAGCAAAACAAGAAATCCAGGGACTGACACGCCCCGAACAACGTGATTTTTTCTCGTTTACACGAAGTATAAAGTATCCTATTAGCTCAACGGAAGGCCCATTGACGGGCGTG
>JAJRPE010000385.1 GCA_024280935.1 Candidatus Hydrogenedentota bacterium
CCTATAAAAAAAGAGAAGGTTTATGCGAGTCCCAGGAGAAATTCCTGTAACAGTCAGTATTTCAGTTGGTTACGGATATTGACATGAGTGCGAATACTGTAAGCAAGTTTTTGGGTTGTGGGCGAAGCTCACCTTAGCCCTCGTTTACAAGGCGACCCAGAATATCCAGCCCCTGCCGTATCGTGTCGTTGGTGGCGGCGAAGGAAATGCGGAAATGGGTATTGGCATCGCTGAATACGGAGCCGGGGATGATAAGGAGGTTGTTCTCGATGGCCTTTTTGACGAAGGCATCGCCATCGCCGCCGGGGGCCTCAGGGAAAATGTAAAAGGCCCCGCCCGGCTTGACCACTTCAAAACGCTCCTTGAGTCCCTCGTAAACAAGGTCGCGCTTCTCGCGGTAGACATCGATCTTGTCCGTCATGTCGGCTTTCAGGGCGACCACTGCCGCTTTTTGCGCGAATGAAGGCGCACAGACGAAAGTATATTGCTGGAGGGTGTTCATGGCTTGAATGACATCATCCGGTCCGGCGGCCCAGCCAATACGCCAGCCCGTCATGCCCGCCGACTTGCTCAGGCCGTTCAACAGGATGACCTTGTCGTGCATACCGACCATGGTGGACGCTTTTTCATCGTATTGGAGCGACTCATAGATTTCGTCGGTGATGACCAGCAGGTTGTGCTTCTTTGCCACCGCCGCCAGGCCTTCAAGCTCCGCCTTGTTCAGCGTAACGCCCGTGGGATTGCCCGGCGAATTCACGATGAGCATCTTGGTCTTATCCGTGATCGCCGCCTTGACGCGCTCCGGGGTCAGCTTGAAATCGGGGTAGGTCGAAACGGGGACCGGCGTGCCGCCGAGAAGGCTCACGAGGTGGGGGTACATGACGAAATAGGGGTCCGCGAAGATGACCTCATCACCGGGGTCGATGGTCGCCATGAGGGCGAGGAAAAGCCCCCCGGACACCCCGCTCGTGACCATGATGTTGTTGGCCGTGACACCAAAGCGCGTGTCGTAATACCCGGCGATTCCGTCACGAAGTTCTTCGATGCCCCAGGTCTGTGTGTAGGAGTTGAAGCCGCCCTGGATCTGGGCAATCGCCTCATTCTTCACCACCGTGTCCACATCGTAGTCCGGCTGGCCGATACTGAGGTTGACCGGATTTTTCATCGACGCGGCCATGGCAAAGACCTTGCGGATGCCACTGGCATCAATACGGTTCATACGGTCGGCAAGTACGGCCATGGGGAGTTTCCTTTGTGTGAAGCGGGGGAGTTGGTGAGGACGCATTGTATCGTTTGACTTCGACATCACGCAACGGGGCCTGCGCCCTGACACGCGCTCCTTTGGCCAGCATGGTGCGCTAACGTGGGTTAGCCTTCCAGGCTGACAAAAAAACAGCGGCAAGACATGGCAGAAGCGCAGTTCAAACCGGGCAAGACCCCTGGGTGCAATTCCAAGTGTGTGGCGAGTTTAACAGTAGAACGCAAAAAAGGCACGTGTCTCGGAGTTTCGCATCCAGTCCTCCGAGTTGGCCCCGAAATCGTTGCATTCAAGGGCTGCGGTGATGATTGGGAGCGCGGGTGTCTCGCCTGCTGAGTAGGAAGTGAAGCGGAGAGTGAACGGATGTTTTGGCATGGAAAAGGCAAATCCAAGACATGAATAGGTTCGATGTCGCAGCTCCCTGGGGCGTGCCTTTGGCACGGTTGCAGGCGAGCCGCCTGCGCTCCCAATCATTACATCGTACTTGATTGGTTGGTTCGTAGAACTACCCTTTTACCCCCAGCGCGATCTCCAGCACCTCGTGCATTTCCGACACGAAGTGTATCTTGAGCTTCTTCCGAATATTCTCCGGGACATCCTCCTCCAGCATGGCGCGGCATTGTTCGGGGAGGATAATCTCTTTCACCTTGGCCCGTGATGCCGCCAGCACCTTCTCCTTGATGCCGCCGACGGGGAGGACCATGCCGCGCAGGGTGATTTCGCCGGTCATGGCGAGGGCGCGTTTCACGCATTTCCCGAGCATCAAGGAGGCGATGGCCGTGATCATGGCGTTGCCGGCGCTGGGTCCGTCTTTTGGGGTTGCGCCCGCAGGCACGTGGATGTGAATCTTGGAATCGGTGAAGTTTTTCGGGTCGATGCCGAAGCGTTCGGCGTTGGCGTGGAGGTAGCTGAGGGCGGTTTGGGCGGATTCTTTCATCACGTCGCCAAGTTGTCCGGTGAGGACGAGTTCGCCCTTTCCGGGCATACGGGTGGCCTCGATAAAGAGGATGTCGCCGCCCACTGCCGTCCACGCGAGTCCAACAACCACGCCGGGCAGGCGGGTGCGTTCGACCACGTCGTAGTGGACCTTTTCGGGGCCGAGGTGGTCGCGTAGATCGGCCGCATCGATTCGGATGGGGTTCTTCCTGCGGTTGGCGAATTTCCGGGCGCAACTGCGGCATACGTGGCCGATTTCCCGTTCCAGGTTGCGCACGCCCGCCTCCCGCGTGTAATTCGCGATGATACTGCGCAGGGCGGCGGCGGTAAACTTCAACTGCTTTGCCGTGATGCCGTGTGCGTCGAGTTGCCGCGCCACGAGGTAGCGCTTGGCGATTTCAAACTTCTCTTCCTGGGTGTAGCCGGGGATCTCGATGATTTCCATGCGGTCCTGCAAGGCCCAGGGAATGGTGTCGCCCACATTGGCTGTGGCGATAAACATGAACTTCGACAGGTCGAAGGGGAGATTGAGGTAGCTGTCCGTGAAGGTGTTGTTCTGGGCGGGGTCGAGGACTTCGAGCAGCGCCGAAGAGGGGTCGCCCCGGTGATCGCTGCCCAGTTTGTCGAGTTCATCGAGCATAATGACCGGATTCTGCGATTGCACCTTGCGGGCCATCTGGATGATGCGGCCCGGCATAGCGCCCACATAGGTGCGGCGGTGGCCCCGAATTTCCGCTTCGTCGCGCACGCCGCCCAAGGCCATGCGCCCGAATTCGCGGCCCAGGGCGCGGGCAATGGATTTGCCGAGGGAGGTTTTGCCCACCCCAGGCGGCCCGATAAAGCAGAGGATAGGCCCTTGGGCATCCGGCTTGAGCTTGCGCACCGCCAGATATTCCAGGATGCGCTTCTTCACTTTATCCAAGCCAAAGTGGTCCTCATCCAATATGGCTTGCGCCCGCTTGAGGTTCAGGCGATCCTTGGTGGTCTTGTTCCAAGGAAGCTCCAACACGGTGTCCAGGTAGGTGAGGATAACGTGGTAGTCCGAGCTGGATTCATGAAGCCGGCCCAGGCGGTCGACTTCGCGGAGCAATTCCTTGCGCACCTCGTCGCTAATGTCGAGGGCTTCCACTTGTTTTCGATAGGTCGCTGCCTCGCCACCGCCCGCCTCGCCTTCGCCCAGTTCCTCTTTGATCGCTTTCATCTGCTCGCGCAGGAAGAACTCCCGCTGCCCCTGGTCAAAGGCGCTTTTCACGTTCTCATGAAGTTTGCCCGACAGCTCCATGATTTCCAATTCACGCTGCAAGACGTAGGTGAGGCGGGCAATTCGCTTCATTGGTTCCGGCATGGCCAGAATTTTTTGCTTCTCTTCATTGGAAATGGAGAGGTTTCCCGCCACCATGTCGGCCAGATAGCTGGGATTGTCCACGGAGTCGATAATAACCCGCACGCCGTCGGGAATGTTGGGCGACAGGGCGATAAGCTCGGCCATCTGGGTCTTGACGGTCGCCGCCAGGGCCTCCAGCTTGTCTTTGTTCTTAATGACGTCCTCCATGGGGGTTATACGGGCCACCGGATAGGGCTTGCGCCGAATAAATCCCGTGAGACGGCACCGCTTGAGGGTTTGCAACATCACATTGAGCGAACCATCGGGCAGAGGCTGCACCTGGAGGATACGTGCGATGCATCCAACGTCGTAAACATCGGCGAGCTTGGGATTTTTCGCCTCTTGATCGTGCGCCGCGCTCAATACGAGCATCCGCTCGCCGCTGTGGACCTCGTTGATGAGGCGAAACTCACTTTCCGTCTCTGCGATGATCGGAATGAGGGCAAGGGGAAATACCACCTGGTCTCGGAGTACAATAAGGGGAAGCGCATCGGGGAAATTGGTGGGAATGGGAACGGGCAGTCCGCCGTTCTGAGAATCGTTATCTATCACGTTTTTTTGACACCTTAATATTGTATAGCAAAGTGGCGGGGCCACAACCAGGATTTATGGTCCTTGTCATCCGTTAATCTGAGAATGTTCTTGTTTTTTGTAGCGGTTTTCCCAAATTAAGGCACTACGCTTCGTCCTGGACTTTGCCAGGAAGAAGTGGTGCCTGTGGTGCAGCGGGTGAATCCGCGTACAATCGTTACAGCCATGTCCATGAGCGACCGCCCCGAAGGGGCCCAACAGGTTAGCCCAGGGCTAACCTGTTGAGGCCTTTTAGGCCGAAAACGACATCGAAAACTCATAATTTATTGTCGATAACAGACCCCAAAGGGCCGAGCAAGAAGAGACACGCCGCACGCCGGATTCTTAAATCTTCCCGGTGTCTGCGCTTATTCCTGTAGTGAATGATATGGGGGTAGTATACCGAGCCGCGTGTGCTCCGGTAAATCCTGACGACCAAGGGCTTGGATTGGAGACGGAGTATCTTGCTTTTTGCGACAGATAACGCAGGGTAGCCTTTGGCTGCAACCAAAATATTTGAACCACGAATGGACACCAATGAACACGAATAATGACGACACTAATAATCAGACGGCATTACGATGAACGCCTGTTAGTAAGCGTTCACCGCCTAATCGAGGTTCTGAGGCAGGCGGTGAACACTTACGAATCATAGTCCGCGAAGCGGATGTCGGACTAGAGCCTGGGGTGTAGCGAGGTACGAGCGGAGTCCTGAACAAGTCGCGCAGGGCCTGAATCATAGTCCGCGAAGCGGATGTCGGACTAAAGCCTGGGGTGAAGCGAGGCACGAGCGGAGCCCCAGGAAGCGAATAGCAATAACGAGAAAAAGCCCGCGAAGCGGGTGACGGACAATCGGGCTGGCTTGGTA
>JAJRPE010000386.1 GCA_024280935.1 Candidatus Hydrogenedentota bacterium
CGCTTGGACAGGCGGAAGAGGGACTGGTTCATGGTCATCATGCCTTCGCCCTTGCCAATTTCGATCATGGAGGGAATCTGCTCCAGTTTCTCTGCGCGAATTAGCGAGCGAATGGCCGGGTTGGCCAACATTATTTCCATGGCAAGTACCCGGCCCATGCCATCGGAGCGGGGAACTAACTGCTGAACCACCACCGCTTCCAGCACGAAAGAAAGCTGGGTTCGCACTTGCGCCTGTTGACCCGATGGAAACACGTCGATGATTCGGTTCATCGTTTGCAGGGCATCGTTGGTGTGCAAGGTTGCGAAAGCCAAGTGGCCTGTTTCAGCGACGGTAAGGGCCGCCTGAATCGTCTCGGTATCGCGCATTTCACCAATAAGAATTACATCGGGGTCCTGCCGCAGCACGCGCTTCAATGCCGCGCTAAAGGAATCGGTATCCGCATGCACCTCCCGTTGATTCACCACGCTTCGGTTGTGGCGGTGGAGGTACTCAATGGGATCCTCAATGGTGATAATGTGGGTGTTTCGCTCACGGTTAATCTTATCGATAACCGACGCGAGGGTTGTTGACTTACCGCTACCGGTTGGCCCGCAGATAAGGACCAGGCCGAAGGGCTTATGGGCAAAGTCGGCTATTATCCGGGGCAGCCCCAGTTGTTCAAAGGACAATATCTCAAAGGGAATTGCACGAAAGGCGGCGACCACAGAACCCCGGTCACGGTAGACATTGAGACGAAATCGGCTCAAGCCCTCAATACCAAAAGACATGTCGCATTCGCGGGTCGTCTCAAACTCGGCAATTTGATCCTCGTTCATCACCGTGTAGATGATTTCCTGAGTCTCTTCCGCCGTGAATCGCTCATAGCGCGGCAGCGCTTCAAGACCGCCATGAACCCGTATCATCGGTGGCGCGCCTACGACGATGTGGAGATCACTCGCACCCGCCTTAATCGCCTTGGTGAGCAATTCCTTAATGCTTGGTATGGCCATTCTTCCTCCTTTTCGCGACAGGTCTAAGCGACCCTGATCCGTCCGCCAGTCATTCACTCCATAGTACAGCACCGGCCCCTGACCGCACACCCTGAAGGAGCAAGAGAGCGATATGCCATTCCCGCGCTCGCGCAGGTGCTCGTCTTTGGGACTTGACCCGGCCTCCTTAGTCGTGTGTTGTATGCTCCAGCACCTGCTCAATTGTCGAGAGGCCCTTGGCCGCTTTTGCCAAGCCGTTCTGGCGCAACGTTTGCATTCCGCAGGCAATCGCCTGGGCCTTAATATCGTAACCCGACGCTCGGTTCAAAATGAGCGGCTGCAATTCCGGCCAACTCAACAACGCCTCAATAACCGCAACACGCCCTTTGTATCCCGACTCCTTGCACCGGCTGCAGCCGCGGCCACGAACGAATTGCACCTCGTCAAGATAGTCAAACCCGCGCCACTGTATCCGATCCAGAACTTCTTCCGGCACATTAATCGGCTCTTTACAGTCCGTACAAACGCGCTTAAATAGGCGCTGCGCGGCGGCCATGGCCACGGAAGTCTGGGCCAGGAAGGGTTCAATGCCCATGTCGGTCAGCCGGGGAAACACGCCCGACGCATCGTTGGTGTGCAAGGTGCTGAGTACCAAGTGGCCTGTCAAGGCCGCCTTCACGGCGACATCCGCCGTCTCGCCGTCCCGAATTTCGCCGACCATCACGATGTCGGGATCCTGCCGCAGAATCTGGCGCAGGGCGGCCGCGAAGGTGAATCCAATGGTTGACTGTACCTGCACCTGGTTGACACCGAAGAGATCGTATTCAATCGGGTCCTCAACGGTCACCACATTGACTTCGAGCGAATTCAGCTTGTGAAGGGCGCTGTACAGAGTCGTCGTTTTACCGGAACCCGTGGGTCCCGTGAGCAGCAGCATCCCGTGGGGCAGAGTGAGCGCCTCCTCCATGGCGCTCAGCGGCTGCGGCTCAAAGCCGAGCGTCTCCAGGCCGAGCGTCAGATTGGACTGGTCGAGCACGCGCAATACGATCTTCTCGCCGTATTTGCACGGAAGGAAACCCACGCGAAAATCGATTTCCCGATCATTGTAGCGAATGCGAAAACGTCCATCCTGGGGAAGGCGATGCTCATCAATGCGACAACCGCAAAGAATCTTGAACCGGGCGATTATGTTTTGCTGCAGGCTTTTGGGCGGGGCCTTCGCCTCCTCCAACGTGCCATCAACACGATAACGAATTCGGATGAGCTTCTCGAAAGGTTCGAGATGGATATCGCTGGCCTCCCGCTCCAGGGCGTTGAACAGTATCAATCGCGCCAATTTCTTGACGGGCTCGTCCTCGGCCCCGCTCTCCAACTTCGACACGTCTTCAATATCATCGGAGGCCTTGAGCTCCTCCAGATCGGTTTCGCCGTCCTCTGTACCCACCAGCGACGCGTATAAATCTTCGGCCTTGCCGCCGCCATAGTGTTTGGCAATCGCGTCGGTGAGCTCCGAAGCCACCGCGACCACGGGTTCGATCTCGTAGCTGGTCAGCATTCGGAGGTCGTCCAAGGCCATGATATTGAGCGGATCGGCCATGGCCAGGGTCAACACATCGCCGGTTACGCTCACGGGCAACATCTGGTATTGGCGCGCCAGGGTCTCCGGCACCTCGGAAAGCACCTCTTTCGGAATCGAATAGTGCGTGACGCGAATGTGGGGAATGCCAAGTTGCTCGCTGAGGGTGATCACCAAATCCTCTTCCGAGAGATACTCCTTGCTCACCAGGAGGCTGGGCAAACTCTGGCCTGTCTGGCGGTGCAGGTTAATGCACTCCTGCAACTGCTCTCTGGTCACAAGATTCTGTTCAAGCAACATGTCCGGCAGTCGTTTCTTAGTGATGCGTGTCGCCATGTTTGCCCTCCTTTTCCGATAGTGCGCCTGGGGCGCCTGTGAATGCCATGTCGTTGCCTGCTTCAATGAATAATTTCGCGGGCA
>JAJRPE010000387.1 GCA_024280935.1 Candidatus Hydrogenedentota bacterium
AACCGGCCTGTTAAATCTTGCCAGTATGGCGGCAACCTTCGCGTTCATGTTTGCCCAACTGAAGCCGATGCTGGATGGCGCGGTACAGTTTGATATCCAGTTCCCACCCAGTGTCCTGCTTTTCTTTCTGCTCATCCTGGTCCCGCTGGCCTTTTTTATCTCGGTCATCATGATGTGCATTGCGGTATTCGCCCATAGCTTCAAAGAAGCTCAGAATTACCTCACGCCCTTCATCATGTTAATCCTCTTGCCCGCGACCTTCGCCAGTTGGCCCAGCGTTAAACTCACGGCGACCACCCAGTTCTTGCCCATCGCCAACGTCGTCCTTCTTTTTCGCGAGCTCATGATGGGCACGGCCCAATGGGAGACGGCCATTTTTGTCTTCTTGAGCACCGTGGTCTTTGCGGTCCTCGCCCTGCTCTTCGCGGCCTGGCTCTTCCAGCGCGAGGAGGTCATCCTGGCGGAAGGCGAGGGCTTTCCCCTCACTTGGCGGCGCGCGGAATTTCGCCCCCGCGAGAGCATTACCGCCGCCATGGCCATGGGCATGTTTTCGGTCATGCTCATCCTCTTGTTTATCCCCGGAAGTCTCGTGCAACAATGGAAAATGCACGAGGGATTGCTCATTACCGAATGGCTCCTTGTATTGGCCCCGGTTGTGTTGTTTCTCTGGTATTTCAAGGTAGACATCAAAAAATCGCTCCACCTCAGGCCCGTAGCCCCAATGCATCTATTGGGCACCCTTATCCTCGGCGGCAGCGCAATTCTGTTGGTCATCCAACTGAGCTTCTGGCAAAACCTGGTGCTCCCCGCACCCGAAGGCATGGAAGAAATAACGGAAGAACTCTTCGCAATGGGGAGTTCTACGGGCGGGGTGATATTTCTGCTCTTTGTCATTGCCCTCTCTCCGGCCATTTGTGAAGAGGTGCTCTTTCGCGGACCCATACTCAGCGGTCTTCGCACCCGCCTCAATCCGTGGGCGAGTTGTCTCGTGGTGGGCATTCTATTTGGCATGTTTCATTTGAGCATTTACCGTTTCCTGCCCACGGCCGTACTGGGCGTGCTCTTGACCTACCTGACCGTGCGAACAGGCTCGATTTACGCCAGCATGCTCCTCCATTTTATTAATAACGCGCTCGCCGTGCTCCTGCAAACGGAAAGCCTGCCCGAATTCACCACCAACTTCATGAAGTTGGAGCAATACACGGAACAGGGCCTGCCCGTGGGGGTGCTCACAATTGCCGTCGTGGCTTTCGTTGTCGGACTCGCTATCGTGGAGCGCACGGCCCGAAGACAATCCCGTGCATTGGAGTGAGGAGTGAACTAAGCGACTTGCCAAAAGGGCTAGACGAGCCTCAGAGTCGTGCCGCACGATTCCCAAAAGGCGAGTATCAACGGGTCCTGACGGGTTCGTGCGCTGACTTGATGCAGCGTACCTGACATGTAACTGTTCACGATTCGCTACGGGTGCCACAGACAAGGAGCGATAGCCCTTGCCCGTGTCTGGAAACATATTCAACAGACAAGAAGCAAGTTTTCGGTCGGTCCCATGTCCCGCACGTATGAGGCGCTTTGGGCATATCGCGGTGGGCGTGCTCCAGGCGTGCGTGGGGCATTGAAGAACCAAGCTGCCCCTGCTTCAAATCGCGCAGTCTCTGCTGCAAAATCGAATGTCCGCGTTTCTGCCTCGTTAGAACCCGGATGTGTCCGAGAAGAGTCCCACTTTAAGATCCTTGGCCGTGTAGATGATGCGTCCGTCCACCTCCACAGTGCCATCGGCCACGATCATAGTGAGCTTCAGGGCCAGAAGGCGGCGAATATCAAGGCGGTAGATGATCTTCTTCGCCGTGGGGAGCACTTGACCCGTGAACTTTACCTTGTTAACGCCCAGCGCACGGCCTTTACCTTTGTGACCCGCCCAAGCCATGTAAAATCCGGCCAGCTGCCACATGGCATCCAATCCGAGGCATCCTGGCATGACCGGGTCGGTTTCAAAATGACATCCGAAAAACCACAGGTCTGGATTGATATCCAATTCAGCAATAATCTCGCCCTTACCATAGGCACCGCCGTCAATAGAAACGTTAGTGACGCGATCCATCATGAGCATATTGGGCAAGGGCATACGGGGGGCATCGGGACCAAAGAGGGTACCCTGGCCCCCTTTAATTATTTCGTCACGAGTAAAAGAGCTTTGAGGGGAAGGGGTGGGCACTGGAATTCTCCTGATACGAATGACTGGACGTTTTCACGATGCGACACGCCAAGCTGTTGCTGCGGAAAATGCGGAAATCGTGCAGCGGCACGGAAAACGGGATTGGATGGGAGACACGAAAGTTCTGGCGAAGCAACGCTACGCACGCCCCATATGATAAACCGTGGGTGGTCCATTTGCAAGCTACGATACGATTCTACCAGGGCCGACGCATCTAATTGTGTTAGATTCTAGGATTTCGTGATTTCGGTTTCTTCCCTCGTTTTTTCTTTTCTCTTTCGCGGCGTGTTGAGCGAATGACTTCGTCTACGTATTGCTCGGCCAGCTTGATGAACAAGTTG
>JAJRPE010000388.1 GCA_024280935.1 Candidatus Hydrogenedentota bacterium
CCACGGCGGGCATTCTCAAGTCCGGTAAGAATGCGGGCAAACCCAGCAAGCGACTCCACGTACTCGACGATGCCGTGCGGACCGAAGCCCGCGCCATGATCCAAACGTTGCTGGAAAAGTTCCCCGTTTACCCCCAGCTTGACTTGGCCTTCCTACAGGAACATTTCGGCGCGTAGTTGCCCCAGACACATAAGATACCAACGCCCCCGGCACCACAAATAGTTGGCTCCGGGGGTCTTCCTGCATCAGAGGACAACTCAACGGTCCAGAATAATCCGCGCAGCATTCCCATAGTAGAGTTTTTCCACCACGGCCTCGGGCAAGTCAAGGCATTCCACCTCCTTGCCCTTTATGGTCACCATGCCCGATTCCGTATAGTACGCCCACGTCATCCGGTAGTGGCGCTCCGCACCCTCAACAATCTTCGTGATCTGCTCTGGCGTAAACGGACCGCTATCGGGTGGAAAAATCTCCAGGTCCGATCCATAAAGTACGCGGTCCTGATACCGGATGAAAAAGCTACGCACGGTGTCGCGGGGCTGTCGGCTCAAATCACCCGTACGTGCCGCAATATCGACATGGAAGTTCGGGAAACGATCCAAGTACGCGCCCAACGCACCCACGTCGTTCGCCATACTGCCAAGATGAGTCCCGATCATGATCAATGCGGGGTGCTTCTCCAATATCCGGTCCCGCGCCGCCAGAATCGACTCATACGAGGGAAAATTCTCTCGGTTGTAGAAGTGCCATTCGGGGTGGCGCGAATAATACCCAAAATGCACGCTCGCGGGATCCAAGGGGAGCCACGCGGCCGGAGGCTCGGCGAAATGGGCCAGCAGCGGAACACCGCGTTTTACCAAGTAGGCGTAGATGGGGTCAAAGCAGGCATCGTCGGGCATCAGATAGGCCCCATCCCCGCGCTTCAGTTCCAGCCCCACCTCCTTGTACATCTTCACCATGACCGCCCCCTGATCGAAGGCATCGTTGAGATATGCTATGACGTGGTTGCTATAGCCGGGCGCTTCGCGCTGGGTAAGATCGAAGGTTGGGCAGAATTGAAAGCGATTGCCGTGGGCCTTATGGAGTCCCTGAACCCAGCCACGCTTCTTTTCCATCATGTCCGGGTCGTTTCCGCCGTCACAAATGTTGATGGTCTCGAAGCCAAGGCGCGACACCATGGCAACATACTCGGGAATATCCGCATAGACATGAGCGTGGGAGTCTATTTTGGGCTGCTCCTCCATCGGGGAGGCGGCAACAACAAGCCCCCCAGGCATGAGCAACAGAAGTTGGACGAACACGGCACAGAACAATCTCATGCAGATAGCTCCTCATCTCAATGAGAGAAACTGGACCGGCGGCCTATCTTCCCGCCATAAGCCCAACAAATGCCTGAAAAAAACGGGGGTCCAGTTCGTCACTCATTTTTGCCTTCATAAAGCCTAGCGCCTGGAAGGAGTCCATCGCATCCTTATAAGAGCGCTGGGTCGTCAACGCATCAAAGATATCGGCAATCGTCGAAATGCGCACCCAATCGGAAATTTCATCTCCCTTAAGCCCGTCAGGATAACCCCGCCCATTAACCTTCTCGTGGTGATGACGGGTGACATCCAAGGCGATTTGGCTGGTTTCGCCCTGTTCCAACAGAATCTCATGCCCACGAACCGGATGGGTCTGCATTTGCTCCCATTGCGCTTCGGACAAGGCACCCGGCGCATTGATGATTTCGTTGTCAATCAGGCGCTTCCCGATATCGTGCATCAGTGCGCCATGGGCAAACTCATCCAACTCGGGACCTCTTTTCCCCAATCTCTTGGCCAGCGAAACGCTATATACGAATACATTCACACTATGGGTATAGGTGTAGTAATCGTGGGAAGTCAACTGCATCAGCTCATAGAAGGACGTACTCTCCTTCGTCAGGAAGTCCACCATTCCCCCGGCCATATCGCGACTCTGAGATACGAGGCCACCCGAATCGGCACTTGACATGAGTTCCTGCACCAGCCCCTGGGCGGATTCATAGAGCACCCCGGCCCGTTCGTCAACGGGCTTGGAGGAATCAGCGAGGATATCCGGTAAAACGGTGGCGGAATAGCTAACCCAGGATTTTTTATCCGTGCTCTTGACAAGCAATTCCTGAATACTGTTGCCCGCCAAACGCGCCCGGGATCGCTGATCGAAGGGAAGACTGTGATCGCGATAAAGGACCGGCTCACGCTCTTCATTCGGATGAAGGTACAGGTCAAAACCAGTGGCCAGATCGTTCTTCAGGGAATCGATTCTGATTGGAAAGAATCCGTCGTTCACCTTCGCTCCTGTCTATCGTCTTCTGTAATTGCTACAAACCACACCTATCCATTACACCGTAGCACGTTCGGCTGCATCACGGCCAAATACCAACTCCACAATACCCTCTGCAATGCGCTCCCCCGCCATGGGCTTCGCAATTCCCCGGGCCTTTCGCCCCATCTCTTCAAGGGCATCTTGATTCGCCAGCATGGACAATACCATAGGAGACAGCATGTCGCCCGAACACAGGGCATCTTCCAATATTTCACCCGCACCCGCCTCGTCAAAGGCCCGTGCGTTCTGCATCTGGTGGTTGTCCGTTGCTTTCGGATAGGGTATCAGTATACAGGGTTTGCCCAACGCCGCCAATTCTGCTGTCGTGGAAGCGCCGGCCCGGCCGACAACGATATCCGCCGCAGCGCACGCCGTCGCCATATCATCAACAAAGCTATGTAGCTGCACGGTTCCCGGCACGTCCGCGACCACGGCCTGGACACGGTCGTGGTCCAAGGGGCCGGTCGCCCATATAAGTTGCACGCCTTCATCGGTCCACGCGGACAGGCATTCCGCCACCGCATCGTTGATGCGACGCGCACCCTGGCTACCGCCACAAACCAACACGACCGGCTGGTCCGGCGAAAGGCCCAGAGTTTTTCGCGCACCCAGTCTCTCCGGCGGTGCGACGAATTCCTGGCGCACGGGATTGCCCACCACCTTGGCCCGTTCGTGGGGATATTCGCCCAGGGTATCGTCAAAACTCAAGTAGATATTCGTTGCTCGTAGCGCGAGAAGGCGGTTGGTCATGCCCAGGCGACGGTTCTGCTCGTGAATAACCGTTGGAATTCCCATCCGCTGGGCTACCCACATGAGCGGCAAGGACACATAGCCCCCCACACCAAACACAACCTGCGGTCGAAAGGAACGGAGCAGCAGTACCGCACGCCCCAAACCGACAAGGAGTTTCAATGCCACCCAGACCTGTTTCAGGCTCCGGCGGCGCGGCCAGCCAGCCACCGAAATCGCACGAAAGGGAATCCCCAAGGCCTTGCTGAGGCGCTCCTCGATCTTTCCCCGACAGCCGACCCATTGCACGCGCAACTGAGGATCGCGCTTTCGGAGTTCCTCATAAACGGCAATCGCGGGCGATGTGTGACCACCCGTTCCGCCCCCTGTAATCATGATCCGCATGGACAATCCCTTTGATATGCAATCCGCCGCTCCTGGAAATAACCGTCCACGGGTGTTCTTCGAGAATTTTGCGACAAGGCCCCTGAAGCATCCGTGTTTAGATTCGAGTGGGTTTTCCCCATTTCGGCCTGAAAGGCCTTAACAGGATAGCCCAGGGCAACGCCCTGGGTTTCGTGGAAAAAGATTCGGAAGCCCTGAAGGGGCGAAACACTAATTTCGTAAGCATTCACGACCTGTGGCATCTTGCTCCTTAAAAAAACAACCTGCGGGTGCCACGGGTAGTCCGCCGCAGGCGAGATTACCCGTGTCGTTCCTACCGATGAGGAAGACGATGCAAAACCAGAGACAGCGCATCCGCACGGGTAAACCCTACCGGGCCTACCCGTGGCACCCGCAGGTCTTTTTGTTGACTATAAGGTGTCCGTGTGGTGAACGGTTACCTAATTTCGTGCAAATGCCCACGCGGCAAAGGATAGGCCGCAAAGAAGGGACAGACCCGTCTGCGCTCGTACCTCGCTCCGCTTGCGTCAGTCCCATTTTTGCTCCGTTTTCTGAAAGTCGTTCGCGATAAATAATGATCCATAAGATTGGAACCCCTTCTGTCTCAGCAGTATCCCAACATTTTAGCACCCAAATGAAAGCAGATGCTATCGAAAACTGAGCTGCTCCCGCCCACATTCAGGCCCGTCTTGAAGCTTCCTCGGGGACTTCGCCTTGAATCCCGATATTGGTCAAGACCCCCGCAAGCCCCATGAACAAGATGAGCGAGGTACCCCCGTAACTGATAAACGGCAGCGGAAGACCTTTCGTCGGCAGAAGCCCAATATTCACCATCATCATTACGAGGGCCTGCACCGAAATAAGCGCCACGATTCCCGTGGCCATCAACGCGCCGAACATGTCCTTCGCGTTTGCTGCAATCCGGTATCCGGCAAAGAGCAGGCCCACAAATAGCACCAATACCGTCATCGTGCCCACCAACCCGAATTCCTCGCCCACCAAGGCGTAAACGAAATCCGTGTTGCTGGCAAAAAGGTAGCCAAGCTTCTGTTCGCCCGCCCCGGCGCCCTTGCCCCAGAACTGGCCCTGTGCAAAGGCGGAATAAGATTGGATAAGATTAAATCCCCCATCCAGGGGGTCGGCCCAGGGATCGAGAAAAATGGCCAGGCGTTTCACCCGGTGGGGGCTTTTGACAATCGCCACCAGCAGGATGGCTCCCAGTGGCGCAAAACTCAGCACCATATAGCGCAAGGAAACACCGGCGACGCCCATCATGAGGTAGGCCACGGTCATCATTACGACCGGCACGCCAAGATCGTTTTCCGCAAGTACAAGTCCAGCAAAAAGTCCAGCAATACAAACGGGGGGAAGAAACCCGGAAAAAAATCGCTGTAGATTCTCGTGATTGGCCGTCAGTTTCACAGCAAGCAAGAGGATAAGCGCAAACTTGCCCAGTTCCGAAGGCTGGAACTGAAAGCCGGGAAGGCGGATCCAGCGCTGCGCGCCTTTGGCTTCCGCCCCGACCCCTTGAATCAACACGGCAACCAAGAGTATCAGAGAAGCAAGAACGATCCCCCGAAATACCAACGCATCCCGAAAACGATGATAATCAAAGCGGGCCGCAACCAACATCGCTACGAATCCAATTCCCAAAGCATAGAGCTGGGTTAGCGGCTCACCAGCCCCCAACTCGCCGGTCGACTTATACCCCTGCGCACTGAAGGTCATGAGTATGCCCAACGAGACCAACGTCAGCACCAGAATAAAGACGGCTGTTACCTCTCGTTTCATCGAAAAGCTTTCCCTGGGTTCAGGGCCGCGACCAGTCCCTTGAAATGAGCGCCCCGCGCTTCAAAATCCGAATACTGGTCAAAGCTGGCACAGCCCGGAGAAAGCAGCACCGTGCCACCGGGAGTGCAGGACGAATGGGCCATTTCTACCGCCTCATCCATAGCGGTCACGACGGTCAGCGGTACAATGCCATCGAAGGCCGCCGCCAAGGTGGGCCCTTCGGCACCGTAGGCAATGAGATGGGCGACCCGCGCACGGATCAAAGGCACGAGCGTGTCATAACTGCTTCCCTTGCCCTGTCCGCCCGCAATCAGGATAAGGGGCACGTCAAAACTCTCCAAGGCGACGCGAAGGCTATCCACGTTGGTGGATTTTGAATCGTTGTACCAAAGGCAGCCACCCGATTCGCCCAAGGCTTCCAGGCGATGCTCCACGCCCGTGAAATCCGGCAACGCACGGAGACAACACGCCAGATCAAAGCCGCCAACCTGCATCATGGCCAAGGCCGCCAACGTATTGGCGCGGTTATGCGGACCCGGCAGCGGAAACAAAATTGGGCCATGCGCTTCCCCATCAATCCACAGCGTATCGCCCTCGATATGCAGACCCCGTGCTACCGGCCCGGCAAGGCTGAATTGGATTCGCTCGGTTCCCCTGGGCGTGGACATTCCATCTACTATCTCATCGTCGGCGTTGAGAACCCCAAAGGAGGAGCACCGCTGAGCACCGCCAAAAACCCGCGCCTTATCGGCCGCGTACTTCTCCATACTGCCATGACGGCCCAAGTGGTCGGGGGTCACGTTCAGCACCGCCCCAATCCAGGGCGCAAAGCTCGTTACGGATTCCAACTGATAGCTGCTGACCTCAAGCACGTAATAGTCGGGGGCGTCGTCATCACAAAGCGCCGCTGAAAAGGAGGTATGGTTGTTTCCCGCCAGGTGGGACCGATAGCCACAGGCCGTGATTAAGTGTTGCAGCAGCTCCGTCACGGTGGTCTTGCCATTGGTGCCCGTAACCGCAAGCAGGGACGCTTGAGCAAATCGTGAGGCAAGTTCCAGTTCGCCGATAATCTCCACACCCCGCGCTCTCATGGCAGTCAAGGGCGGAATCGCAGGCGGTACGCCAGGACTCAAGACCACCAGGGCGGGCGAAGACCACGCACGGTCCGTGTGCCCACCGACCTCGTAGGGGATTGCCTGTGAATCCAAGTCGGCGATCCAAGGCGCAAGCGAGGCGTTGTCGGAAGCATCGCTAACGAAAGGCCGTGCGCCATGCTTCTTCAAGAGCCGTGCCGCGCCCGCCGCCGAGCGCCCCATACCCACAATCGTTACGGGCAAGTCGTTCCAGTTATCGGCGGGTGTGGTCATCGAAGTTTCAAGGTCGTCAGGCTGAGCAAGGCAAAGATAAAGGCGATAATCCAAAACCGCAGCGTGACCTTGGTCTCCGACCAGCCCAGGAGTTCAAAGTGGTGGTGCAAGGGTGCCATGCGAAAGACCCGCTTGCCCGTGAGTTTGTAGGAACCCACCTGGATAAGTACGCTCCCCGCTTCCATGACGAAGAGTCCCGCCACGATGGGCAGAAGCAATTCCTGTTTTGTAAGAATCGCCATCGTACCAATGGCACCGCCAAGGGCGAGAGAACCGGTGTCCCCCATAAAAACTTCGGCGGGATGGGCGTTAAACCACAAAAAACCAAGGCCCGTGCCCAACAGGGCGGCACCAAACACGAATAGCTCGCTCGCTTCCGGGATGTAGGTCAGATAGAGGTAGTAGGACCAATCCGCCCGGCTCACGACGTAGGCAATCGCAGCGAAGGTCAGGATTGACACGATAGAGGTACCCGCAGCAAGGCCGTCCAGCCCGTCCGTCAAATTCACGGCGTTGGACACCCCCACAATAATCAGGATCACAAACAAGACGTAAAATGGACCCAGCGGAATGTGGAAGTCTTTGAATCCGGGCACCCCCACCTTGGTGTGAAGATTAGGAACGCTTGGGGCCACGATGCCGGGAAGGGCCGCTTCCAGTATCAATCGGTTGTAGCGCACCCTGTCCTGAGCATTCAAGTCACTATAGTCTTGGGCAGCAAAGCCCGTCAGTGCCGCAGCGTCATCTTCGCCCACCGTGTAGACTTCGTCGAGCCGATGTTGATTCAGGACGGCATTGATACCCGATAAGACTTCAAACTGATATTCCCGGGGAAGAAACTTCACCTCGGTCGCCAGGCGCAACACCGCTTGGTCTTCCTCGCTCAGCGCTGCCCAGATGCGCCCCTCGACGCTACGTTCCGGCGCCTCCTCGGATGCGATGAGCACGCGGGCAAGTTTGTCCCAATCCTGTATATCCCGAGGCCCCACCCATATTTCACTGACGGTGATGGGAAAGAAGAGCAAGTAAAGGCCAAGGAGTCCCCCACTGATGATCTGCCCGGCAAACTTCGCCCGTGCGCTGAGTCCGTCGTTATGCTTGCGCCGCATCTTGATATAGTCATCGATAAAACCCACCGCACCGAGCAGGAGCAGCATACCCAGCGCAACCCAGAGAAGCCTGTTGGTCAGCGTGCTCCAGAGCAGCAGGGACAGCACCGTCGAAAGCAAGATAATGATGCCACCCATGGTGGGGGTGCCCGCTTTGCTTTTGTGCAGCGCGTGCAGGTCGGCCACGTGGTCCTTCTTAATAATCTGGCCCACCTTGAGCGCCCGCAACATCTCGATCAACTTGGGTCCGACCAGCAGACAAAAGAGAAAACCGGTTACTGCCGCGCCCCCGGCCCGGACGGTGTGGTATTTGAAGACATCCAGGGCGCTGAAATGTGGGAGCAACATTTGTGTCAGATAAAAAATCATAGTGGGACCGGGTTACTCCTCACCCTCGGGTGCGATTAACTGCTGAAGGGCGCCCGCCACACGCTCCATGCGCACACCGCGGGATCCTTTTATAAGGATAGCGTCGCCGGGTTCGGCGACTTGGAAGAGGGCGGACGCGAGACTTGCGTGGGATTCGAAGGTCTCTGCCTGATCGAGACCGGCTTCACGTGCGCCCCGTATAATATCACAGGCATGGCTGCCGTAACTAAACACGCGGTCAACACCCAGCGCAACGGCCTGCGCACCCAGGGCCTGATGGAGCGCAACGGCATCGATGCCAAGCTCCAACATGTCGCCCAACACGGCAATTCGAGCACGCCGCTCCGGGCGGTTCATCAGGGCATGCAAGGCCGCTTCCATACTCGCGGGATTTGCGTTGTAGGTGTCGTCGAGAATCTCCACATCACCCAGCGAGTATACCTTGAAACGAGATGGTGCCAGACACGCGGCGCGAAGGGGCGCTTCAAATTCCTTTATGCCATGTTGCAGTCCCACGGCAACGGCCAATAAAACGTTGGTCACGTGGGCCTTCACGGGCAGGGGCAGTCGCAGATCGCCGATGGGATCGATAGTGAGTTCCAGTTCCCCGGCAGTGTCGAATTCGCAGGACCGAAGCACCACGTCACCTTCACTGCCAAAACGAATAATCTCGCCAGCGAAATCACGGGCCATCGCGCGGCACCACGGATCGTCCATGTTCTGATAGAAGCGGCCATCGGCATCAAGATTGTCCACAATTTCTGCTTTCGCCCGGGCCACATCTTCGATGCTACCGAAGCCCTCCAGGTGGGCTGCCGTCACC
>JAJRPE010000389.1 GCA_024280935.1 Candidatus Hydrogenedentota bacterium
GCTTACAGTATTCGCACTCATGTCAATATCCGTAACCAACTGAAATACTGACTGTTACAGGAATTTCTCCTGGGACTCGCATAAACCTTCTCTTTTTTTATAGGCCTTATTAAAGTGTAAGGCACTAAAGGGACCCGGCGAATTCTACTTGGAAGTAGAGCACGGTAGCGATGTTCCATGCAGAATTGAAGCTATGGCACCGGCCCAATAGATGCCATATATGACAGCACAAACGGAGGCTTTCAATGATCGAATTGAATTGTGAGAGATGCGGCAAACTGCTTCGAATATCGCCGGAATTTTGCGGCAAGACTGGCAAGTGCAACGGATGCGGCGGGCCGGTATACGTCCCCGAAAAGGCGTTGACTGTCGCACAGGAATCTGTACTCTCAAAATCGGATGATCCGGAAGAGAATATGATTCCGCCCAACGCTGCCACCGATTGGCGAAACGAACCCCCTTCGGATCTACAAATGAGCCGCCTAGCCGACCTCGGGGCAACCCCTAGTCAGATGCGAAACTTGACCAAAGAACAAGCATCAAACCTCATTGAAGAACTTCAAAATCGGCCCAGTCCTATCAATATAAACATCAACAATGCCCAGAACAGCTACCCGCAGCATCCGGTCTACCCGTACCCACCAAAGAGTAGGCTGGTTTACATTCTATTGGGTCTTTTTTTGGGTGGATTTGGAATACATAATTTCTACGCAGGTCGAAGCGGCATCGGGGCGAGTCAACTTCTAATTGTGCTCTTCACGGGCTGGTTGTTGATTCCTCTGGTAATAGTCGGTTTCTGGATAATCATTGAAATCTGTACCGTCAACAGAGACGGTACGGGCGTACCATTTATCTGACGCACGAATAACTACAAATGGACTCCTCCCGGGGGTAGCTTGACGGTTCATTAATTTGGGTTCAAGAATAGTAAGTTTTGCGGCATGGCCGTGCCTTTTTTGGATAATGGGGATGTGTTGCCGAAATGAAGAGCAAGCCCATGGCGGGTACGGGGTTGTGACACTTGGTGAAGAAGACCTCACGGTGTCGCTAATACCTCTGGAGTAAACCGTGGTCATAAGACACGCACCGCGTCAACCGATGTGCGTGGGCGTGAGAGTGACCTTTGTTACGGACTGGAAAGTCCGTACTCCTGTGTGCCGTAGGCAACGCCATATATTTTTGTGGAAGGTATACGTCGCACGGGTCCCATACGTCCCATAATTTATCTTAGCGCTGCGTGGCTAGCACCAAAAGAATGTAGGATAGGCGTCTCGCCTGTCTTGGCCGGTCACGGCCCAGTCAAAAAAAATAGCTCTTCGTTGATTTGCGGTAAGGGTTAGCCCGCGAAGCGGGTGTCGGCATAAAGCCTTGGGTAAAGCGAGGTACGA
Source organism: Candidatus Hydrogenedentota bacterium (assembly GCA_024280935.1). Lineage (GTDB taxonomy): Bacteria > Hydrogenedentota > Hydrogenedentia > Hydrogenedentales > JAEUWI01 > JAEUWI01. The sequence goes on from JAJRPE010000389.1 coordinate 1,389, forward strand.
GCGGAGCCCAAGGAGCAATGCAGGTAAGAACGTAAAGCCCGCGAAGTGGGCGGCGGCAAGGTTCCTCAACTATTCCGCCGCCACCCGCTTCGCGGGCTCATCCCACAGAAAATCTGATCTCCTGGGGCTCCGCTCGTACCCGCCTACGGCGCGCCTTCGACCTCGCTCCACCCCAGGCTCTACGCCGACACCCGCTTCGCGGGCTAAAATATGCTGTACAATTTATCTCTCTAGTGGTTTTATTTATCGTTGAACGCATTTATAATTAATTTCGTGCAAATGCCCACGCGGCAAAGGGATAGGCCGCAAAGAAGGGACAGACCCGTCTGCGCTCGTACCCACCACGGCGCGTCTACGACCTCGCTCCGCTTGCGTCAGTCCCATTTTTGCTCCGTTTTCTGGAAGTCGTTCGCGATAAATAATGATCCATCCGCTTCAATCAAACCACTAGATCCATGAAACGATTCCCGTAAATCGACGAAGAACTATTCCTCAAGACCGTGGATCCGCACCGTCCAGACAATCATTCAGCGCGGCGGCCAACAGGGGCAGATCTTCTTTCACGGTATCCCACAACATCGCTGTGTCTATGGTGTCATACCCGTGAATTATCGGGTTTCTCATCCCGATAATGTCACGCCAAGGCACCTTTGGAATTTTGGACCGCGTCCCCGCCGATACACGGTTTGCCGCCTCTCCAACGATCCCAACAAGATGCAGGATCGCCAATTGTACCGTCCTGCGTGAGGCAAGTTGGTCTCGCGGTATTTCCCCGAGCATTTCCATGGCCTCCGCAGTGTGATCCCGCATATGGCGCAGATAAACGTCGTCACTATGTCGCGTCATAGATGGTTTCCGCCTCAGTAAGCACATCATCACGAAAATATCGGCTCAACGATTGTTCCGTGTTCAAGTCCACCCGACGGCCCAACAACTCGGATAGTTCGTGCTCCATACCGGAAAACCGAATCAGTCCCACACGGGCCTTGGGATCGAATGACACCAAAACATCTACGTCGCTGTCCGGGGTGAAGTCGTTCCTGAGGACCGAACCGAAAAGTGCCATCCGTTGGACATGATGCTTTTTACAAAACTCCTGCACCCGCCGTTTCTGGCAGAGGGCCGAAATCCGCCCCTGCGGAATGCCTGCGCTGGCCTTACTCATCTTCTTCCTCCCTGGCATATATGCACGATTGAATCCGGTGTCGCTTCACCTTCCATTGTACCGGTTCATGCGGTATTTTGAAAATCGGGCAAGAATGTCCTTACTCCTACTCCCCCACCGCCCAGTGGATTGCGTTCACCAGCAACTGGCGGAAGGCGGGCACCTTGAAATCGTCGGGATGGCCGAGTCCGGTGTACAGCACCTTGCCCCGGCCCGGTGTTGCGTCGCGAATCCAGGTTAAGGGTTCCGCGTCGTCGGTGGTGCTCCCGCTCATCAGTAGGGTCGCGTCTTCGGCGATGGGCTGGGTGAGGTAGAGGGAACCGGTACTGTGCCAAGTGACCGGGCCGACGCCTTTCAAGAGGGGGTGATCGGATGCCACGTTTTTCACGTCCGTGCCCGCCATGTTGGGTCCGTGGCCGTGGTAGCTGCCGCCGAGGATGGCGTTGTCGAATTCGGGCCATTCCGCACGGCCTTCGGGCACCTGAAAACCCTCCGGGGGCTTGAAGTTCATCGTGAAGGCATGGCTCGCCGTGCGTATGGCAATGAGAGACTTCCCCGAGGCGACGAAGGCCTTGAGGGCGTCCAACTGCGCGATGGGCAGGCCCAGGCGGCGCACGTAAACCACGACGGCGTCGGCGCTGGCGAGATTCTCGGTGCCGGGGGTGCTGTGGCTGCCCTCGCCGTGGAGCACGGTCACATGGATGCCCTGGGTTTCGCGCAAGAACTGAGCAAATTCGGGCAGGGTCTTGTCGGCGTGGTAGTGGTCGTCGCTCACCATGAAGACCACGTGGGGCCGCTTGTCCCCCGCGAAACGGAAAGCGGGCTTGCCGAGGAAGTCGGTGCTCGTAATCGTGGGGCACCAGTGCTTTTCGATGTGTTCCAGCACCAACTCCGTGCCGCGATGGTGGCTGACCTGGGGGGCCATCTTGGGATTGTAGAGGCTGTCGGTCAGGTCGCGCATGAGCATCACGTTCATGCCGAGATAAGTCAACTGCCGAATGCCAAAAGGACGGCCCAGAACACACATATTGGTGTGAACCCCCAGCAGAATCACATTCTCGATGCCCCGCTGTTTCAGGAGGTAGTAGACTTCCTTGCCATCGCCGACGGCATCCGCTTCGGCAATTTCGATGGCCGGATGCTGGCGTGTCTGGGGTGCGGGACCTTCCGTTACCGGACCTTCCCAGCCATTGTCCGAATCGTCAATGGGCAAGGCCCCTTCCCGTTCTTCGTTCAGGTAGTTCCACTGCAACGGCGGATCCGTCTCCACCACCGGGGCGTTGGTGCAGCGCGCGCGCTGGGGTGTGCCGTCGTAGAAGTCGGTATTGCCGCTGGGCGCATGAATGATAAGCACGCCCTTGGCCCGCGCCGCCTTGAGGACTTCGTTCATACGGGGCGCCATCTCCGCCACACGGTCCGCCGGGATTTTATTGCGCATGGTGTTCCACATGTCACACACGACGATGGCCGTTTTTTCGCCCTCCCAGGTTGCCGTCTTGTATTCGATGACATAATCACCGGACGGCTGGGGCATGGGAATCTTCGTGTGGGTTTCCGGCGGCACCCATTTGGCGGCTTCGACGCGACTGCGCGTGTGGAGGGTGAGCGGTTCAGCGACGACAGCGTGGGTCACCCATAGTGCCACGATGCTCATAAGTACCAGGGGTATTTGCAGTCTATTCATAATCGACATCCTTTAGACTCGTTCCCACGCTCCGCTTGGGAATGAGGGAATGGTGGGACAGACAGCTCGCCTGTCTTGAATGTAGGATAGGCGTCTCGCCTGTCTTTTGCAGGCCTTCGGCCTGAGACAACCGGGACGGATGTCCTACATTCTACCCCAGCTTCCAATCACCACGGTACTCGTAATGAAGCAGGTCGTTCGCTTCTTTGCTGTTTGTAATCTGCTCTTTTTCGGCATCCCAC
>JAJRPE010000390.1 GCA_024280935.1 Candidatus Hydrogenedentota bacterium
AGGGACGGACTCGCGCTCCCAGCATCGGTCATTGGGCTGGATGCGAATTGGCAAGCCGTGTACCGTGGGCAGGGAGTTGACCGTTGATGCGCGTGCCTGTACCGGCGGGCTTTGACAAGCGATGTCTTATTAGACCAGCGGCGCACACCCTGTGCCTCCGGGACATGCCCCCGCGTTGTGGCGAATTGCCCCACTTTTGGTGTTCCGCACGGGCCACGTGGCAGATTCCTCTACGGTGCCGCGCCCGGCGGGGGTACGTCCCTCATGATGAATAGGGCCGCATGAAACTTCTTGTTTCCTATTTCGCCCCGGTCAAAGATTTGATTAGCACCACATCTGCGGGGTCGAAGGGCGTTCCGTCGGGGCGGAAGATGTCGTGAAACCAGATCTCCGGTTCGGCATCGAAGGCGTTGTCCCAGGATTCCCACGGATATATCGTGTTGCTCTTTCCGTTGACCAAGCCCCAGTTGATGGCGCCAATGTGCTCTTTCTTGAACAGGGGAAGCATTTCCTCGAAGGTATTTCCGGCCGTTCGGGCCATGTACTCCGTGCAAATCATCGGGCGGCCATAAGCCTTCAGGCGTTCGATGACCTTCTTGGCTTTATCCAGGGTTTCATAGGTGTGAAAGGTGATGACATCTGAGTTTTGCAACGAATACTGGTCGAGCGGATTCATGTCGTCGGGGTGCGCGAAGAATTTCCAGGCCCCTGTGGTCAGCGGCTGATCGGGGCGCACCTCCCGCGCCCATCGGTATACGCTCTGCAAAAAGGCCATGCCCGGTGTTTCCTTGTCTTTGGGTTCCCATTTCCCGTAAGAATTCACGTTGTTGTTGCCCGGCTCGTTGTAAAGATCCCACATGAGAATGCGCTTGTCCGAGCCGTAGCGCTTCAACATTCCGGTGACGAAGGGCTTCACTTCCTTGTGGCGCTCAATGTTTTTGAGGATGTCGATGTGCGGGCTTTGCACCCAGCCGGAGTTGTGCAGGCCGGGCTTGGGTTCACGCTGTTTTCCCAGTGCGGGGTGCGGATCCCAGACACTGTCAAAGAGCACAAACATGGTCCTAATGCCGTGCTTGTCCGCGATGGCGAGATATTTATCGATACGCTTGTAGTAGCCTTTCGCATCGTCCGTCCACACCATGTCGTGCAGATAGACCCGCATGCAATTAAAACCGATGCCCGCCGCATAACCCAATTCACGGTCGATGGTTTTGGGGTCAAAACTATCCGCCTGCCACATTTCCAACTGATTGATGGCGGTGCTGGGGGAAAAGTTGGCGCCCACGATCCAGTCCTGGGCCTGATACCATTGTTGCGCCTTTTCAGGACTCCACTGTCCATCTGCGGCATAGGCCGACGCTGTAGCGAGAAGGCAAAGTACCATGAGGCATGGAGCCACAGTTTTGATGCGCGCAAGTAAATTCATGTTGGTATCTTCCTGTTTTTGCGGGTACGTGTTTGAGGCAAAGGATCTCATTGGGACCACGAGAACCCTTGGACCATTTGAGCAAAGTTCCTTGAAGGATTTCAAGCAGTGCGTTACCACAAGGGCCTCGTGCGATTTTTCTCCCGCACGCTCTTGTAAGGCGGGAAGCCCCCCCTTAGCCCCCCTCCATGGCTTAACGCCGCGACAATCAGGAAGACAATTTTATACGGCCTCGCGCCCCCTTTTACTCCGTTTCCACGGTGCCATCAAGCAGGGCCTGAATCTCGGCTTTGAGCTTTTCTTCAAAGGCGAAGCCCACCCCTGTATGAATTTTTTGGATTCGGCCCCCCTTGTCGATAATGACCGTCTGCGGAATGCCCGTCACGATATACTCATCCGCCACGATGCCCGTGTCGTCCAACAATATGGGCAAATCGAGTTTGGCCGTTTCGACAAAATTGGCCACCAGCGCCGCGCTCTCGCGGATGTTCACCCCATAGACCGCGACGGGCTGGTCGGCGAAGTGCTTCGCGACAGCATCCACCATGGGCAAGCCTTTGCGGCAGGGCGGACACCAGGACGCCCAAAAATCGAGCACCACCACGTCCTTGCCGAGGTGTTGGGCCAGGTCCACCGTAGTGCCTGAGGCGAGGGGCAGTTGGAAGGCGGGGGCCATTTCGCCCTCCAGGGGATGGGGCTGCGGATTCAGTATCCAGGCGATTACGACCACGCCCGCAATCAGGATGGCGGCGGTGCTGCCGTATTCTTGTATCAACTTCACGGTACTCTTACTCCTTTTCGACTTGGGGATGGTGCGTGGCTCTGCCACGTAGTATAGCGTTTATTCGCGGAGTCGGCGCTTTGATGGCAGACCGCGTGTTTTATGAGACCTATGTGCTTGGGCGAACCTATGGATTTCATCGATTCCACAGGTGTTCGCAACATGCGTTTCAGCAACGATGATAATTTCGAGATAAATTCCGCAACCCCACACCCACAAACTTAGCCGGGAACCGACTGCGTGTGTAGGTGGCACCCTTGCTGTGTTCTTTGCAAGCCACGGAAAATTTCGCTGCCTGAAGATGACACCGCACCGTGCCACCGCTTACAATACATCATGCGCAGCAACCAGGAGTTCCCCATGTTATACACGCGCCGAATCTTCATGACCGCCATCGTAACCTTGCTACTGCTATCCGTTGCGGGCTGCACCACGTCCCACCACGTCTACCTGACGTGGCAGCACGACCCAAGCACGACAATGACGGTGAATTTCCACAGCCCAAAACTTCACGAAGACCTCCGGCTCCTTTTTGATACCGAGTCCAGGGACGGCGATCTTGCCGCCTACGCCCAGCGTGCATCGGGCAACGTTCACCAAATCCCCGGATTGCGGGATGGACGCTATATCTACGATGTTGAGGCCACCGAACTGGAGCCGGGCACTGTCTATTATTTCGTCGTAGCGGCGGGCAACAAAGCCCTGACCAAAGAACGCCGCTTTCGCCCCCTGCCCCCGAAGAACGCGCCGATTCGGTTTATCTCTGGCGGTGACATGAGCATTCTGCCCCGCGCCTGGAGGCTTACAAAGATGGCGGGCAACCTGAACCCCATGTTCGGCCTTGTGGGCGGCGACATCGCCTATGGCAACGGCGCGTTTAAGAATGCGTGGATGTGGGATAAGTGGCTCAACATGTGGGATCAAAACATGGTGACCGACGATGGTGTTATGGTGCCCATGATCCTTGCCATGGGCAATCACGAAGCCAATGATAAGGATGGCTCCCCCGCCGAGGTGGCTCCCTTTTACTACGGCTACTTCGCTCAGGGCGACTCATCCTATTATACACGTTCTCTACGGGATGATACGGTGCTGATCGTGTTGGATTCGGGGCATTCCGTGCCCCACGGCGGCGAACAGGCGGCATGGCTCGACAGCACCCTCGCCGCCCACGCCGACACCCGCAATACCATTGCGATCTACCACGCGCCCCTGTATCCCAGTCACCGGGATTTTGAGGATGGGCGTGCCGTCGCAGGACGAGAAAACTGGCTGCCGATCTTTGACCAACATGCACTCCGTGTGGCCTTGGAAAACCACGACCACACCTTTAAGCGCACGAAGGTGCTCAAGGGCGACCAGGTTTCGGAGTCGGGCACCGTGTATCTAGGCGATGGCTGTTTCGGGATCAACCCCCGTGATGTTCCCGAACCGGATCGCTGGTACCTGGAAAAGGCCGAGGGAACCCCACACGTTTGGCTCGTCGAAATTGACGATACGGGCATGCACTATTCGGCGATTAAGGAATCCGGCGATGTGTTGGATGAAATAACCTTCAAGTAGCTGCAATCACGCACACCCCAAAAAGCTCCTTTTGATCTTAACAAGGTTTTTGCCACGAAGGCACGAATGTAGGACATCCGTCCCGGTTGTCACGGGCCGTTCACGGCCTCTACGGAAGGTCTGCGCGCACTTGGTTTTTTGACAGACGTACCGTCTGTCGTGACAGCCGAGACGGTCGTCCTACGTAGTTTGGTCCTTTTTTTAGTGATAGATTACGGAAACGGCTGCCTTACAAATAGGTCTCATCAATGTACATACTTCTCCCGCCCAGCGAGGGCAAGAGTGATGCCCCCGGCACGGGCCAGTTCGCCATAGAACACCCCGAACTCCTGAAAAACACCGCGCCGGTGCTGAAGCACCTGCGGAGCCTCAAGGTGGC
>JAJRPE010000391.1 GCA_024280935.1 Candidatus Hydrogenedentota bacterium
CGGCTGTGCCGGGTGCGATGCACAGGACAGCTATCAAGAGGAATGATGACATGCTGGAGTTTTTGCTCACCGCCACCGATACAGCCAACGGGGTACAGTTACCGATTGGGCAACGATGCCATTTCAATTCACCACGAAAATTTCGCAATCGGAAACTGTCCCCGCCTGCGGCGCGTCTTCGACCCTCAAGGCACGAAAACAGCTCATGACCGATGACTCCCCCGCGACACCCTTGCTCAAAGTCACCGATCTCAGCAAGCAATTCCCCGGCGTCAAGGCGCTGGACAGGGTCAGTCTCGACCTTCATGCGGGTGAAGTGCTGGCCGTTATCGGTGAAAATGGTGCGGGCAAGAGCACGCTCATGAAAATCCTCGCGGGCATCCAAGCGCCCGACGCGGGGGAGATTCGCCTGGAGGGCCAAGAGGTCTCCATTGGCTCAATCCAAGCCGCCACTGATTTGGGCATTTCCCTGATTCACCAGGAGCTGAATCTCGCCGACAATCTCGATATTGGGGCCAATATTTTTCTCGGACGGGAACCCCATCGATGGGGCGTGGTCAGCCGCCATGCCATTGATGAGGCATCCGCCGAGCTGCTCCAGCAGGTGGGACTCGATTTCTCTCCGCGCACCCTCGTCCGCGATCTTTCCGTGGGCCAACAGCAGATGGTGGAAATCGCCAAGGCCCTCTCGGTTGAAAGCCGTATCCTAATCATGGACGAGCCTACATCGAGCCTGTCGCAACGGGAGACAGACAATCTCTACAGGGTCATCCGTGACCTGCAAAAAAGGGGTGTCAGTATCATTTACATCTCCCATCGCCTTGGCGAAGTGACCGACCTGGCCGACCGCGTTGTGGTCTTGCGGGATGGACAGAATGCGGGTGAGTTGGCGAAGACAGATATTAACCACGACAACATGGTAAAGCTTATGATCGGACGCGAATTTTCTGCGGACCGCGAGTACAGGAAACGTGAGCTGGGCGCGGAGGTGCTGCGGGTACGTGAACTGGTGACCCCGGCCTATCCCGGACACACCGTTTCCTTCACGGTACGGGCGGGCGAGATCATCGGCATCGGGGGCCTGGTCGGGGCAGGGCGAACCGAGTTGCTTCAGGCACTGTTTGGCGCGGTTCCCGCGCTGGCAGGTACCATCACAGTAGGCGAAGAACAATGTACCATCACCAGCCCGGTCGATGCGATTCGTGCGGGTATCGCCCTTGTACCTGAGGACCGAAAGCAACATGGTCTCATCCTCGAAATGTCGGTGCGCGAGAATTGCAGCTTGGCAAGCCTGAAACGTGATCAGCGTCGGGGCCTTCTGAATCGTGCGCAAGAACGGGCCATCAGCCAGGAGATGGTGGGCAAACTCAACATCAAAACACCCAGTGACCAACAGCTAGCCCAGGTGCTCTCGGGGGGCAATCAGCAGAAAGTCGTGCTGGCCAAGTGGCTTGCGCTGAAACCCCGTATCCTCCTGCTGGATGAACCCACTCGGGGCATCGACGTGGGGGCCAAACGAGAGATTTATCAGCTCATGGAAAAACTCGCCGAATCGGGTGTCGCCATAATCTTTGTTTCCAGCGAGATGGAGGAGATTCTCCACCTCCCGGATCGTGCCCTTATCTTCCATGAAGGCCGACTAAGCGGCGAACTCACCCATGAGGAGTTAAGCGAGGAAGCCGTCATGTATCTCGCCACGGGAAATGTCGTGGCGGCGTAAACGATAGGGTGGCACAGGCTTCTCGGCTGTCATGACAGCAGGTTGCCTTGCATGACCCATGACAGGCGGGACGCCTATCCTACATAAAAAAGGAGTGCGCACACGCGTATGAAGAAAACACTGGGCATATTCGGTTTATTGGTCGTAATTTGTGTGTTCACGGCCATGAAAAGCGAGAACTTTCTTTCGGCCTATAATATGCAAAATACCTTCCGCTGGACCGGCCTCTATGGTGTCCTCGGCGTGGGCGTTGCCCTTGTGATCATTTCAGGGGGCATCGATCTGTCCCTGGGATCAGTCGTCGGCCTGACAGGCACTCTGCTGGCCCTTCTTCTCGGCAAGGGGTACTCACCCTGGGTCGTCGTGCCGACCTTGCTCGTGGGTTCGGCGCTCATCGGACTCTTTCACGGCCTCCTCATCACCAAGATGAAGCTCCAACCTTTCGTGGTGACCCTGTGCAGTCTCCTGTTTCTTCGTGGTATCGGGCGTTACGCCACCGAAGACCAGAGTGTGGGCTTCGGCGCAGGCTTTGAAGGCTTGGGTAAACTCGCAACCGGCTCCATCCCGCTGGGGGACTTTGCGCTGCCCGTCCCCTTCATTTCGATGATTATCGTCGCCCTGCTGGCCGGTTTCTTCCTGCAATTCACCATCTATGGCCGCTATCTCTTCGCCTTGGGGCGCAACGAAGAAGCGGCCCGCTACAGCGGCATCAACACCGACCGTGTCACCATCGGTGCCTACGTGGTCTGCTCCCTCTGCGCCGGATTCAGCGGCATCGTCTTCGCCCTGGATCTCAACACGGTGCAACCGGCCGGCATGGGCGAGTTTTACGAACTCTTCGCCATCGCTGCCGCCGTGCTAGGGGGGTGCAGTCTCCGGGGTGGTGAAGGCAGCATACTCGGTGTTGTCATCGGCACGGCGGTTATACGCGTGCTCTACAATGCGATAAATATTCTGGGTCTGCCCTCCCAATTGGAATTTGCTATTATCGGTGCAGTGTTGCTGGCGGGCGTGGTGGTGGATGAGTTGGTAAAACAAGTCGTAGCCCGCAAACGCGCCGAAGTCACCGGCTAACAGACAACCTTAAACCAAAACTACAGCATCGCCGACTCCTGTGGACTTGGTGGACGCTGTGGACTGAGTGGACCTTGGCACCTCACGGGCTGTCCACCAAGTCCACAGAGTACAAGGAGCGGCCCACGGCACCCAAAAAGTGTCGTAGCGAGCTTGAGTCAACCTCAAGGGAGATACAAACCATGCAGCAAAACTACAATCGTCGCGACTTTTTACGCCACGCTGGCACGGGAACTCTGGCTCTCGCTGGATTGGCCCACATGGATGCCCACGC
>JAJRPE010000392.1 GCA_024280935.1 Candidatus Hydrogenedentota bacterium
CATTGAGACGATCAAGGCCTTCGAAGACAACAGCAAGGTGCGCGAATGCGTGGCCGAGGCGGGCGAAGGCAAAGTGTTGGTGGTGGATGGCGGCGGTTCCATGCGGCGGGCCATGCTGGGCGACATGCTGGCGGCGAAGGCCGTGAAGAATGGCTGGTCGGGAATCGTTATCAATGGCTGTATCCGGGATTCGGCGGATATCGCCGAGATGGATTTGGGCGTGAAGGCCCTCGGTACCCATCCCTGCAAGACGGAAAAACGGGGCTTGGGTGATCGCAACGTCCCGGTGCGCTTTGCGGGCGTGACCTTTGAGCCGGGCCACTATCTTCATGCGGATGAAGACGGAATTATTATCTCCGAGACGCCGCTGAAACTCCCGGACGCCTGATGCTTGCCTGGACCCCAAAGTTCCCCAAGGCCGCCCTGCCACTAGCGTACTGGCGCCTGCTTAAAGCGCGTCACCAGTACTTTGATCGCGTCGGTCTCACGTTGGGGCCTTGGGGCATGCCCCGTTTCACCCACCGCAGGGGCAGCCAGCAGCGATTGGCCCTCATGCGCGATAAGCAGAAGGACCGGCGTTGTTTTATCATCGCCAATGGCCCCAGCCTTCAGCAAACGTATATGGCGAAGCTCCGCCGGGAGTTGACCATGGGCTGCAACGGAATTTTTTCTGCCTTTCCCGAGTGGGGCTTTCACACGTCGTACCTTGTCTACGAAGATATCGAGCAACTGGAATTGCGGCGTCACGACGTGGGGCGGGTGAAGGGGCCCATCAAAATGGCGGCGCTCTACAATGCCTACGCCTTCAAGGCGGATAGCCAGACGGTTTTTTTCAACGCGCCGCGAATGCGCGGACAGCGTTACTACTGGGAAGAGCTTTATCCCCAGTTCTCCACGGATTTTGCCTCGGTGGTCCATCTGGGGAGCACGGTGACCTATATCATGCTGCAACTGGCCTACCACTTGGGCTGTAATCCGGTGTACCTCATCGGGCTGGACCACGACTACGGCGAGCTACCGAAGCGCTTTGAGCCGGGCAAGATTACCATTACCGAAGACAACATCGACCTGATTCGGGGGCTTCATTTCAGCAGCAAGTATTACCAGGTGGGCGACCAGATTGGCGTGCCCGACGTGGCCCGGCAGGAAGCGGCCTACACGAAGGCGCGGGAAGCCTTCGAGGCCGATGGACGGCAGGTCTTCAACGCCAGCGCCCACACCGCCCTCGATGTGTTTGAGCGTTGCGACTTTGATGGGATTTTTGAGGACTAGATCGGTGCGCACATGGATGCCTATGGGTGTCACCCTCACGCGGGGGAGCGAAGCGGAGGAGCTTGCGGGTGCAGAACATGTGGGAGCACGTGACGCAAACAGTGAGTTTTGGTTGGGGCTGCCGCATCACTTTTTCCGTTTGCATGGCGTGGCGGGGAGTATCGGCGAACCCACACCCGCAAACTTAGCCGGGAACCGGCTGCGTGTGAGGGTGGCACCCTTGCCAGTCCTTTGATGAGCTTTCGGGACTTTTAATCCGCTTTCCGGGTCTGCCTTGTTTCCTACTGGGGTATGCCCCATAATTCAAGTTCGTTTCCCAAGGACAAACATCAATCCCGCCACCAAAGAGGATTTTTCCATGCGTCCCCGTATTATCCACCTCCTGCCCATCTTGTTTGTCGCCTTCCTCCTCAATCCGGCCATGGCGGAAACCTTCCGCGTGGGATTTGCCAAGGCGGATATTACGCCGACGGCCTCCATGCCCATGTGGGGCTACGGTGATCGCCATGACGCCCTATCCGAAGGGGTGCGCGACCCGCTTCACGCCAAGGCGGTCATGATTGAAGTGGGCGATACCAAACTCGCCCTTGTGGGCCTCGATCTCGGACGTTCCCCCGAAACCGACATGATGGATCGCATTCGGGCGGCAGTGAAAGAAACATCGGGTATCACCTTTGTCATGCTCTCCGGTTCTCACACGCACCACGGCCCCGTAATCGAACTCAAGGACGAAGAAGGCATGGGCAAGGGCAAGTTCGATGATGCCGTGGCCTATGTGGGGACGTTGGAAAAGAAGCTGATTGCGGTTATCAACGAGGCAGCAACCAACGTGCAGGATGCCCGCATCGGCTGGGGTTCCGCAGATGTCCAGATGAATCGCAATCGACACAAGAAAATCGAACCCAAGCCCACGGATTCGGAACTGAGCGTGGTGCGCTTCGACGATCTTGATGGCAAGCCCATTGCCCTGATGGTGAACTACGCAGCCCACCCGACGATGTTGCCTGCCGCTGAGTTGCTCTTTTCCGCCGAATGGCCCGGCCAGATGATGGCCTATGTGGAAAAGGAACTCGGTACGAACGTGGGTTTTCTTCAGGGCGCGGCGGGCGATATGTCCTGCAAGCCGACTGCGGATACGCAGGGCATTGAGAAATTTGGCGCGGCTATCGGCCAGGAAGTCGTGAAAATTGCACAGGCCATCGAGACCACGGTGCCGGAGAAGCCGAGCATCCAGGGCATGGACGAGACCTTTTCCTACACAACCCGCATTCCGGTGGACAACCCGATCATACAGGGCCTCCTGGCGGAAGCCTTCTTCCCCGAATTTGGCAAGGCGGCTTTCGCGTCCATGAAGGGCGACCGGATTCAGCCCCACCTCACCACCCTGCTCATCAATAACGAACTGGCCCTGGTCGGCGGCTCCGGCGAATTTTTCTGTGACCACGCCCTCCGCCTGAAAGAACGGGCCTGGGACATGAAAGCAATTTTCGTGGGCTACTGCAACGGGCACCACATGTATTTTCCCACCATTGAGGCCGCATCGCTGGGCGGCTACGGCGCCGATGCGAGCGTAAGCTGGGTGCCCATCGGTACGGGCGAGGAGATCATGAACAAGGCCCTGGTGAACCTATACACGATGCTCGGGAAATATAAGCTGTCGTTGTGAGGTGGCCTGACGGCCACTTGGAAAATTATAGCGTCTTAATCTGGAAAAACCGCTACCAAAACAAGACAATCCCGCGTCATTCCCACGAAAGTGGGAATCCAGAACGCGGCAGGAGCACATCGTAACACCACTGGATCCCCGCGTGCGCGGGGATGACGGTCTTGGGTTGTGGTCCGGCCACTTCAGTCTTGAGCGAAGGATACCGATGTTTAAGTTTATTCACGCCGCAGACATTCACCTCGACAGTCCCTTGCGGGGTTTGTCCCAATATGAAGGTGCCCCCGTCGAAGAGATTCGGGGGGCGACCCGCCGCGCCCTGCAGAATCTGGTCCATATCGCGCTGGACGAGGCCGTCGATTTTGTCCTCATCGCGGGGGATGTTTACGATGGCGACTGGAAGGACCACAACACGGGACTTTACTTTGTCCGCCAGATGGCCCGCCTTAATAAGGCCGAAATCCCGGTATTCCTTATCGCGGGGAACCACGATGCCCAAAGCGTCATGACGAAGAGTTTGCGCTTGCCCGACAATGTCCACACCTTTTCCACCAGGAAGGCCGAGACGGTCCATCTTGAAGAACTCGGTGTGGCGCTCCACGGGCAGGGCTTTGCCACGAAGTCAGTCTCCAAGGATCTCAGCGCCAAGTATCCCCCGCCCGTGAGCAATGCCTACAACATCGGTTTGCTTCATACGAGCCTCACGGGCTACGAAGGCCACGACGATTACGCGCCCTGCACGGTGGCCGGGTTGACGCACTTGGGCTACGACTACTGGGCGCTGGGCCACATTCATCAACAGGAGTGCATTCATCCCGAGGAACCCGCCATCTGGTATTCCGGTTGTATCCAGGGCCGCCATATCCGTGAGACCGAAAAAAAAGGTTGCCTGGTTGTGGACGTGGATGAGCAGGGCGATCATTCGGTGCGCTTTGAGACTCTGGACGTACTTCGTTGGACGGAAATAGAACTGGATGCCAGCACCTGTGCCGACGTGGGCACGTGCGTGGACCAGTTTTCTCAACGGCTGGAGACGGCCCTGGAAGAGGCGGGCGACCGTTTTCTCGCCGTGCGCGTGGTGATTACGGGTAAAACAGAAATCCACGATCAGCTTGTTGCGGATGGGGTGTCGCTGCAAAATGAATTGCGCAACGCGGCCAACATCCATGGCGGTGAACAGGTCTGGGTGGAAAAGGTGAAGGTCCGCACGCGGCCCCTGGATTCAGGGGCGGGTGATGCCTTCGACGATGGGCCCCTCGCCATGCTCCACGAGGTGGTCGCGTCCATGAAGTCCGACGAGGCCGCCTTGGAGGGACTATCCGAACTATTAAAGCCCCTGCAAGATAAGTTACCGTCCGATCTCAAAACAGGGGATGAGGCCCTCGATTTTTCAGATCCCGCCTTGCTGACAACAATCCTGGGCGAGGCCGAGCCGACCATTCGCAGGGCGTGGCGCGCTATGGAGGCGGGCCAATGAAAATCGAACGACTCCACCTCAAGGCCTTCGGCGGCTTCGACGATCACACGCTGGATCTCTCCGATGGCAACTACGGACTCCACCTTGTCTACGGGCCCAACGAAGCAGGCAAGAGCACGACCCTCCGGGCCATCACCCAACTACTTTATGGCATCGGGCCGCGCACCAACGACGACTTTCTGCATCCGATGTCATCGTTGCGCATCGGGGCTACACTCAAAAATGAGAAAGAATCCCTGGCCTTCTTCCGGCGCAAGGGCAACAAGGGGACACTCCTGGCCGAGGACAACAAGACTACATTGCCCGATGACGTGCTGGCACCCTTCCTCGGGGGCGTGGACGAGGAAACCTTCACGCATCTCTTTGGTCTCAGTCATGAGCAATTGGTGGACGGTGGCAAGACCCTCGTGGCCGGTGAGGGCGATGTGGGGCAGGCCCTGTTTTCGGCGGCGGCGGGCATGGGTAATCTGAAGGGCGTGCTGAAGGAACTGGAAGACCGGGCGAGCGTTCTTTTTCGACCTCGTGCAAGTTCGTCGTCCATCAACAGCGCCCTGAGTCAACTGAAAAAGAAACGTTCGGCGATGAAGGAGAAACAACTCCTGCCCAAGGCGTGGTCTGAACAAAATGAAGCCCTGGAGGCGGCCTGGCAACAGCGCGATGTCCTCCTGGAAAAAATCCGTGTGTTAACCGAGGAACAGAATCGGCTGGAGCGCATCCAGCAGGCTCTGCCCCTCCTTTTCAAGCGCTCGCTGGCACAGGAACAACTGGAGAAGGTTGCCGATGCAGTCCTGCTGCCGGATGACTTTACTGAACGGCGAAGCACCGCTATTCAGGCCCTGGCAATGGCAAAGGAACAGCATCAAATCGCTGAGGCCAACCTGCAACGGCTGGAGAAACAACTGGCGAACTTGGAGCTGGACGAGGCTCTGTTGGCGCAGGAACCCCGCATCGAATCGCTCCACGAACGTCATGTGGTCAACCGTAAGGCCCTTGGAGACAAGGAGAAAAAGCTCGACCCCGAACTTCGCCAGAAACAAGCCGACGCGGCGAAGATCCTTCGGGCCTTGAAGTGCGATGTCGCCTTTTCGGAAATCGAGACCCTCCGCCCCGCGCCCGGCATTCCGCAGCACATCAACGAGCTGTCCCGGCAGTTTCAGGCCAATGAGAAGGACAAAAAACACGCCGAGGCACAACGGAAAAAAATCACGAGAAAAGTGCTCAGGCACGAGGAGCGCCTGGCCAAATTGGGCGATCTGCCCGAGGAGGAAGGGCTGATACGGGCCATCCGCGCTGCCCGTCCCCTCGCCAGCCTGGAAGACGAGCACGCCACCCACCGCGTCGCCGCCAAAGGACTCTCCCGGAAAGTCGATAAGGCCCAGGCCCGTCTTAGCGACTGGTCGGGCACGCAGGAAGAACTCGAAGTGCTTTCGCTGCCTGGCACCAGCACTATCGAGCGTTTTCGGATCCAAATGGAATCAAATAAGGCGGAATCCCAACGGTGGGCGGAAGAAATTCGCACACTGGAAGAGGAACGGGCTGCCCTCGAAAAAGAACTCGATGCCCTGCAACGTGCCCAGCACGTGCCAACGGAGAGTGAGCTGGGTGCCCGCCGTGAATCCCGGGAAACAGGATGGCGGCTGGCCCGCGATGCCTGGGAAAAGGGTGTTGTTCCCGATGCGGTGGATTCGGAAGAAGCCCGCGTGCTCATTCGGGAGGTGACCATAGCGGGTAACCTGGCGGATGCCGTGGAAGCCCTCACCCGGCAGACCGACGAAATCGCCGACCGCTTGCGTCGGGAATCGGACCGTGCGGCCCGGCTGGCCCAATTGGAAAGCAGCCGCGATGCCGTGAAAGCGAAACTGAAACACCTGGCAAATACCCAGGCCGAAGGGGCGGAACGTCACGCCCAGCACCAGTCCGAATGGGTGGCCTTGTGGGAGTCCACGGGCATCACCCCCCGAAGTCCCGCCGAGATGGCCGAGTGGCGCACGGAGTACCGCGCTATTCTGGAGGATATTCAGCGTCTGAAAACCGAGGAGGCTGCCCTCGCCGAGTATATAGAGAAGAGCAGCGGCTGCCGTTCCGATCTGGTTTCCGCCCTGGAATCCATAGGCGAAAATACACCGAAAAAAGGGGACACCCTGGCCGAGGTGCTGGCGCAGGCTGAGGGTGCATTGGCGCGACATCAGAAACATACGCAGCAACACCAGAAAGCAACGGAGGCCTTGGGTGAACTGGCCGAGGAAATTGCCGAGGGCGATCAGACGTTGACTCGGCTTGCGGCGGCGGAGGCCTCCTGGCGCGGGGATTGGGCCGAGATGATGGCGGCCATTGGCGCACGAGCCGACATCTCCCCAACCGAAGCCGGGGCGAAGTTGGAACTTCTCACCGAATTGTTTTCGACCCTGGATGCCACCGAGTTGTTGGAAGCGCGTATTGCCGAAATCGATGGGAGCAATGAAGAATACCTGGCCGCTGTGGCGGAGCTGGCCCACACGGCGGCTTTGGAAGATCAGCCCCAGGAGGTGCTGGTGCCCGCCCTCTATGCCCAGCTCAAAGAGCAACGGGAACACGCGATTCGGCAGGGGGAACTGCAAAAACAACGGGAGGACGAGGCAACCCGTCTTACCGAATCCGAAGCGGCTCTTCATCGTGCCGAAACCGAGTTGTCCGACCTTCTGGCCCTGGCCGGGG
Organism: Candidatus Hydrogenedentota bacterium; assembly: GCA_024280935.1. Classification (GTDB taxonomy): domain Bacteria; phylum Hydrogenedentota; class Hydrogenedentia; order Hydrogenedentales; family JAEUWI01; genus JAEUWI01. The sequence goes on from JAJRPE010000392.1 coordinate 7,107, forward strand.
TGAATGCCGTGGAAGAACTGGTAACAGCCGAGGACCGCGCCAGGCAGCGCAAGGAAAGCACCGATACCGTGCAGGCCTTGGATGAGCGTCTCCTGGAAATATCTCAGGGAGTGGCTCCTGAGGCCTTTGTGGAAACCGATTCTCACAAAAACACCGATGCCATCGCGGCCCGCTTATCCGCCCTCGAAGCGGAATTGGCGGACGTTGAGAAAAAACGGGATGAGGTCAACCAGGGTATCGGGAAGATGGAAGGTGATCTGGCGAAGATGGATGGGAGTAACACGGAAGTTGCGGCCCTGGCGGACGATGCCCAGGGCCTTCTCGCAACCCTGGCCGACGATGCCCGGGAATACGCCCGGCTCACCGTAGCTGCCCATGTCCTCAAGGAGGCCATAGAGCGATACCGCGCCGCCAACCAGGATCCCCTCCTGGCCCGTGCCAGCAAAATCTTCGCAACCCTCACCCTGGACTCCTTCCAGGAACTCCGAGCCGACTACGACAGCAAGGGACACCATGTACTCCACGGCGTGCGCTCCGATACCGATGGTCTGGTCCATGTGGCGGGCATGAGCGAAGGCACCGCCGATCAGCTTTACCTCGCCCTCCGCCTTGCCAGTTTGGAGCGGCACCTCGAAAAGAATCCACCCATTCCCTTTGTGTTAGACGATATCCTGGTAAATTTTGACGATCAGCGGGCAGCGGCCACCTTGAAGGTGCTCGGGGAACTCTCCGCACGGACCCAGGTCATCTACTTCACCCACCACCAGCATCTGGTGGATCTGTCGAAAGAGCATGTGGCGAAGAAACAGCTCTTCACCCACGAATTGGCACACTGACAGCAAAACAATCCACCATCAAATCTGCAGCTTGATCTATGAATGGTATTCCAACAACGTCTCTCAGCGTACCGGGAGTTTCCGCGCCTTTTCTATGGTGAACTCCGTATCCGCTGCGGGCACGTGGCACTGGGCACAGTTCATGCGCTGCGGGTGGGGTGTCCGCATCGACGTGTAGGGACTCTGGTAGCTGTGGCAGCTCTGGCAATCTTCCCGCATAAATTTCCGGTGGGGCATGGTGGGGGGTATGACCCGATTGGCACGGGGGGCCGCCGTCGGTGTTTCTAATCCTTTCCACGAGGTCTCCACCAAGTCCGCCTCGACGTATACGAAAGCGGGTTTGGATGGAAGGTGACACTGGGTGCAATTGGTCAACTGGGGATGGGGTGTCCTGGGACTGATCTTTCCAAAGTAGGTCCCCTTCTTGCTGTGACAGACGAGACAATTGCTCGCTGAGGCCGGGTAGAGATCATGGGGGACAATCGGCGGCGCGGTGTAGAAGGCCCGGTGGGTGGCACGGGCCGCCCGTTCGGCAGTGGCAATCGTATCCGAATCCGCCGTATTGGCCTGGGCCGATGGCGTGATATCCTGGGTGCTTTTGGCATCCACCAGGGAAGTCGTAACGCAAAAAGTCACCGCCCCGGCGCAAAGTAGTGGAATCAAGGCAAGGTATCTCATGCCAGCTTCTCCACGCGGACGGCACACTTCTTGTAGTCAGGCTCTTTCGACATCGGACAGTACGCATCCAAGGTGACTTCATTGATGAGCTTGGTCTCGTCGAAGAAGGGAACGAAAATCATGCCGCGCTGGGGAAGACCGCGCCCCCGCACCCAGGCAGGGAGCACGATGGAACCCCGGCGCGACTGAATCCGAATCTTGTCGCCGTCTTGTATACCCATCTCCCGGGCATCAATCGGGTGAAATTCCACGTAGGCCCGGGGCATGGCGTTGTGAAGCTCCTTGACCCGTTGGGTCATGGTTCCCGTGTGCCAATGCTCAAGGACGCGGCCGGTGCAGAGCCAGAGCGGGTAGTCCTTATCGGGAACTTCTGGCGGTGCTTCGTAAGGGCGTGCCCAGAGAATGGCCCGATCATCGCCCGCCTTGGCCCCATAAAACTGAATGCCCTTGCCTTCCTCGACATAGGGATCCTCGTGTTCAACGAAGCGCCGGGTGGTTTCGCGCCACACGCCCTGGTCATCCTGAACCACCGGCCAGCGAAGGCCGTGGTGCTCGACCAGCACATCATACGGGGCCACGTCTTTGTGCTTCTTGAACGTAAGTTTACGGTACTCCTCAAAAAGGACACGGTCCACGTTAAAGTCTTTGAAGACCTCCCACTTCCACGCCTCGATTTCTTTGCCATTTTCATCGCGGATTGCCAGCAGAAAATTCCCGTCGCGGTCCCGAAGTCCTTTGAAACCCTTTTTATACATGCGGTGCGCCACCGCGAGCACCTGCCATAAATCGTCGCGGGCCTCTCCCGGCGGGTCCACGGCCTTGAACCATTGCTGCGTACGCCGTTCCGAGTTTCCGAAGATTCCGTTTTTCTCGACCCAGAGCGCCGAAGGCAGCACCACTTTGGCGAGACGTGTTGTTGCCGTGGGGTATACATCGGAGACCACCAGGAAACGGTCTTCCGCGTTGGCAAGATTTTTGTGCAGGTGGGGCATGCTGTGGGCCGGATTGGTTACTTGCACCCACATGCTCGTCAATTCGCCCGCCGCAAGGCCCTCGAACATCCGTACCGTGTGAAAGCCCGGTTTGGGGTTGATGCAGCCGGGAACCGCGTTCCAAAGATCTTCGCAGTCCTTCCGGTGTTCCTCGTTCTTTACCACACGCCCACCGGGCAGGGCATGGGCCAGGGTGCCTACTTCCCGTGCCGTACCACAGGCGCTGGGCTGTCCGGTCAATGAGAAGGGGGTAGAGCCGGGCTTAGCGATCTTGCCAGCAAGCAAATGGACATTGTAGATGAGATTATTCATCCACGTACCCCGGGTGTGCTGGTTTACACCCATGCACCACAGGGAAAGCACCTTGCGCTTCGGGTCGCCGAAAATCTCACCCAGCATCTTGAGATGCCCGACAGAGATCCCGGAAAGCTCCGCCACCTTCTCGGGCGTGTAGTCGTCCAGGAAGCCCTTGAATTCCTCGATAGTCAAGTCCGCGCCATCGTTGGCCTTGAAACGTGTGTGCTGCGCGACGAATTCCTTGTCGTAGGTGTCATTCTCGATAAGCTGGTAGCAGATGCAGTTGGCAATGGCCAGGTCCGTCTGGGGCACAAACTCCAGATAGTAATTTGCCGCACTGGAGGATCGGGTCTTCCGGGTCCCCATGTCAATGTATGTAATTTCGCTCTGTTGGTACTTGGGCAGACTCCGCTTCCGATCCATGAAGCGCGAAAAGAGCACCGGGTGCATTTCTGCCCAATTGTTGCCCCACGTAATGACCGTGTCGCATTCATCCAGATCTTCATAGCAACCCGAGGGTTCATCCACCCCAAAGGTCGTGATAAAACCCACCACCGCACTGGCCATGCACAGACGTGCATTGGGATCAAGATGGTTGTTGCTCAGTCCCGCTTTAATAAATTTCAAGTTTATGTAGCCCTCGGGAACCGTCCATTGACCCGAGCCGTAAATGCTGAACCGATCCGAGTCTTTCATGACGTTATCGGCGATGAGTTCGATGGCCTCCTCCCAGGTGGCTTTGACGTGCTTTCCGTCCTTGCGAATCATGGGGTGGGTCAGGCGGTCCTTACCGTAGAGAATAGCACCCGCATAGTAGCCCTTGACACAAAGGAGTCCCTTGTTGACACCACAGTCCGGGTCACCCTGCACCGCCACCACGCGCCCGCCTTTTACCCCGACCATAACCCCACACCCCGTGCCACAAAAACGGCAGGGGGCCTTTTGCCAATGAAGACCGTCGGGAAGCGGAACTCCGCCTGCTGCGCCCGCAGGCAACGCTGCCCCCAAGGCTGCCATGGCGGCTAGATGGGCGGACTGGCGAATAAAATCACGTCTGCTTGTTTTCATGCTCTGCTCCTTCCAGGTCTTCAAAGTTGTGGTAAATCAATTCCACGAAGTTGACGCCATGAATGGCCTCTATCTGTTTCCACAGGTGCTTGTCGACATCGTCGTCCGGGGTTTCCGTAACAATTGCGATGGAGCCAGTAGTCACGTGGCTCACTTCGATGGCGGGGTGGGTGGCAAGCTCGGCGCTGATTGCCTCAGTTCGATCTTCAGCGGTGCGAACGATAAGGCTTGAAATGGGCACCCATACACTCCTTCCAGACCCTGGCCGAAGCGAGGTCTTCCCGAATATGTGCTCAGCGGCGGCTTGATCGGTCCATGGTTATTGTTCTTGAGCACAAACATGCATTTAATATACGCCTAGGACTACTCGGAGTCAATCGTTGTGAGGGACGAAAGTGAAAATGGAATGGATTGCCGGCATGCCGCGCTTGGAAAATACCATTGCGCGTTTGAATAGGCAGCCGTAGAAGTTGGATGATCCTGATGACCACGCTTTTCGGGCCTTGGGCAAGAGTCACCACGGATGGAGGCGCATATTTTCCACCAACGACGTGATCGCGAAGTTTGGGACAGACACCCATGTTCAACGGACCTTCCCCCACGTTAGGAGTACGCTTTCAGCAAGGGTTCGAGTGCGTGCCAGTCCCTGTCTACCCCACCATGCCCCGGAGAGCTGCCAAGAGGGTATCGCACTCTTCATCGGTGCCGATGGTGATGCGGAGGGCGTTTTCGAGTCGGCGTGCATTGAAGTAGCGCACGAGGATACCCTGCTCACCCAGGCGCTCGAAGAGTTCTTTTGCGCTGGGGCTGCCGTTCCATCGTGCCAACACAAAGTTGGTCTGGGAGTCGGGCACATCAAAACCGAGGGCGATGAGTTCCTGGCGAACCCGCTCGCGGGTGACACAGACGTACCCGGCGTTCATCTCCATATGGGCGTAGTCGTCCATGGCAACCAGGCCAACCAGTTGGCTGATGGCATCCATGTTGTAGGAGTCCTTGGTCTTCATGAACTCCGCCATGATGTCGGGGTTGGCGACCGCCGTACCGATACGCATACCGGCCAGGCTGAAGGACTTGGAAAAGGTCCGCATGACGATGACGTTGTCGAAGCGCTTGGGGAAATCGATGCAACTGTCGTCGGCAAAATCCACGTAGGCTTCGTCGATGACCACGATGCCATCGAATTCGGTGCAAAGCCGTTCCACCGCTTCCCGAGGCACCGCCACGCCACTGGGGGCGTTGGGGCGGGTCAGGAGGCAGAGGCGCGCGGGGGTTGTGTAGAATTCCTCGGTGAGCTGAAAATCCTCGTCCAGGTCGACGTATTTCAAGGGGCAGCCATGGAGCTGGCACAATATTTCGTAGAGCGAATAGGTGGGATAGGTGGCCAACACATCATCGCCAGGGTCCACAAAGGTCCGCAGCACAAGCGCCAGCAGTTCGTCCATGCCATTGCCGATGAGCACCCAGTCTGGACTATCATAGCCATAGCGGGCCGCACAAATCTCTCGAAACTGGCTCGACACGGGGTCGGGATATTTGCGCAGCCAATCCAGGTCGAATTTATCAAAAAGCTCCTTAACCCGGGGCGAAGGGGGATAGGGATTCTCATTGGTATTGAGTTTGATGACACGCTGGCCCTGGGGCTGTTCCCCAGGCACGTAACCCTGCACGTCTTTCAGAAGATCGCGTCCGTATTTCATGATTGGCGCACCTCAATAGAGCGGGCGTGGGCCTGAAGCTCTTCGGCCTCGGCAAAAGCGCGGATGTCGTCGGCGTCATTTTTCAGGCGCTCTTTGGAGTAGTAGAGGATGCTCGTAACCTTGCGAAAGTCTTCCGCCGTGAGAGGAGAAGAAAACCGCGCTTTTCGTCCGGTTGGCAAAATGTGATTCGGGCCGGCGTAGTAGTCGCCCACAGCCACGGGCGTCATGGCCCCCAGCATCATCGCGCCAGCATGCTTAATCTTGTCCACGAAATTTCGCGGGTATTCGACTTGGATGCTCAGGTGTTCGGGGGCATAAAGGTTGGTGAGTTCCACCGCTTCATCCATTGTTCGCGTTTGAATCAGCACACCGCAATTGTCCAGCGATTGCTGGATGATTTCTTTTCGCGGCAGTGTGGCGGTCTCTTCCACCAGACGGGCCTTCACGTCCTTAATCAGCCGGGCCGAAGGTGTTATCAGCACCGACATGGCTTCTTCGTCGTGTTCCGCCTGGGCCAGCAGCTCGGAGGCCACGTAGGCCGGATTCGCGTGGTCATCGGCAAGCACCACCACCTCGGAGGGTCCGGCTTCACTGTCGATCTCCACCCGGCCGCGCACGAGGGCCTTGGCGGCGGTCACGAAGGTGTTGCCCGGCCCCGTGATCTTGGTCACGGCGGGTATGGTTTCGGTGCCATAGGCCAGGGCCGCCACCGCTTGAGCGCCACCAATACGGAAAACGCGCGTGGCCCCGGCAATCTTCGCCGCCGCAAGCACAACGGGGTGAATGCTTCCCTTATAGGAAGGGGGCGAGACCATGATAATCTCTTTGACCCCGGCGACACGGGCGGGAACTATATTCATCAGCACGGAGGAGGGATAGAAGGCCTTGCCGCCGGGCACGTAGACACCGGCGCTTTCGATGGCCGTAATGCGCTGGCCCAGGACGGTGCCGTCTTCCTGGGTCTCTTCCCAGGATTCGCGGAGGAATTTTCCGTGAAAGCTGCGGATGTTCTCGTGGGCCCGTTCCAGAATCTGAATCATGCGTGGTTCCACCGAGGCTATCGCGGCGTTAATCTCACCGGGCGTAACTTCAAACTGGTCGGGTGTCAGCGTCGTCCCATCGAAGCGTTCGGTGTAGTCGGCCAGGGCTTTGTCACCCTCCCGGCGCACCGCATCCACGATGTCTCGCGTGGCATCGATCTTATCCTGGATGCCTTTTCCAAGATTCTGGCTATCGCCGTGATTGCCCACGAAGGCCGTCACCTCCGCGAAGCTCGCATCGTTTTTTACCACAAATTCTTTCATGATCCTGTTCCTAAGCGGCTGGGGATAACTAATGTTCTTAACCACGAATGGACACCATTGAGCACGAATTATCAAATAATATTTACCTCAAAGAACGCAGAGAGCGCAAAGAAAAAAATAAAAAAGCGGTGTATTGAGGTTCAATTATTTTATGTTCTTCATTTCTTCTTCGTGCTCTTCGTGGCCTTCGTGGTAAATATTTTTGATTGCGGCCAACGGCTGCTCTGAGTTCGTTCGTAGTGGGCTATTTTTGTTTGGCACGAAAAAGCGCCAAGAATATAGACTACTCGCGCACCCGTTCGATATCGGCACCCAAGCCGACGAGTCGTTCTTCGATTCGCTCATAGCCTCGGTCGATATGGTAGACCCGGGAAATGGCCGTCTCCCCCTGCTGCGCCATGAGTCCGGCGATTACCAAAGCCGCGCTCGCACGCAGGTCGGAGGCCATCACCGGTGCGCCACTCAATCCGTCTACACCGCGGACGATAGCCGTGTTGCCGTCCAAGTCGATATCCGCACCCATGCGCACCAACTCCGGCACCTGCATGAAACGGTTTTCGAAGACCGTTTCTTTTATGCGGCTTGCGCCATTCGCACGCGTCATGAGAACCATCATCTGGGCCTGCAAATCAGTGGCAAAGCCGGGAAAAGGCTGGGTCGTAATATCGACGGCGTTAATTCCGTTGGGTGCTGCGGCACGAATTTTATTGCCCAGTATCTCCACCTCCGCCCCCGCCTCGCGCAGCTTCTTCAAAAAATTTGGAAAGTGCTCCGCCTTCGCGTTCAACACCGTCACGTCACCGCCGGTAGCCACGCCCGCCGTCAGAAAAGTGCCAGCCTCAATACGATCAGACATTACCGTGTGCTCCGCCCCACCCAGGGCATCCACGCCGACGATGGTAATTAGATCGGTCCCTGCCCCGGAAATACGCGCGCCCATGCCATTCAGGAAACGGGCCAGGTCTTCAATTTCTGGTTCACGGGCCACATTGGTCAGGCGCGTAACGCCTTCGGCACGGGTCGCCGCCATCATCACGTTCTCCGTGGCACCAACGCTTGGGAAGTCCAGGGCATAGTTCACGCCCTTGAGCTTCCCTTCCGCCACCACATACCCGTCCTCTATGCATATTGATGCGCCCAGGGCTTCCAGACTCTTCAGGTGGATGTCGACGGGGCGAGCACCAATGGCGCAACCGCCGGGCAGAGAAACCCGGCATTTCCCGAAACGTCCGAGCAGCGGCCCCAGGACAAAAAAGGATGCCCGCATTTTGCGCACGAGATCGTAGTGGGCTTCCGGCTTTGTCAGGTTCTGGGGTTCCATGGTCATGGAGCGGCCTGTGAAGTCAATGGTCATTCCCATATCCGCCAGGAGCTTGTCCATGGAGAATATATCGTGCAGGCACGGGATATTGTGGAGTATACAAGTGTCTTCGGCGAGAATAGTGGCGGCCATGAGGGGCAGGGCGGCGTTTTTGGCACCCCGAATCTGCACGCTGCCCTTCAGGGGCGTACCGCCACGAACGAGTATCTTATCCAACGGGGAATCCTTTTCTACAGGGGTTCTGCCAAGGGTACGTAACCCTTCATCAATGACTTCAATCCACACCGTCATTCCCACGAACGTGGGGATCCAGAACGCGGGGCAACGCTCTTCCGTGCGGGGCTGGATCCCCGCGTTCGCGGGGATGACGAACTCCCAGGCAGGGGCAGGGTTAACGGTTCAATTATGCCACAGCGGCTGGTGGCATTAATACTCCAAGAGGCATGGAAGTTGCCGGAAAGGAGGTTGGACATCTTGCTCGACACAAGGTTTGCGGCACCCAAGCAAGGAAGCTATGATTCCCATAAAGGCTGCTTGGTAATCGTTCAAGAGCCGCTACGGGTGCCACGGACAAGGGGCGATAGCCCTTGCCCGTGCTTGGAACATGAGCGTATCTTTTGTGACAGTGATCGTCCATGCCGTAAACGCTTACGGAATAGGTAACAAAAAACGGTGCATCCCCGCGAATCGCAGGAATACACCGTCGAAATTACGAATGGCGGATTGGCCTATTGGGCCGCAGGTGTTTCCGCAGGGGCCTCAGCCGATACTTCTTCCGCTGGTGCGGCTTCGGCAGGTGCGGGTGTTTCCACGGCGTTTTCCTGCCCAGGTACCACGACCACAGCCTCTGGAGCAACAGCTTCTGTTGTCGCGGCAGGCGCTTCTTCGGTCACCACAGGTGCCACCTCTTCTGCCGGAGCATCACTAAAGAGGGCACTCAAACTCCCGGCTGGCGCGGATGTCGCCCCCGTGCTCATACCGGTATCGTCCACCAGGGCCGGTGCGGAGCTAGTCCCAACACTGCCCGAGAGCATGGACATGAGGAGGGAGAGCAGCATGAAGAGTCCGGCCATGCTGTAGGTAATACGCTGAGGAAGGCTCTTGGAGGAGCGGGGGCCAAATACGGCCTCGCTGCCACCACCGGCACCAAAAGCACCGGCAAAACCGACACCTTTACCCTTTTGCAGAAGCACGATAATGATAAGGCCCAAGCAACTCGGCACATAAAGTGCCAGCATGAACCACCATACGGCGTTCCAACTGAAAATCATATCCATCATGGCAGAATAAATCCTCTACACGGTTGGGGCTGCGCTCTGATCTTCGCAATCCCGACGTTTGGGGCATTGGCCTGTCCACCGCCCTGTCACTGCTCTATATAGTGAACCCTGAGGTTCTTGGAAATCCACTTGGGGTCAATCGCCGCCAAGCCTTAGCCGTGGGCGCTGACCGCTGTAATGATGCCCGCGAAGCTATCGGCCTGGAGGGCCGCACCGCCCACGAGGAAACCATCCACGTTGGGTTGGGAAATCAATTCCGCAGCATTGCCGGGCTTGGCGCTGCCGCCATACTGAATACGCACGCCATCAGCGACCGCATCGCCAAAGAGCTTCCGCACGAGGTCGCGGACGAAGAGATGGGCGGACTCGGCCTGCTCGGGGCTTGCCGTAACACCGGTGCCAATGGCCCAGACGGGTTCGTAGGCAATCGCCACGTTGGCAAACTGTGCTTCGGAGACACCCTTGAGACCTTCCGTGATCTGGCGGGTCAGGACATCGTCCATCTTGCCGCCTTCACGCTCTTCCAGGGTTTCCCCGATACAGAACATGACCTTGAGGCCGGTGCCGAGGGCGAAATGGAGTTTTTCGTTCAGCAGGGCATCGCCCTCGCCGAAGTACTGGCGTCGTTCACTATGACCGATGATTACCCACGTACAGCCCGTGTCTTTAATCATCTGGGGGCTGATTTCGCCCGTAAAGGCACCGTTTTCCTTGTTGTAGGCGTTCTGGGCACCGACTTCGACATTGCTGCCTGCCGCAGCCTGAGCCGCAGCGTGCAACGCGGTATATACGGGGCATACTACGATATCTACATTGGAAACATCGGCGACCAGGGGCTTCAGGGCCTCTACGGTTGCTACCGCTTCACCGACGAGTTTGTTCAATTTCCAGTTGCCCGCGACAAGGGGCTTTCTAGCCGTACTCATAATATTCCATCCAAGCGCCGCCTCGCCACGCACACGGTGATCGCGTTGAAAGACACGATACGCCGTAAACACAGCGGGAAATGGCATTTATCGGGGTTGTATACCGCAAGGCGAACCCCGCAAAATCAAGGGGTAATGCCCCGTATTTTGGGGATTACAATCGCAACAGAGTAGCATAAAAACAAGGCGTGGCGCAAAAAAGGAACGTAAGCGTTGAACCAAAGGGGGTTGGGCTTTCCAGCCCGACATAAAAGAGTGCGTCGGTCATAAAACCCGCCATCGGCACACGCAGTCACGTAGGATTTGAATGCCAAAAACACGACGTCTTGATCTTAGACAATCAACGCATTACCACAAACAGCAAGCGCGCTCCGACACCCGCTGTGCGCTTTGTGTCGGGCTGGAAAGCCCAACCCCCAGTTTTTTTGGGGGCCGCGCCAGGAATTTTGGCCGTGTCAATTCTGTTATGCTGTCAAGAGAAACACAGGCAGGAGAGGATCACCCATGGGTACAACAAAAATCGCCCCCAAAGCCACCACGGAAACCTCCATTCAGTTCAATGTGGAGGCCGAAAGGCTACGGCGTTATGCAGAGGCCGACATCCCCACGGAAAAGCCCGCACAGTTCAAACGCCCCGTGGAACGGGCCTACAGCCGGAAAGACAGGGACACGACGACCGTACTCTATGGCGGACTTACCCTGCGCCACGAGCGGCTCCTCAAGGCAGTCTTTACCTCCCTGAGCTACAGGCTGGACCTCGTCCCCACAGCAGTCAAGGCCGACTTCCAGGCGGGCAAGGAATACGGCAACAACGGCCAGTGTAATCCCACCTACTTTACCGTGGGTTCCCTGGTAAATTATTTGAAGGATCTCCGGGATAACCAAGACATTCCCACCGAAGACATCCTCAAGAACTATGCCTTCATCACGGCGGGTTCCTGTGGTCCCTGCCGTTTTGGCATGTATGAAGCCGAATATCGCCTGGCATTGCGCAACAGCGGCTTTGACGGGTTTCGCGTTCTGATGTTCCAACAGACCGGTGGTCTGGGCCAGTCGGCGGAGGATGCGGGCCTGGTGCTCGATGCCGAGTTTGCCCTTCGTTTGCTGAATGCCATTATGATGGGTGACTTGCTCAATGAGGTGGCCTACCAGTTGCGTCCCTACGAGTCGGAACCCGGCCAGGTGAACGTCGCCCTCGAATTGGCCATGGCGCACCTCTGCACCGCCCTGGAGAAGGCCGATAAACATGTCGGGACGGCACCCCGTTGGTGGTCGTGGCTGCCGGAATCCATCCGCCAGAAGGATGGGGCGAAGATCGCCCAGCAGTGGTGGGAACCCTTTTACGTGAATCTCATCGAGGAGGCCTGCCAGATCCTTGAGGATAACGTGGAGGTCGATTTCACCCGGCCCAAGCCCATCTGCAAAGTCACCGGCGAGTTTTGGGCACAGACCACCGAGGGCGATGGCAACTACCACATGTTCGAGTTCCTGGAGTCCCAGGGTTCCGAGGTGCTCGTTGAGACGATTACGACTTGGGTGAACTATCTTATCAACCAGGCCCGCAGTAAGATCATTGACGCCAGGGGGCTGAACGACTCCAGGGGCTTCCTCGGCAAGGTGCGGGGCGAAGTGGCCTATCGCAGCAAGCTCTTCAAGATTGGCGTGGCACGCTTTTTCCTCAACCGGGAATACGAGCGTCTACGCATGGCCTTGGGCGGCACGGCCCACGAGCAAGTCTGCCAGATGGAACTGCAACGCATGGGCCACCCCTATTACAACAGCAAGTCGGCGGGCGGCGAAGGCCACCTCGAAGTGGCGAAGAACATTTACTACGCCAACAAGAGCTTGGCCCATATGGTCATGAGCCTCAAGCCCTTTGGCTGCATGCCCTCGGCCCAATCCGATGGTGCCCAGGCGGCGGTCACCTCCCATTTCCAGGATATGATCTACATTCCCATTGAAACTTCGGGCGAGGGCGACGTAAACGCCCATAGCCGCGCACAGATGGCCTTGGGCGAAGCCAAGCTCAAGTGCAAGCAGGAAATCCAGCTATGCACGCGACGGAGCGGCTACACCCTCGACCAAGTGCGGGCCTACGTGGATGCCCACCCGGAACTCCGCCGGCCTTTCCAAGAGCTTCCCCACTATGAGGGTGTGGTGGGGCGTGCAGCAAATTTCGTACTCTATGTGGGTAAGTTAATGGCGGAGGATGGGAACTGGGATGTGGAAACCGAGGACACCGCGTCCAATCTCGCCCGACGCACGGCATAGCGAAGAACATACATAAGGAGATGCCAAGGGTGCCACCCTCACACGCAGCCGGTTCCCGGCTGAAAGTTTGCGGGTGCGGGTTTGCGGAGACTCCTTGCCTGGCTTGGTAACGCGCTTCGACAAGCTACGCAGCCTCCTCTTAGTACAAAGTACATTCTGGTGACTTTCACCCGCAAGCTCCCCCGCTTCGCTCCTCCGCGTGAGGGTGGCACCCTTGCCTATTTTTTTGGAGTACGCATTGGGTTGTGGGCAAAGCTCACCTTAGAATATGTGGCAACCAAGTACCCAGGGTTCTGCTTCGCTCCACCTTGGGCTAAGTTCCGTCGTCCACTTCGTGGACTATTAAGAGTCTGTGGAGTTTTTTTGTTTGTCGACGACATAGGCCCCTTTCAGGGCCATCCTCAAGCCACCTGCTTTGCAGGTGGTCACTGACTGAAACCGAGTGGACTCCAGGAAAAGGCAACAGAATATCACTATGTTCAAGATTCGTAATGCCGAGGGCGGAGAGATAAGGTGCCGATGACTTCAGCGTCTACACGGCCCCGCGTATCGGTTGTTATGGGGGTCTTTAATGAGGCCCAGGTTATCCAACAAACCTTGGACAGCGTGTTTGCCCAATCCATGGATGACTTGGAGTGTGTCATCGTGGACGATGCTTCCTCAGATGACACCGTGGCGCAAATTCGCGCCTATGGAAAGTCTGAGCCCCGTTTGCGCCTCGTCACCCAGAAAAAACATGGGGGGCTGACCCGGGCGCTTCAGCGAGGGGTGGAAGAGGCCCAGGGCATGTGGATGGCCCGCATTGACGCGGGCGATACGTGGTGCCCGGAAAAACTTGCGCGGCAGTTGGGCTACGTGGCGGAACACCCTAAAGTCGGTCTCGTTGGATGCGCCACAGAGGAGACGAACCAGCAGACGGGCCGTGTCTCAATACGACGCAAGCCGGAAAGGCATGAGGAAATCCTGGATGCACTTTGGCGGGACTGTCCCTTTGTCCACCCGACAATTCTGGTGCGGTTGGACCTCGTTCGCGAGTGCGGGAGCTATGATTCCGCCTATGCCTGTTCCCAGGACTATGATCTTTACTGGCGCCTGCTTTTTTCGACGGAAGGCCACAACCTGCCCGATGTGCTGGCCTATCGACCGACCCATGGCGTTGATTCCATTTCGCTTTCCCGGTGGAAGGAGCAAGCTCGCTGCACCTTGCGTATTCGCTGGCACTATTATCGAGCGCATCATGCGCCTTTATTCTGCTACCGCCACCTGATCCCCCTTATTCTCAAGATGCTTTTGCCTGCGCCGTTCAAGTCGCTGAAGCAGCGTATCGTGAGGAAAAAACAATGCTAAGCGTTGGGCCAAATTTAAGTAGTCAAGTTTTCAGGCGTGCGTGGCATTGATGCAAGAAAGCGTTGTGCGAGATTCTTCTCAATCCCTACCTGGAGTATTCAAGGTTCGGCCTGAAAGGCCTTAACAGGTTAGCCCTGGGCTAACCTGTTTTGCCCCTTCGGGGCGATATCGCTTTAAAAGTACACGGGCGAACGGGTCATGCTTCAAAAGAACTTGGCAAAGTAATTTCGATTAAATCCCTAAGCGGTGGGCCAAAAAATTCGCCGTAGGGACACGGGCTATGCCGACACGGGTCAAGTATCGATCCTGTCGCATTGACATGAATCACCCCAAAGGGCGAATATAACCCATGCTGTCGCACGGGGCCCTTGGACAAAGCGCGGCGGCTTCGATTTCTATTTACCCACAGAGGAGTCCGCCCAATCATGTTTAACGGGTCTTCAATACGATACATCGCCCTCCTGATCGCCCTGTTCATCGCGACAGCCCCATCGGTCTTCGCCCAAAAGCCGGAAATTAGTTACGCGTTCGTCACGGAAACAACTGCGGTGGCACCCGGGACCACGGTCCGCGCCGTGGTTTCGTTTACGCTCAACGAGGGCTGGCATGTTAACGCCCATACGCCCCTGGACGCCTTCCTGATTCCCACAGCGATTACGCTGAACGAGCACGACGCTATTTCCGTCGTCGACACGATCTACCCCGCGCACAGCCTTTTTACCCTGTTGGGTGACGAGCTGGCCGTCTACGAACACGAGTTCAATGTGGGACTCCTGCTCAAAATCGCCGATGGCGCGCCAACCGGCGAACAGAAGCTCACCGGCACGCTCCGTTTCCAGGCCTGCAATGACAAGATGTGCATGCCCCCCGAAAACATGGACTTGGTCTTCACCGTGACGGTGGGTGAGGCCGGTGCGGTCGTTGAACCCGAACGTTTTGCCAGCGTCACGTGGCCGGAAGAAACACTGCCTGCCGACCCGACAGCCGATGCCACGGCTCCATCCGAACAGATGCCTACCCCCAGCGACGCGTCCGAGCCAACAACGGATTGGAAGGCCCTGGCGGAACAGTTCACCATTGTGGGGAGAACGGGCTATGAAGATAGCGAAGCCTTTGTCGATTTTCTGGATCGTGGCCTCTCCGGCGAAGTAGCACCAGCGCAAGACAGCGCCTTCGCCGACAAAAGTTGGGGTCTCATCCTGCTACTCATCGTACTCGGTGGCTTTGCCCTCAACCTGACGCCCTGTGTATTGCCTCTGATCCCCGTGAACATCGCCATCATCGGTGCGGGCGCGAAAGCCGGATCGCGCGGGCGCGGCTTTGCCCTGGGCGGTGCCTTCGGCGTGGGCATCGCATTGGTCTATGGCCTGCTCGGGCTGGCCGTCATGCTGAGCTTTGCCTCGGCTTTCGGCACCATCAACGCCACCCCCTGGTTTAACGGACTCATCGCCGCCCTTTTTGTTGTGCTTGGCCTGGCCATGTTCGACATTATTCAAATCGATTTTACCCGCTTTCAGACCAAGCTGGGCATCAAGAAGAACGAAAACGGCAGTTTCCTAATCGCCTTTGTTATGGGGTGTGTGTCCGCACTGCTGGCGGGGGCCTGTGTTGCGCCCGTGGTCATATCCACCATCCTTTTCGCCCAGGACAGCTACAGCCAAGGCAACCAGCTCGCCCTGGCCTTGCCGTTCCTCCTTGGCGTGGGTATGGCCCTGCCCTGGCCCCTGGTTGGCGCGGGACTCTCCGTCCTTCCCAAGCCCGGCATGTGGATGGTGCGGGTCAAGCAGGCCTTTGGCATCTTTATCCTCGCCTTTGCCGCCTACTACGGCTATCTTGCCTACACCCTCATGCAATCCAATACCACCAGTGATCAAGGTATGCACGAGGGCTGGCACACCCGTCTGGAATCCGGTCTCGCCGAAGCCCTGGAAACGGGCCAGCCTGTGCTTCTCGACTTCTGGGCCACCTGGTGCAAGAATTGCCTCGTGATGGATGACACAACCCTGCAAGACGAAGCGGTCCTGGCCAAGATGGAATCTTTCGTCAAGATTAAGTACCAAGCCGAGCGCATGGACAAATCGCCCGCCAAGGAAATCCTCGAACACTTCGACGTAATCGGGTTGCCCGCCTACATTATCTTGCAGCCGAAGGATTCAGGGACGGCCCCTTAACCCTGTCGGACGTGCCGCGCGATCCCGAGGCACGAGGGTTCGTGCGCTTGGAGCAACCACGTTGTTTTGGGATCCATGCGGCTCTTGCTTCGCGCCAGCGCACGAACCCGTCAGGACTCGTTAAGACTCGCCTTTTGGGGATCGTGCGGCACGACTGAGCTTCGTAATCGTTCTTTCAACACCCACACGCACCCAGTCATTATTCGTAAGCGTTTACGAGCCGCTATGGGTGCCACGGACAAGGGGCGATAGCCCTTGCCCGTGCAAGGATGTTCCTGACAACGAGACCGAGTAAGTTTCCCTCGTTTCCACTGCACGGGCAAGCCCTACGGGGCTTGACCGTGGCACCCATAGCCATATTTTATAGTGTCGAGATGAAATGAAAAAAAGGGGGTGGTCGGTTAGCTCCTCCTCGTATCTTTTTACGGGGAAAGGGGCCAGTCATAGCCGTGGGTGACGTCTGCTTCGGTAATCGGTCCAGTACGGACAGCCTGCTCAATGAGCCGCCGAAAGACAAGCCCGCGACTTCGGGAGGTGCGGAGGAGCTAACCGAGCACCCCCTTTTAAAAAATACCGGGAGGCCGTGAATGCTTACCATTATTCTACCGCTGCTGCGATCTTGTGCCCCATAACGCCAATCGTTAGACTGGGTGTGTGCGGACCTTGTAACACCCGCGACAAAGGGCCTCCCGTGAATTATGTTTTGGAGCATTGTATTTCTGTCGGCAGTTTTCTGCTGGCTTTTGTGCTCTTGACCGATGTCTTCCGAAAACACCGACAACCCAGCGGAACCATGGCGTGGATCCTGGCTATCGTCCTTATTCCCTATGTCGGCGTCCCCCTCTATCTCCTCTTTGGCGGACGCAAGCTCAAACGGGTGCGCAAGCGTAAGGCCGACCTCTTTGAAACCAATTTAGCACCCACCGAATCCGACATGCCGCCCCGCTGCCTGGCCGACCGGGCGCTGCGGACGG
Source organism: Candidatus Hydrogenedentota bacterium (assembly GCA_024280935.1). Classification (GTDB taxonomy): domain Bacteria; phylum Hydrogenedentota; class Hydrogenedentia; order Hydrogenedentales; family JAEUWI01; genus JAEUWI01. Next base: position 24,272 of record JAJRPE010000392.1, read on the forward strand.
GCATTATGCCCCCGCCCCGAAATGGTCATACGATAGACCTCCACTTCAACGGGGAAGATGCCTTTCGACAGCTTCTCGTCCTGTTGGAAAGCGCCCAGTCGTCCATCCACGTCACCACCTTCATCCTTGGTCGCGACGAGGTTGGTCGGGCCATCATCGAAGTCCTCGCCCGCAAAGCGCGGGAAGGCATCGAGGTACGTCTGCTCCTCGACAGCCTGGGTTCCTTCTGGACGCAGCGCAGTTTCGTGCGCCCATTGATCGCGGCGGGCGGCGAAGTGGGCCACTTCCTGCCCGTCTTGCCAATTCGTCGTCGCTGGTCAGCCAACCTTCGCAATCATCGGAAGCTGGTCGTGGTGGATAACGCGGAAGCCATGGTCGGAGGAATGAACCTCAGCACCCTCTTTATGGGGCCAGCGCCGAATCCAGACCGGTTTCTTGATGCCTCCGTCTTTTTACGCGGTCCCGCTGTTCTGGATATACAGGAAATCTTCCTGAACGACTGGCAATACGCCACGGGCCACGATCAGGATCTCCTCGCCGAAACGCTGCCTCCTGCGGATGAGCCGGGCGACCGCATGGTGCAGGTAGTCGCGAGTGGCCCGGATGTGCCCGACGATACCATGCACGATGCCCTCGTGTGCGCCATCATGGAGGCCAAAGAACGCATCTGGATAGTCACCCCCTACTTTGTTCCCGACGAAGCCCTGCTCAAGGCAATGGGCTTGCAGGCCCGCATGGGACGGGATGTCCGCCTTATCATTCCCCGACGCTCCAACCACCGTATCCCCGATTGGGCGCGGGGGCCTGCTTTGCGCCGTCTCCACGACGCGGGTGCGCGCATCCACACCTACCCCAAGGGCATGATGCACGCCAAACTTATGCTCTTTGACCACACCCTCGCCGTATCCGGCTCCCCAAATCTCGACATGCGCAGCATGTACCTCAACTTCGAGATTGCCCTCTTCCACTATAGCCCGCAGGAAATTACCGCCATCGAAGGCTGGATGAATGCCCTGGCCGATGACTGCACCACCTGGCAGCCCACGCCACCCACGCTCATCAACGACTGGACCGAAGGCCTCTGCAAACTCCTCTCCCCCTTGCTGTAGCTGGACGGACCACCTGTCAACAGGGAAGCCCCGACAATTGGGAGCGCAGGCGGCTCGCCTGCATTACGTACCACAGGCACGTATATTACTTTCGGCCCCGTCCTGCCACCCTGGCGGTCCGATCTGAATTTGGCTACTTTGAATATAGGTAAGCGTTCAGGTGCGAGATCGTCATCCCCGCGAACGCGGGGATCCAGCATGACCGGAGAGGTTTCTATCGCGTTCTGGATTCCCGCGTGCGCGGGAATGACGGCGTGGAATTTCCTTGGGATGAACGCTTACGATCCCATGAACATGCCCACGCCGCACGGAAAAAGGCCGCAGGAAAAGGGACAGACCCGTCTGCGCTCGTACCCTCCTGCGGCGCATCTTCGACCTCGCTACGCTTGCGTCAGTCCCTTTTTTTGCTCAGATTCCGTGGCCGTTGCCATCGTTCTCTTCATAGATGCGGTGGTCCATCTCCAAGGCAGGCTGATCGACCCGG
>JAJRPE010000393.1 GCA_024280935.1 Candidatus Hydrogenedentota bacterium
CTCGACCCCCAGGCCAAGCTCAAGACCCTCTCCCGGGGACAACTCGCCCAAGCCGGGCTACTCGGTGCGCTGGCACACCGGCCCGACTTCCTCGTCCTCGACGAACCCTCCTCCGGCCTCGATCCCATCGTGCGGCGCGACATTCTTTCCGCGATTATCCGCACCGTGGCCGACGAAGGGCGGACCGTCCTCTTTTCCTCCCACCTGCTGGAAGAGGTGGAGCGCGTAGCGGACCACATGGCCATGATCTACGAAGGCAAGCTCCTCCTCAACGGACCCATGGCCGACATCAAAGAAGGGCACACCCGCTTTGTGGCGACGTTTGATACACCACCCCAGCAAGACACTCTGCCCGGTGTCATTTCCCTGCAAGACTTCAACGGCGAATGGACCCTCCTCTGCCACGGCCAACAGGAAGCCTGCCGCGCCGCCATCACCGAACAAAGCGGCACCATCCTCGAAGAAGACAGCCCCAGCCTCGAAGACATCTTCGTCGCCCACGCCGGTGCCCCCGTGCAACTCAGCGAGGTATAGAGGAGGTCGGACATCCTGCCCGACACAAGGTGCGCGTCGGTCATAAAAGGGCACCAAGATATATGCAACCACCGCAATCGCACAAAGCACACGCCAACAGGAGGTCGGACTTTCCAGTCCGACATAAGCCAAACGTCGATCATAAAAGGGCACCAGAATATGTGCAGCCACCAAAATTTTGGAAGGGCAACATGAAAAATCACACGAGTATTCAACAAGGCCTCTTTGGGAGAAAGATGCGATCACACAGCACCACGCGGGCACGCTCGACCCACGCTTCCTTTGTGTCGGACAGGAATGTCCAACCTCCTTTATCAACGCTCTCACTTCAGACTTCAACGATGTATCGTAGAGACACTTCCCCATGAACACCATAACCCAGCCATCCAAAATCCACGTCTTCCGCACACTTCTCTGGGAAGAATTTCGATCCCGTGCGACCGTGCTCTTGCCGCTCATGGCTCTGACGGGATTGTTCGTTCTCCTCGCATCCACCTTTGGCGCTCGGGACTATCAAGACATCCGCTTGGAAGCATTGGAAAACTTCGTGGGAATGCTGACCATGGGCGGCCTCATGCTGGGTATTTTTCACCCTGGAAAAGCGGGCTACACCGTCCGCCTGTCGAGGCTCCACATGGCGTTACCGGTGCGGATCGTCTATCTGGTTATCCCCAGTATCTTTTTTCAACTTCTGGTGTCCCTATCCCTCGGCTTACTCTGGGGACTGGGCCGTTATTTTCTGGATGTCCCCAACGCCTTCATCCTGCCGCTCTTGCTGCTCACAACTCTGGCCGCGCAAGGGAACGCGGCGGTTTTCTGGTGCGACGCGGCGGGAGCCGTTCGGGGTTTCGCTCTGTTTCTCGCCGGATTCACCCTCGCCCTGTTCGGCGGCATCGTGGTGAGCAGTATCATACCCATCGAACCCGCAATCACGGTTTCACTGGTGCTCGTTGCAGCTGCCTGGCCTTGGACCATCGTGTCGGCGCACTACCCCCGGAACCAGCCATTCCTGCGGCGGCACATGGCGCGTTCACACCCCCTCGAAGTATCAAGTAGGCGGACCAAGACCGTCGCCCCACGGAAAGCGCCCTTCACGTCGCCCTTCCAGGCCCAATGTTGGATCGAATTTCGCAGCACCGCCGTCTGGTTCCCCGTCGTCTATCTCACCGCAATCATTCCGATGGTGTTCCTGCGTGGTGCAACGTTCTATTTCCAATCAGAAGTTTTCGAGTTGCAATTTATCGCCACGCTGGGCGTAGCGGTTTCGCTTGCTACCGGGTTCCTCTGGGAGCGCTCCAATCGTGCCACAACGCGGCTTGGCCGGGTGCTTCCCCTTTCGGACAGCGCCATTGGAGAAGCACGCCTTGCAGCCAGTCTGGCCGCTGTCCTCATCGCCTTTTTCGGCATAACGGCGACCCTCGCCGCCGTACTCGCCGGACGTGCAATGACGGGACACCCAATGCTTCCTCCTGGCGACACCCTTCCTTTTCTACTGGCCCTTGTCGTCTCGGGGGCACCGGTTTGGTGGATTTTCCTGGCTTCCGGGCGCATTCTTTTCCTTCTTACGCTCGCGCCCATAGCAAGCGGCATTGCTACGATGATGCTTTTTGGTGAATTTCTAAGCGAATCGATTTATGTGCTGACCGCTTGGCTGCCCGTACCCGTTACGATATTCGCGTTGGGTCTCTATGCCCATCGGCGCATTGGAACTGCCATTCCGTGGGCATGGTTGGGCATAGCAATTCCGACCAGTGTTCTCCTTCTTGTGAATGCGCTTTACGATAGTTCATCGCTCGCGGGTTTCAATACCTCGCTCTTAAAATATGGCTATCCCATCGCCATGGCCTTCGCAACATTGCACTACGCCTGGGCCTCCCGCTTGATTACGAAAAGGCGGTGCCTCGTCCTTGGCGCGGCCTTCGCCGTTGCCTTGCCAACCTTGGTTTTCCTGATCGGACTACAACCCTGGAACGCAGGCCTTGTGGATCGGGAACTCGCCGCCTACCTCGCTTTCGGACTACTCCTCCCTTTTGTCTGGTTTCCCCTCGTCGCACGGTGGCAACGAAATGGATAGGAAAACTACTATACAAAAGCGAAACAACAGGAGGTCGGACTTTCCTGTCCGACACAAAGTGAGCGGCGGGCGTGAAAATGCGCCAAGGTATGTGCAGCCACAAAAATTTCGGAAGGGCAACATGACAAAACACACGGACACTCAGCACAACCTCTTTGGAAATAAAAAGCGATCACACGGAACCACGCAGACGTGCTCGACCCACGCGCCTTTTGTGTCGGACAGGAAAGTCCGACCTCCTATATCAACGGTCCCATCAAAAGGAGCAAAGGGGCACGGTAGTGGGTGCCACCTACACGGACCCGAGGTACGAGGAGCCTTGTGGGTGCCGGGTTCCTGCGAACAAACCATCGAGTATCGCGGAGACACTTCCCCATGAACGAAAAACTTGCGGTCAAGCCGCTCCCCTATCCCACACGAAAACGCAGCATCTTCAAGACGCTTCTCTGGGCCGAGGGTGCGCCACGCCATCCCGCACTTCGGTTTATTGTGCTTTTTCTCATCCTCTACGCGACTCCCAGCCTGGCAATACTTCTGGAGGCGATCATCCCCGACTTCGAATCCAGCGTACCGAATTTTTCTGACCAATTCGATCAAGCCAAGTACCTGGCCCTGACCGGGGTGCTTTGCGGCCTGTTCGGCCATGGGTGCCGGGGGCTAACGGCACGCCCAGTGTGGCAATCCATGGCGCTTCCCGTGACGACCCGCCGCCTGGCGCTGACGGCCATCTACTACCAAGCCCGTCTGGCCCTCCTTCTCGGCACACTTTGGGGACTGAGCCGCTTGTCTTCTGGACTTGACGATCCCATCGGCCATGCCTTGCGCATGACGCTGCTCCTATCCGCACAAGGTCAGGCAGCATTGCTCTGGCTTTCGGCGGCTGGGGCGATACAGGGCCTTGTCGCCTTTACCGTGGGGCTGGCCGCTGCCGGTTGCGCGGGCATAATCGCGTCCTATGTGGGACCCTTCAGCCCGGTCAACAACATGGCGGTCGTTTTGGTGACGGGCGCATGGGGTTGTAGTTATGCCGCCGTGCGGGCGATGCGCGGCGGCCCCATTCCCCACGTCGAACTTCCCGAACTGCCCGGTGTAGCACCGCTTCGCAATTGGCATCTCGCCCGCACGATGGGCAAAAGGCAATTTACTTCCCCCTTCTGGGCACAGGTATGGTTCGAATGGCAGCGCACCGCCCGTTGGTTTCCCATCGCTATCGCCGTAACGCTGGTGCTCACGCTCTGCGTCGATGTGCCCCATATCCTTAGCACAGGCCGGGCCTACTTTGACTTGGAAAAGGACGGCGGCGACACGATATTAAACCCCTATGGTGCTGTCACCCTTTTGATACCGCTGCTCTTCTGGTACCTGCACATCACCATAACCCGGCCCTACCGGAACTTCGTATTCACCCAGCCCAACACCGTCCAGCGCGTTGGACGCGCCAAGCTCTTCGCGGCCCTATTCGCAGCCGCTGTAATCGCCGTGATCAGTGGGTTGAAAGTGTGGATATACACCGAACTCCTACCGACAGAAGCGGTAGATTCCGCATCAGCGTCCGGTTTTTTTCTCTGGAATGCCCTGCTCGCCCAGGCGACTGCTGCCAGTGTTGCCTTTCTTTGCCTGGTTTACGGCCCATCGCTGTTTATGCCGGGCATGCTCCAGATATTCCAGTTTATCTTGTCTCGATTTCTTAGCGGCGACCCCCTGCCAGAGCATGTTGAGCAATCCGTGAGAGTATTCGATTTGCTCTTCCTTGTGATTCCCCTTCTTGTGACCGCCATACTCTTCTCGAGCATCGCTGGCACCTTCGCGCTTCGCCAATGGAAACATGCCGACTACCCATTCCCCTGGGAGCTGACCGCCGCGCTCGTCGTCACAGTGGGCCTGTTCGGTGCCGCCGAATTCGAGCGATTCGCTGACTCAGGTCTATTCTGGGGCCAAATCTTCGCCTACGCGGGACCCGTCCTGAGCATGCTGGCCGTCATCCGGTACGGGCATCGCGTTGGCCTGCTCGACCGAAGACTTCAGCAGGCACTTCTTGGATTATTCGCCGCACTATTCCTCGTCTATGCGCTAACAAGGCCAGATTTCATGGAAACGCCAACGGCAGGTTACTGGATCGCCTTGCTCACCAGCTCGGTCGTTTTGTATCCCATGGCCATTGCCAGCCAACGGTGGGAACAGGAAAAAAGGCCTATCGCCAGTCTTCCCTACTGGACACTTCTGTTTGTGTTCCCAGTAATCTGGGTCGCGTTTCATTTCCTCGGCGAGGATCTATCCGAAAGGGAATCGCGCACATGAGCAGCAACAGGAGGTTGGGCTTTCCAGTCCGACACAAGCCGAACGTCGATCATAAAAGGGCACCAGGATATGTGCAAGCACCGCAATAGCACAAAGCACACGGATAGTCAGCATAAACCCTTTGGGTGCAGAGTTCTGTTTCACAATGCCACGCGGGCGTGCTCGACCCACGCGCCCTTTGTGTCGGGCAGAGATGCCCAACCTCCTGTGCCACCAGTCCCGTCCAAGCGACGAAAAGTGTGGGAGATGATGCAATGAAGCCAAGCCATGTAAACAACAAAGCTCCGCAGGTGAATATCATCTACCGCGCCGCCAAGTCCCGTATCTTTGCCACACTCCTGTGGACCGAATTGCGACCACGCCTCCAGGAACTGGCCATGACGGTTTTCGGGCTGGGACTCTGCTATCTGCTTGCCAACGTTACGCTGAATGGACTTTCCGAACACACCAAGCTGGGCGAATTCGAGCGGGTGGCACTGAATTACCTCGCTGGGTGTATCGCCCTTGCGGGCGTGACCTACAGCACCCTTTTCCACAGCCTCAAGGGCCACACCATCCGTCCGCCCTGGCACGGTATGGCCTTACCGGTGCGGACCCATGTGCTCGTGTTTCCGATGCTCGCCTATCAGTTCGGCGTGGCCTTATTGTTGGGCACCCTCTGGGGAGTCAATCGCCAATACCTGGGCTACGGCAACGCCTTCAGTTTTCCGATGCTCTTACTGACTGCGGTGGCGGCGCAGGGTCAGGCCGCGGTATTCTGGTGCGCCGCCCTGGGTATCGCACGGGGTTGCGCCGTCTTCGCGGCGGGATTCATCGGGGCCGCGCTGGTCGGATTCCTCGTAAGCCAATTGGGACCCTTCCCACCGTCGGTCAATGCCTGTGCCATCATGGTTCCCACGGGCTGGCTCTGGACCCTCGTGGCGGCTCGGGCCATCCGAAGTGGCTGGAACTTCAGCGTGGATCTCCGCCAACTGCCCGGTGTACACCGGATAACCCGCCTGCTACGGGAGCGTGCGGCGCAAAAGACCGCGTTCTCCTCGCCCTTTTGGGCACAGGTCTGGTTTGAATGGCGAAGGACCGCCCTGTGGCTGCCCGTATTCTTTGGAGGCAGCCTTCTCATCGCAAAGCTCCTGCCGAGTTCGGACGATGGCCTGATGAGCGCCACGGATTTCGCCATGGTTCCCGTAATCATCGTCGTGCCCCTCATCCTCTCTGTCACCCACATCTGGGTCACACGCCCCTATCAGTCCTTCGTGCTGGGCCTCCCTGTAAGCTCCCAACGGGTCGGACGAGCCAAAACCGTCGCGATGGCCCTGGCCATCCTGCTCAGTCAATGTTTTTTCATCATTCCCAATCTAATCGGCTTAGCGCTTGACGCAGCGAACCCCATCGCTTTCCTGGCGAGCGTACTCGCCCCGGACAACCTCGTCGAGATGGGCTATACAAGCGCCATGCCCCTCATCCTCACCGTCTACGGCGTGTTGGGACTGGCCGTCCAGTTACTCGCAGGCCTTCTCACCGCAGCCATCATGATGCTCCGTGCGATGGCACCCACCCTGCTTGACCCCATGGCTTCCACAGATCTCCACGGCCTCGCCGCGTTCAGAGAACTCATTCCCGGCCTGAGCGTACTGATGATCCTCATCGCCACCTACTCGATTCTTCGATCCATTGCGCTCCGCAGTTCTGTCACCATCTCCTGGCCCCGAGAGGCGTGGTGGATCGTCCTCGCACTGTTTTTCCCCATCACGGTGGGACTCTTCTGGCTTGATGGCACCGTCCTGTCGTACGCCCAGCCCTACTACGTTTGGGGTACGCCCCTCGTCACATTTGCCGCCCTGTTCGCTTTCGGCCTGCGCAAGGAGCTCCTGTCCCTCGCCGATGTCGTCGTGGGCCTGGCGGTCTTTTTGGTGATCTACGCCATTTGCGGCTATACCTACGTCTTTCCCACCGAAGACACCCACTACTTCATCAACCAGCACTTCGGCCATTGGTGCGTGCTGCTCGTCAGTCCCATCGTGTGGTACCCCTTCGTCATCGATAACCAACGCCATGAAACACCCCGGTGGCGGGTGTAGGGACTGCCATCTGCCACGCCCAAGGTCAAAGACGCGCTGTGGTCGTAGACGCGCCGTGGCGGGTGGGCGGAGTCAAAATTTCAGCCGCGAGAGAACGTAAGGAGCACAAAGGAAGAAACGCTTTGCGTTCCATGCGTTCTTTTGTGGCAATATTTCCTGCGCTATCGGGCTACCCGGTCCCCCTTCGATTTTCTTCGTGCCTCATGGTGCAATATTTTGTTTCTTTGCGGCTTCGCGCCTTTGCGTGCGAACTTTTGCAGGCATTCAGGGCGCGGGCAACGATAGTCGAAAAAAAGACCGTCGGGTGCCACGGGTATAAGGCCCGGTAGGGTTTACCCCTGCAAGAATCGCTGTCTCTGAATCCAGGTCGCCTCCCTCACTGATAGGAACTACACGGGTAAGCCCTGATAGGCCTACCCGTGGCACCCGACGGTTATTATTGAGGGTCAAGTCAACACAGGCCGTGAACACATGCGATATTTTTGATGGGCACGCAACGGCACAAAGGCTGAATTTTGACCGCGAACCGTAGCAAATTCACCGCATATTCATCTGTACTGAACGGCGGGCTATAGCCAGTGGGTACAGCGACACCACCTACACAACAAAAGTCTTGGAAGATGATGCAATGAAGCCTTACAACACCACATGGTCATGCATGCCCACGCTTCTTTTGCGTCGGACAGGAAAGTCCGACCTCCTGCACCACGCGGGCATACATGATCCGCGTGCCTCTTGTGTCGGGCTGGAAAGCCCAACCCCCTGTTATCCACCCACGGGCAGGGTCAGGGTGGGCCGGGTGAGGTTCACGTCGCCGGACTGGAGGTTGAAGAGCAGGGATATCAGTGTGAAGGTGGACTTCGAGTTTACATCGGATTTGGCGATATAAAACCAGGCCCCTTCATAGCGCACACTGACCGAGGCGTCGTGGGGACGGGTGGCGCTGGATTTAATGTGGATGACATCACCCGTCACTTCGTCCCAGTCGAAAGGTTCGCCGGATTCCGTGCGCGTGTCGGTGACCCAGCCCGCCTCCATGTGCGCTTCGGGCACCTCCACCCCGTTGGACAGGAAACTCAGCACGCCGTACATGGAACGGGTCTGAATCGCCAAATGCTCCGCCTCGGGCGCTTCCCAGGCAAAGACGAGGGGAAACTCGAACTGATCGTCGGGAAGCCCCAGGAGTTTCTTCCATTCGGTGGCCATGGGGGTCTGTTGGATGTGTTCCGCGATCTTGATGGCAACGCCCCGTCCCCCGTCCACTTCATGACTGACGGCCACCATGCCATGGGCCAGTTGCATTTCGCGCATGAGCCGGGCCATCTCGGCAAATTCGGTGTAGCGCGGCACATAGCTCGGGGTAGGCCCCGAAGCACTGGGCGCGTTGGGTAGTCCATTGAGGCGCTGGACGCAAATGAGCATGATGCGCTGGAGACTCCAGCCGGATTCGGACAGCAAAATCAGGGCATCGGCCGGAATGGGCGACATGATGTTGCGCACGAAGGCCTCCCCCTGGAGGGGGGCGTAGGAAATCGTGGGTCGTTCGTAGTAGTTGATATTCGCATTGTGCTTGTATTCATCGTCGGTGGAGGGGCGTCTGTTTCGTGTCAGGGTGGCGGCACCGGCGCTGGTTACGGTCCGCGTGGCCGAGCGAATCCCGCTCCGCTCCCAGAGAGGGTTAATTTCCGCGCCCAGCGCCAGGTTGTATTGGGTGGAAACGCTGGACACCTCCAAAAACAGGGGGGCCTCCCCGTAGCGGGCGCGCACAAGGTTCAACAGCAATTGCTCCTTCGCCGTATAGGCGATGGCGCTGTTGTAATCAATCCGACCGCCACGCAACGCCTTGGGGCCTACCGTGTTACAACCAGACAGCACCAGCAGGGCCATCGCAACACCCAGCAACGTGGCAGAACCGCGCCCGAAATATATGTCTCTTAGTGACCCGCGCAATGCAATACTCCTGTTCTTTATCTCTCGTTTTCTTCATTCGTGGCTCTAAATCCAACCACGCCAGACTAGCGGGCACTATAGTGCCGGTAGCCGTGGAAAATTGCAACTTCAAGCAGAAGTCGAATAGATCATAGGGGAAGACGGTACTACAGCATATGCACACGGCGTAGCCCTCGATTTCTGTGCAAATCACAATATCTACGTAGACTGATATTTCCATGCTTACTACGCTTAAATCACTTGCACGCAGAATATTCGGAACGAATTGGTAAAAAAGCGCTACAATTGGTGTGAAATTCAATCATTTTGTCAATTTTTTGGGAACTTTTCTACATACTCAGCGATTAATTGGTGTATAATAGTGGTGGAAGAGTTGCGGGTGTGATTGTAGTTTTTCAGTTGCCCCAGAAGATAGAATCGGTCGGGGTCTTCAATAATTTGAATAAATGAAGCCGAAGCGCGTCATAGTCTTCGTGTCGAAGTGGCACGACGTGGGCATCCCATGTGATACGGGATATCAGCGCAGTTCACGCCTCCATCATGATCACGGTGGGGTCGGGCAATGACACGTGGCAGGAGGTAAAAATCATGATATGTACTAGATCGAAGGAAAGTCGAAGGGAAGGGATGAGTGTATCCGAGTTGTTTATCGTGTTGGGTGTGACGTTGGTGTTGTCCGCCATCCTTATGCCGGCCCTCGCAAGCACAAACTCGGATCGTGCGGAAACCATTCTGAGCGCGGTGGCAACGCCGATTCTCTATGACAGTGCCATACGGTCGACCTTTGGTACATCCCAGCCCAAACGTATGGGCCGCCGCGATAGCCGACGTGACAGAAATGCCACACAGGCAACGGTCGCCGATGTTAACAATGTCGTGAACGAGGCCATTGTGGAAGCCCGCGCTATGGTCGGGGCAAAGAAACTGCTTACCACCGATATTCGTTCCCGGGTTCCCTGATTGGGGGAGTGTCCCTCATAATCTAAGTATTTGCTATTATCACGACGGCCCCTGTGGCCGTCGTTTTTTTCCTACGGTTGCTAACATGGTATATTCGCAGAAAGAGGAGAGCCGTAACGTGAGGATGTGGACCTCAGGTACGAAGTCGCTGGCGTGTTGTCTCGCACTGCTCGCAATCGCCGGTTGCGCCGGGAATAGCAAGGCGACATCAGAATCCCAAGCCGGAATTTCGGGGCCGGAATGGCGCTTGGAGAGCTACGGCCCGCTGGACTCGGCAACGTCCGTCCCGGATGCTATCGAAATCACCATTCTCGTAAACGACAGTCGCGAAGTATCGGGGTCTTCAGGCTGCAACACCTATCGCGGCTCTTGTACCGTGAATGGGCAGAGCATCCGCTTCGCATCGATTTCAAGCACGAAGAGGGCCTGCCCGGATCCGCCCGAAGTCATGAAACTGGAACGACAGTTTCTGACAGCGCTGGCGGAAATAACCCGATACGAAATCAACGACAACGTGCTGACCCTCTTTGCCCGCGAAGGCCGGGGCCTGGTCTTTCGGCGGGGCAATTCATAGCCATGGAGGGAGCGCCCGAGCCATTGACGGTGCTCTATGACACGTCGTGCGGATTGTGTCGGCGGCTCGCCGAATATGGCCGTGTGCGCTCCAATGGGGCGCTTCTCTTTGTCCCCTGGCAAGAATTCTCACAACAAGGCGCGGCGAGGTCATTGTTCAGCGAGGAAGAGCGCGCAACGGCACCGCGCTGTCTGCGCACGCTACGGGAAGGCGAAGTTCTGGAAAACGCGGAGGCTTGGGCGGCTATTCTCACGGCCTACCCACCCTTTCAATCGCTCACCTGGATCGCCGAGCGCCTGGGCCTTATGGGGTCCGTATCCCGCGCCACATTCCATGGGAGCCAATGGCTTCGCGGCCACTGCAACGACTGCCCGTGACGCATCGGAGAACAGGGAGGGCAGGTTTTCTTATCCGTCACAAAAGTACGCATGGAGATAAAAACCTTTGTTAGCATCACGTCGCCTTTGTTGCGGACTGGAAAGTCCGCACTCCTACCCACTGTGATTGGCGGACCTAAGTCGTTTTGGTGGTTGAGTTAATCCCTTGACGCGGTGCTCTGGATTTCTCTATTTTCGCTTGCACCAACGCCATACCTTGGTGCATACTGATAGCTGTACACTAAGCAAGGATGCCGGAGTGAACCGATGCAGTTGAGCACAACGCGATTTGGGAATGTCGAAGTAGCTGACGATTCCGTCGTAACTTTTACACAGCCCATCATCGGCTTTCAGGAATTCCGGCGCTTTGTACTGCTTCCGGGACCGGAAGACAGCGCCGTAGTCTGGCTCCAGTCTACGGAATCCGCCGATTTGGCCTTCCTGCTTATGAACCCCAAGGATGTCGTGCCCGACTACCGGGCAAAACTCGGACAGCATGAATTGGCCGAGCTGGCCGTCACCTCGGCGGACGAACTCGACATCTACACAATCCTTGTCGTCTCCGATGACGTATCCAAAGTGCGCACCAACCTGAAGGCCCCCGTCCTGCTGAACATCAAACAACGTCTGGGCAAGCAGACCGTGCTGGAACGCAGTGACTACCCGATTCAGTTTTTCCTGGCCCAAGCCCGGAAAGCGGCCGCATCGCCGGAGGAGGTGAGCAATGCTCGTACTGACGCGTAAAGAAAACGAGAGCATCATGATCGGCAACGACATTGAGGTAAAGGTGCTCGATCTCAAGGATAACCAAGTCAAATTGGGCATCGTGGCCCCGCGTAGCGTTGCAGTTCACCGCCGGGAAGTCTATCTGGCCATTCAAGCCGAGAATGCGCAAGCTGCGTCCGCGACTCCCATTGATGGCATATCCAATCTAATCCCCCGTTAGGAGAGGGTGGCCCATGGACGTAATTCTGGATAGCGCAAACAACTACACTATTGAAGGGGACCCGCAGGACGTATTTTCTGCTGTCGGTGCCATAAGTGAATACCTGCGCCAAGAGGGCCGCTCTATCCTATCCATCCGTGTCGATGGCGCTGAGATAGCACCCGAGCAAGTCACCGAGCGCCTGAAAGATATGCCCACGGCCAACGTAGCCCGACTGGAAATTGGTTCGGAGCAAACTGCGAAGCTGGTGGAGGACTGTCTGCAGGGCCTGAGGGAATACCTCCCCGAACTGCCCAACATTTGCCGCAGCCTTGCGGAAGTGTTCCAGGGGGAGAAACCCGACGAAGGCTTTGACCCTTTCGTGAAAACAGCGGAGCTTTGGAGCCAAATCAAGTCCCGTGAAGCACTCGTGACCAATGCATTGGAATTGGATACCAGCGTGCTCCTGCTCAATGACAAGTCGATTAATGCTATCCACAATGAGTTGAACCAGTTCCTTGAGGAAGCCGCCCAGGCGCTCGAAGACGGGGACACGATCCTGCTGGGCGATTTGCTTGAGTACGAGTTGGCCCCCAGGGCCGAACAAGAAATTGAAATCGTCGCTCTGCTACAGGCCCAGATCCCCGCCAGCTCTGATTAATGATGGCTACGCCGCGCATCCTCACCTTCAATTTCCATGAACCCTACCTCTGCATGATGGCCGAAACGGGCCTTCCCTTTGATGTCGGCCTCTACGAACAGGGGAACTTTGCCCGCATCTGGCAACACATCTTTCGCCCCGCACCGAAGAACCTGACCTTCATCCCCGAGCGGGAATGGCGGGAGCGGGTCAAGCGAGGCTATTACGATGTGGTCATTGCGCAGAACGAGACCAATGCCATAGATGCCGCAGACGGCAATGCGGGCAGGCTCCTCATCTGCCACAATCGGCGCTCTTACCTGAATACAACCATCCACAGCAAATCAGGGGATGGCATCGCCAACTACAACAGCGTGCTGGATGAGTTGCGCCATTTCTACGATTTCGTTTTTATCTCGGCATCGAAACGCGACGATTATGGCATACCGGGGCGGGTCATCCTGCCCGGAATCGACGTGGATGCCTGGGGCGGATACCGGGGCGAGACGGCCCGCATCATCCGCGTGGGCAATACAATGCGCCAGCGCGACCTCATGTTCGACGTTGATTTTCAAGAAGCCTGTTGCGAGGGGTTGCCCAATCGTGTCGTCGGCGTCAACCCGCTCATCCCCGGCAGCGCCCCCACGACTTCCTTCCGCGACCTGCTGGAGATCTTTCGCAGCCATCGTTGCCTCCTTCATGTTTCCCGGGAAGCCTATGAGGATGGGTACAATCTGGCGATGCTGGAGGCCATGGCCTGTGGCATGCCCGTCGTCGCCCTCGCGAATCGCACCTCACCCATCAGCAACGAGAAGGACGGCTTCGCCTCCTACGATCATGATGAACTCCGCGCCTACCTGCAACGACTCCTGGACGATCCCGCGTACGCACACGAGACAGGCGCACGGGGCCGAGAGATGGTCGCCGAAACCTTCTCCATGGCGAAGTTTGTCGCACAATGGCGGGAAGCGATCTTCGCTGCGGCCGACAAGAAGCCGGGCGCAGCCACGCCTTCGGTCCAAGCGCAGCGCCATGGCGTGCCCTTTCTCCTGACCTACATTGCCTCGCCCCATACGACGGGCCGGTATATCCAAGAAGCGATACAAGGCGAGCATTCCGTGGTTTCCTGTGGACAACAGGTGCCGGACTCGATTCTGATGCAATGGGGCTTCTCTCGCCCCATACCCGACTATCCCAAACACGATTTTGTCGTAAATGACGACAGCACTTCCAAGGAGATCCTTGCCAAAGCGGCAATCGACCACAGTCCCGCACTGTTTCTGTGGGTGGACTCGGGGCAACCCAGCATCGAAACCGGGCTGGCCGAACTGGCGCTACCGAAAGCCGCCTGGTTTATCGATACCCATATTTCGACAACACACCGTATTGAAATAGCACGGCATTTCGATTTTGTATACCTCGCCCAGCGCGGCCAGATCCAAGAGTTCCTCGATGCGGGCATTAAGCATGTGCGCTGGATGCCCCTTGGGTGTTCCCCGGAACTGCACACGGCCAAGCGGGGCGCGCTGAACTATGACGTGGCTTTTGTCGGCAGTGTAGCGAGCACCAGCGGAAACAACCGCCAGCACTTCATTACGCGGGTAAAGGAAGCGTTCCCCAACCATTTCGTGGAGCAGTGCTGGCCCCACGAGATGGCCGCCGCCTACACGCGCTCCCGGATCGTCGTGAATCGGTGTCTCAACAATGACGTGAACATGCGCGTCTTCGAGGCGATGGCGGCGGGTGCCCTCCTGATTACCGACGATGCTGACGGGCTGGACGAACTCTTCGAGAACGGGCGGGATCTCATTGTCTACCACAATGACGATGAGGCTATCGCCCTGATCGAACACTACCTTGCGGACGACGAAGCGCGAGAACGCATCGCTCGGGCCGGGCGGGAGCGCGTACTCAAGGAACACACCTATGCCTGTCGCATTCAAACGATGCTCCGTGATATTGAAGCGGTAACAGGCACACTCGCCGTACCCCTCCCCCACCACGAGGCCAAGGAGGTGGAAGGCTACTATGTCCACCCCCGGCGTGAACTACTGCCTGCAATTCCAGTGAGCGCACGACGCATTCTGGATGTTGGCTGTGGCGCGGGCGCCCTCGGCAAGATGCTGAAAGAGGAACGTGGCACGGAAGAAGTCTGCGGCATTGAGTTTATGGAGGATGCTTATCGGCGGGCATCCAAGGTTCTGGATCGCGTCTTCCTGGGCAATATTGAAGAGATGAACCTACCCTTTGAAGAAGGGTACTTTGATTGCATCGTCTGTGCGGATGTATTGGAGCATCTCGTCGAGCCGGAAGCCGTGCTTCGCAAGCTCGACCGCGTCCTGGCACCCCACGGCGTGATTGTTATCTCCATTCCGAATGCGCGGTATTTCGAGGTTCTCTACATGCTGAGCGAGGGCTGTTGGACTTACCGCGAACAGGGCATCATGGACGCGACCCACCTCCGCTTTTACACCCGCACAGACTTCATCAAGATGATTGAAGCTGCGGGTATGCGTGCCGCTGATGTCATTGCGCTCAATGTCCGGCCCGCCAGCGCATTACCGAGGAACGACGACGGCTCCGTGCTGGTCGGCAACATGACCATCCACAATGTCAGCGACGCCGATCATGAGGAATTCCTCACCTTCCAGCATCTCGGCATCGCGTGCAAGGCTACGTGGGACTGCCTGAAAACAGCCAACCGCGCCATGGAAGCGGGCGAGTATGACATGGCGCTCACACTCGCTCTCGACGCTGTGGGCGTTGATGAAATCGAGCAACTACACATTGTCGCACGGGCCTATGCCCGGCTGGGCAACCTCCAACAAGCTGCGGGCGCGTACAAGATGCTCTTGGAAAAGACCGAGGCTCCCCCGATTCTCGGTGACTATGGCATTCTGCTCGTCGCGATGAACGAATCGCAGCGGGCCAAACCCTTATTGGAGAAAGCCCTGACTGCGGATGATTCGCTGGACCGTGTCGAAGGTGCCCTCGGCTTGGTCGCCATGCAGAACGGTTCGCTGGAATTGGCCTTTACCCATATGCGGCGGGCCATGCTGGCCAACTTTGATCACAAAGGACTCCTGGATCCACTTTTCAGCGTCGCACGGTCCCTGGATCGCCTTGAAGAAGCCCTCCCGGTTGTTTCTTCCTATATTGAATTCTACCCAGGCAATCTCGACTTGAAAGTACGCTTCGCCGAAGCCCTGATCCGTCTGGGACGGGTTGCTGAAGCACGGGAACAACTGGACACGGTTTTACTATTCGAACCCGATCATGCGGGAGCGCGCAGTGCCATGGACTCGTTGGATAAAAATACGGCCCCGGAGGCCTGATGCCCCGAAACAAGCAACGTGAGCTTCTCTCATAACATTGAAAAATAGTTGAACCACGAATGGACACGAGTCAGTAACCACCTGCGGAGCAGGTGACTTGAGGAAGGCCCCTGAAAGGGGCCGATTACGAAGCCAAAGCATTTAGTCCCGTAGGGACTAAAACAACATGGCACACACGCCCTAGTGTATGAATGCCAAAAACCAACGCAGGAACGACAGAGCCTGATGAATTTTCTCCGGCAGAGCCGGTGGTTTAGCTCATGAATTAATGAGACAAATTTATTGACCTCAAAGAACAATTCTTCTTTGCGCTCTTTGCGTTCTTTGAGGTTAAGTTCTTTTTGATTGCGGCTGTGCTACGATATGCCGTCCCTATGGGACTAAGCGCGAAGGAAATGGAACGGAATTTGCCACGATGTCACCTACCTATCTGAAATCGCCCGCAGCATGGCGGGAGGCCTTGGCAAGACATGTCATCAACGGCACAATCGAGTTGGAGCAAAGCAAGAAGGGCGGACCGACCTTACGGGTTGAGGGTGTTCAGTTCCACAGCCGCTACAACCCGAAGCAAGAGGCCCAACGCCTGGTAGACTCGGCGGATCTGGACACGGACAAGCCCGTTGTCGTCATCGGTGTCGGATTGGGGCACCATGTGCTCGTCCTCCTGGAACGCGGACACGATGTTGTCGTGCTGGAACCCGACGAGGATATTCTGAAACTCGCCGTGGACGACCTGCTGTCGGAGGCGACCTGCTTTCTGGGTACGGGTGAGCTACCGGCACCGGGCATAGACCAAAGATTGGACACCTTCCTCGCGGCAGCCCCTCAACTGTTGGTCCATCCCCCCACCGCCCAACGGCACGACGACTATGTGAAAACGACACAAGGCCTTCTCGCGGTACGCGCCCTCAGCGAGAAGCGCCTGAATGTAGCGGTGGTCGGCCCCATGTATGGCGGATCGCTCCCTATTGCGGAATATCTCTCCAATGCGTTCACCCGTCTGGGCCACAACACGCGCTATATAAATCATGAGGATGCCTGGCCCCTCTACGAGAAGATTGGAGAAACGGTAGAGGGTGAAAAACCCACCGCGCAATTGACCGAGTTTTATACCAGATTTCTCTCGGAATGGACCTATGCCCAGGTAGCGGAGTTCAATCCCGAAATCTGTATTGTGCTGGCGCAAGCACCGGTTGCGCCCAATTTCGCGGAACGCATGCGGCGCAATGGCACAATTACGGCATTCTGGTATGTAGAAAATTGGCGGCACCTTCCCTACTGGCGCGATATTGCGGCCCACTACGACTATTTTTTCCACATCCAGCCGGGCGAGTTTGAACAGAAGCTCGATGCGCTCGGCTGCCGACACCATGCCCACGTTCAGACCGCGTGCGATCCCACACGCCATTGTCCAACTTCCCTCACCGACGAGGAACGAGAAAGCTACGGGTGCGATCTTAGTTTCGCGGGCGCAGGCTACTACAATCGTATCGAAATTTTCAAAGGGCTGGGCGACTACGATTTCAAGCTATGGGGTGTCAACTGGTCGGACCGCTACCTCCGCCGCCTGCTGCCAGAAGGGGAAAAGCGTTTCGACTCCGAGACCTTCATAAAAATCGTGGCCGGGTCAAAAATCAATCTCAACCTTCACTCCAGCAGCAGCCACAACGGCGTGGACCCCGCGTGCGACGCCATTAACCCGAGGGTTTTCGAGATCGCGGCAGCCGGTGCTTTCCAGTTGTGCGATCCCTGCGTTGGACTGGAAGAGCTTTTCGATTTTAACACGGAGCTTCCGGTTTATCGCGACCTCCGGGAATTGCGCGACAAGATAGATCACTACCTGGCCCATCCCGAAGAGCGAGAGGCCATAGCGAAGGCGGCACAGAAGCGGGTGCTGGCCGAACATACCTACGAAAAGCGCGCCGAGGCGATGCTCCAGCACCTCTTCGAAGCCCACGGCGCGGCATTGTTGAAGCGGGGCGTTCGTGCCGTACACAGCGTTGACGAGATAAAAAAGCGTCTGGAGGAGGATAGCGACTTGTATCAATGGCTGGACAAGCTCCCGGACGAAACGCCCTTCACCTACGAAGTCATGTCGCGCTTGACATCGCCGCTGGGCTGTGAACGGTCCCCTGCCGAAGGGATTTTTACCTACATGTGCCAGGTAAAAGCCAATGCGGACACCATGGCCAAGATGAAACGATAGGGCCTTACCCAGCGAGAAGGCCCATAAAAACAAGAGAGCGTCACGTCATTCCCACGCAGGTGGGAATCCAGAACGCGGCGAATTAGCATCGAGCCACCACTGGTTCCCCGCGTTCGCGGGGATGACGGTTTTTGGTTGTGGGCAGAGCTCACTAAAGATAGCGGATAGAAGCGACTCCATGCGAATTCTCATTCTACAGACAACGCGGATGGGCGACGTGCTCCAGACGACACCGCTGATCCATGTGCTTCGCGAAAAATATCCTGCCGCGCACCTGACCCTCATGGTGCGTAAAATGGGCAAGGCTGTCGCCGAACGAAATCCCGATATTGACGAGATTATTGTTTATGACGAGGACGAACTCTACCTCCACCTGAAATCGGAGGACTCGGATCGGCTTCTCCAAGCCTACCAATTGGCCGAAAAGCAGATCCAGGAGCTTCGCGACCAGCACTATGATATCGTCTGTAACGCCACCCACAGCCTGGGTTCCGCGATGGTTGCCAAGCTTTCCAAAATCCCCGAAGCCTATGGGGCCTCGCTCAGCGACGACTGGCAGTTTGTACTCCGTGGTAACTGGACCAACTATTTCTTCACGAGTGTATTCAACCGGGAATACAACGACCTCAATCTATGCGACATCAGCCGCAATCTCGTGCCCGACGCGCCACCCTCCCAGCAACTCCACTTCGCCCTGACCGACGAGGATCGGGACTTTGCCGATGCGCTGTATCAAGAGTCTGGTATCGAGCCCGACGAATCTGTGGTGTGTTTTCAGTTGGGCGCCAGTGAAGAAAATAAGCGCTGGTCGGTGGAGCGCTTCGCTGCGTTAGCCCGCATCCTCATTGAAGAACACGGTGCCCGCATACTCTTGGTCGGCGTTTCGGAGGAACAGCCGCTCGGCGACCGCTTTGAAGCGTTGCTGCCGGACAAGGCCGTACACCTCTTCGGAAAAACCAGCATAGCCCAGGTCGCCGCAGTCCTGGCAAAGGCGACTATGCTCGTAACCAACGATACGGGAACCATGCACATCGCCGCCGCCGTGGACTGCCCTATTACCCTTGTCTCGGTGGGCAACGTACACTATCGGGAGACTGGCCCCTATGGGGTGGGCCATTGCGCTATCGAAGCACGCCGGGAAGATTTGGGGCGATCCGACTTCGTCCCCAACGCGCTGGAGGAACGGGAGGGGATTGAAGCCACACAGGTACATACGGTCATGAACTACGTCCTGAAACACAAGCGCGACGCGGCTCCACCCCTGCTCGGGGACAGCCCCGCGCTGGCGGATGTGGACATCTATATGACGCGCTTCGCATCCGATGGCTTCCTACAGTTTTATCCGGTCATCCGCCGCGCGATGGAAAAGCGGGATTTTTTGCGTATCGCCTACCGGGCGATGTGGCTCAGCCATCTGTCCACCACCGAAAACCTCGCCCAGGAATTGGCTGGCCTCGATCAGATGTTCCGCCATTTTGACGGTCCAACGACCGCGACCGTCCAGGATTGGGCAAGGCACTACCAAGAGCAATTCAGCGGCCTCGCCGAATTGGCGCAGCGGGGCACCCTCGCCACGGAAACCCTGCTCACCCTCATCGACAACAAAGGGAACATAGACGAGGCCAAAAGTCTGGTAAGCCAACTCATGGCGCTGGACGAAGAAGCACGGGTTTACAGCGAGGTCAATCCCCCCTGCCGCCCGCTCATCCTTATGGCCCGCTTCGAACGCGACAACCTGGAAGGAGCCGATGTAATGCTCCTCGCCACGACCACGCTCAACATCTATCGCGCCTGCGCAGACCGCTCAGAGCTGATGGCGGAAAAGCTATACCTGCTCGCCGAGCAGTGGGCGGCACGGGGATAGGGCAGATTCGTACACAACGGTGTATAATCATGTTGATGGCTTGCTCAAATGCGAGCAATACGAGGGCATGGATGAATACAATAAAAAAATGCAGTGTCATTTCCGATAAGGACAAGGCACTGCTCAGCGAAATAAAGAAGGTCATTCAGGCGACTCTCCCGTCTGCGGACGTTCTGCTTTATGGCAGCGTGGCAAAGGGGACGCAAGGACCGGAGTCGGACTACGATCTTCTCGTTCTCACGAAGGCTCCCCTGTCCAGAAAAGCGAAACACATTATTGAGCGTAAGATCCTTGACTTGGAACTGGCCCATGACGTCATTCTATCCACGATTTACCACACCAAGGCAGAATGGCACCAGCGAGCCTGTCTGCCTTTCCACCGTGAAGTCGAGAAGTATGGTATTGCGTTGTGAATCCTGAAACGGTTCAGTACATTCGCTACCGCATGGCGCTGGCCAGGGAGACCATCGCGGTGGCCAAATCGGCGCTGGCGGATGGTCACCTCCACAGCGCCGTCAATCGACTCTATTACGCGTGTTTCTATATGCTGTCCGCACTACTGTTCGCGGAGAACCATAGCTCATCGAAGCACAGCGGTATTCGCTCTTTATTCAACCGGCACTGGATAAAGACGGGGCGATTGCCCGTGGAAATGTCCTTTTTCTATCGCGACCTCTTCAACCACAGACAGCAAGGGGACTACGACGACTTTGTTGAATTTTCATGCGATGACGTTCAAGGCTGGCAGGAAGAGGCCAACACCTTTATCGCCCGAGTTTCCGAGGAAATCGAGACGCTGTTGTCTGACACGTCGCTGGAATAAAGTACAGCGCTGGATGGCGCAGGGATAGGAAAAGAAGTGTGCGTAACCACCCGCGTGTCGCTACGCAGGTCGGCATCCCGAATAGAGGTGGCCCCTTGTCAGCTTCCCGTTTTTTTCAGAAGTTTCTTCGGTCTGGGGTTCAGGAACGTGTGTTTGGAAAGACGTTCTTTTTCCCGAAGCGCTTCTACGATTCGCTTAAGATCATTTCCGTACTGCGCCGCATGCTCTTTTCGAAAGCGGCGAATTTCTTCAACAATCGAGTCGTCAATCATCTGCGGCTCCTCCAAGCTCTTCCGGTGAGCATATAAAGAGTATACCAAACATTCTTGCTGAACAAGTTGGCTGGCCAACGCCCGAAGCACTCTCCACAGCCCCACACCCACAAGCTTAGCCGGGAACCGGCTGCGCGTGTAGGTGGCACCCTCGGGGTGGTCCTTGGGAAGTTCAGCACCAACGCACGCATCACGTAGCCACGTGCTCTACGGCGAAAACGAATCTATTTGCTATGCCCGCAATGCAATTTCACCTGCACCAGAAACGGCGTGGTTTACCACGACCGCGCTCTCTAACGCTTCCGTCGTGAACGGCTGCGAAAACCCTGCGGCCTCCTGATAGGGTTTTCCCGCCATCGCTTCGCGCACGCCCGCCGCAATCACCTCGGCATCTTCCGCACGGCACAGCGCCAACACAGTTCCAGCGATTCCCGCACCGGTAAGAGAAGC
>JAJRPE010000394.1 GCA_024280935.1 Candidatus Hydrogenedentota bacterium
ATTCCACCCGGACCATGAAATCGCACGCACGTAGCTTAGCCTTCCAGGCTGAGACAAGAGAATCGTTGTATTTCAAGGGGTGCCCCATGCCATGGAATAGTGCTCCTCTGGGGCACCTTCGTAATCCCACACGTTGGTGTATGTCGAAAGTACGTTGATATACGCCGGAACGGCAGAGCCTCATGAATTCTCACCGGCAAAGCCGGTGGATTAACTATGATTTAGAATTAACCCTACCCTCACCCGCCGACTCGGAAGACAATTTTCTCTTCGCAATGCCCGTTTCTCGAAACACGTCCTCCAGTGCCGCCTCAAAATATTCGGCGATTGCCGCCTCCCCAAATTTATTGGGATGCACTCCATCGGGCTTGATATGCGTCTCATCGGCCTGAATCAGCCGATTCATATCCACAAGGGGTACGAAGCACGCTTTCGCCACCGCCATGGTCACGGCGCGGTACCGCTCCAGAATCGCCGCCAAGCCCCCCTCCGGTTCATAGTATGCTTTGGGGTGGCGCGTGTAGTAAGGCGCTTCCACAATCGGCAACAGGGTCGCCAATACCGGCGTGGCTCCCCGGGCACGACATCGCACCACCATCTTTTCGAGATTGGCCTTGAATTTTGGAAGCGCCACCTTGTACTTCCCCGGCGCCGTCAGCACGCTGTCATTCGTGCCAAACATAATGAGCACCACATCTGGATTCTTGGACAACACATCGATGTCCATTCGATTGAGACCGGCATCCGTCGTGTTGCCCCCAGCCCCCGCATTGATCACACGGATGCCCGGCATCCGCTTGGCAAGTATCCCGGGGTACTTGCCGGCCGTAATGCTGTCGCCAAAACACACCACGCGGGGCCGGTCGTTGCGGGATTCCTCCGCCGCCGCATCGAGCACCCATCCACAGAAAATGAGCACAACGCCGAGCATCAACACGTATCGAATACTTCCAACCATGCGCGTTTCCTTCCAACGTATATTTGACTCCGATATTAGGCTCGTATATTCTTCTTTTTAAGATGGGAAAATCAAGATTGGGGAAACTTTTCCGTGGGGACAGAGCCACGCTCAAGACCTCGCCTGAGCGTCCCCGTTGGAACACAACGCTATATTGGAGTACCACCATGAATCGCCACGCTATGTGCTTGACCCTTTTGCTCGCCTTGAGCCTTGTTCCATTTCATGCCAGTGCCGAGGATGCCCCGGTGGAAGCAGAGGCCGCCGCCTCCACAACCGCCATTGCCATCTTTCCCTTTCAGAGCCGTCCGAAAATTGACACCCGAGTGGCCGCCGCCATGGTGACCAAATTGTCGGTAGCCCTCGAAAGCACGGGGAAGTTCAGCCTTCTCGACCGCTCCGCCATGAAAGATTTAGGCGGCGTGTTGGAATTTACGCGCAAGGGCTACATCAAGCCCGAATCCGCCGCCGCCTGGGGTGTGGAACACAGTATGGATTATGTCATCACCGGGATGGTGGTCGCCGCAGGCAGGGGCCACGGCGGCATGGGCGTTGGGGGTGTCCGCATCAACGCCAAGGCCATATCGCTGGCCATCGACATACACTTCGTCAATTGCGCCACGGGAAAAGCGGTCGTCAAAGACACCTTCAAGGAAGAGAAAGCGGGCGTGGGACTTGCTTTGGGCACGGTAGAGTTTGACCCCGAAAGCCGACGGGGCAGTGAGATGGTCGCCATCGTACTGCGAAGAATTACGCGGGCCATTCTCACCGTGGTGAACCCGCCCGTGGTAACAGCAGTCGACGAATCGGGGCTGGCTATTACTCTGAGCTACGGCGGCAACGTATTCGAGCCGGGGCAGCGCTGGGAACTCTTCACGCCAGGCGAATCTACGATCAATCCAGAGACCGGCGAACAGAGCACAGGCAAAACGACAAAATGTGGTGCCGTTCGTATTACCACGGTAGAGGATGGCACGACCACGGCTGAAGTCGTCGACGGAGTCGCCACCGTGGGTGCCATTGCTAAATTTGACAAACCCGGCAAAAAAAAGAAAAAGAAAAAGAAGAAATAGATAGCCTATAGCGTACCCAAGGCTTCGACATGGGTTCAGGTTTACTATGGAACACTATGGACAACGACTCTTCGCCCACGGTGTCCCTATAGCTTCAAAAGGAGCACCACCAATGACAACTCCCACACGCAGAGATTTCCTCAAGACCGCCACACTGAGCGCTGCGGCCGTATCCATGAGCGCCGCAAGCTACGCCCGCGTTAAAGGTGCCAACGAACGCATCGCCCTCGGCCTCATCGGCTGCGGCAGACGCGGCATTGGCGCCCACATGGTGGGCGTGCATAATCACGACAAGGCCGAAAATGTCGAGTTCGTGGCCGTATGCGACCCGTGGAAAGTATCCCGCGACAACGCCGCCGAACGGATTAAGGAGTGGTACGGCCTCGATGCCAGGCAATACGCCAGCTACGAAGACCTGCTCGCGGAAAAAGACATCGACGCGGTCATGATTGCCTCCTGCGACCACCAGCACACGACCCACTTGGAGGCCGTCGCCAAGGCGGGCAAGGACACCTACTGCGAGAAGCCGCTGGCCATGGATTTTGGAAAACTTAATCGTGCCGTGAAGGCCGTGGAAGACAGCGGTATCATCTGCCAGATTGGCACCCAGCTCCGAAGCTACCCGAGCTTTGGCGGTGTGAAGGCGGTAGTGGAATCCGGCGTGCTGGGCGATATTCACCGTATCGAGCAGGTGCGTAATGGTGCCACTCCCTATTGGCTCGGCCGCGTAGGCGAGGCCGACCCCAAAGATGTGGATTGGAACCTCTTCCTGATGGACGCGCCCAAGCGGGACTTCGACCCGGTCAGGTTCACCGCCTGGATGGGCTACATGGATTATTCCCACGGCCCCGTGCCCCAGTTGGGGGTCCATTTCCTCGACCTCGTACACTACATCATGAGTTCCGGTTGCCCCAGCAGCGCCACGTGCCAGGGCGGGCTGTTGACTTGGAAAGGGGAGCATAATTTCACTGCGCCCGACCAGGTCTCCGCACAGTACCTCTACCCCGAAGGCTTCATGGTCTCCTACACGTCCAACTTCGGCAATGGCGACGGCAATGTCTTCAAGATATACGGGACCAAAGGCACCCTGGACCTGACCGACTGGAACAACCCCAAACTCAGTGCCGCCGGTGCCCGCAAGGGACAGGGCCTCGACCCCGGTGATGGCACCGTGGCTCCGGTGGAGCGCCCCAACCACATGCTGAACTTCCTCCAGTGCCTGCGCAACCGCGAAACGCCCCACGCGCCCATACAGGCGGGTTACATCCACTCGGTGGCGTCCATCATGGCCACCCAGGCCCTCGCCAAGGGGCGTACCCAGGTCTACGACGCCAAAACGCGGAAGATTCAGAACGCGTAACAGGGCACCACCGACTCCTACCCGAGCCGCCCCCGTCAACACGACGGGGGCGTTTTTTGTGCCACCCTGTCGCACATACTCCCTTACGCCCAAGGGGAAAGGGGACGTATGGGTCTTATGGGACCAATGGAACAAAACGTGGGCATTGCCCACAACGCAATACCAAGGACCGTCATCCCCGCGAACGTTGAAAGAGCGACCACGAATCCCGGTCGTGCCGCGCTCCCAAAAGGCGATTAACAACGAGTCCTGACGGGTTCGTGCGTTGCCGTAGAGCACGTTACCTTAGCGCAAGAAAACGGGGTTGTACCGCTCGCGCAAGGTTTTTTGGGAGTTTCGCGGTGCTGTTGCTCCAAGCGCACAAACTCTCCTGCGGCGAGTCTTCGACCCTAGTACCTCGGGATCGCGCGGCACACCCGCGTAAGCCGGGGACTGCCTCGCCCCAAGGATACCCTGCGTAGCAGGATAAGCGGCGTGGACAGCCCCGCCTTCTGAAGTGCCAATGAATTCCGCCGTGGTCACGCTGGCCAAAACGTGCGCTACGCTACCACAACATGGGCCTGGGCGAGGCAGTCCCCATAAGTACCAATGAATTCCGCCGTGGTCACGTTGGCCAAGACGTGCGCCACGCTACCACAACATGGGCCTGGGCGAGGCAGTCCCCCCCAAAAAAAATGCCCGAATGAGCATTGCTCATCCGGGCATCGGTGTTAATTTTTCTCTATCGGGTCGTTGACTTAGTTAACGACCGTGATGTTGAAGATAGCACGACGGTTCAGCGCACGGTTGGCGCGGGAATCGTTCGGTACTGCGGGGTCGGACTCGCCCATGCTCTTGGTGGCGATACGACCGCCATCAATACCGGCAGCCTTCATGTAATTGGCCACGGTGTCCGCGCGACGCTGACCCAGACCCTGGTTGTAGGCATCGGTACCAACGCTGTCGGTGTGACCCACGATAACCACGGAATCTTTACCGAACTTTTTCATTTCGGCGACAAGCTTGTCCACTTCGACCTTGCCTTCGGGCTTCAGGTTGGTCTTGTCGAAGTCGAAGAGCACGTTGTTCAGAACAACCGCTGTGCGCTCAACTTTCGGGGCAGGAGTCTCGGGCGGTGCAGGCGGCGCGGGTGGCTCAACCACAGGCTTTTCCCACGGTGTGTGATAAACGATGCCACGGTTGCCCCAAAGCTCGCCGTCATCGGCGTTGGAGGCGGGTTCTTTTGGCCACCACCAGTAGCCGGAACGGCCCTTGGTGTCCATGGTTGGTTCGGGGGTAGCACCGGTGTTGCCCCACCAGGACATGTCGTCCCACATTTTGGCGGCTTCTGCCGTACCACCGAACCCACAGAGGGCGGCGATCAGAGCCAAAGCAATAATACGTTTCATAACGGTCATCTCCTTCTACGCTACTACGTTACAATACACAGTCATTCCGCGATATAACTTGATGGTCATACAAAGCATACATAGCTCCGTAACCATCATTTAACCACAATGCTCAGGGCGTGTCAAGAAATACCCGACCCGCACCCCTCCGTGCCGTCAAGCACGAACTCGGACATGTGCCAACATGGCACATTCTCCCTCTTTATGTATTCTAACACGTGGTCCGTGTACACGCAAACTTCGATAGTGCCAACGATACAATCAATAGGAGCAACGTGGGCTTATCTTGTTTTTGGCAGCAGTTTTCCCAAAATAAGGCACTACGCTTCGTCCAGGACGTTGCCCGGAAGAAGGGGCACCTGGGGTGCCGCAGACGAATCCGCGTACAATCATTACAGCCATATCCATAAGCGACCGCCCCGAAGGGGCCTAACAGGTTAGCCCAGGGCAACGCCCTGAGTCCCTATGTCTCAGGATCGTTAAAATCTTTTGCACGTTTTCGGGAGTCTATACCCAACTTGTTTATGCGTAAGAGTTTACAGCACGCATCTGTGCCACCCCCTTTCGGGGGTTCAAGGGGGTGAGCACTCCCCTTACCTGGGGTTCCGCTCGTGCCTCGCTTCACCCCAGGCTACAATCCGTCGCCCCTCCGGGGCTATTCCCCTTGCTGCGTGTATTACACAATCAACGA
>JAJRPE010000395.1 GCA_024280935.1 Candidatus Hydrogenedentota bacterium
CCCAGGCAGCATCCAGCGGCGCATGGGTTTTGGTGTCTGAGGCATTTTGAAAAAGTCTACGGGATATGGTTGTGTTTCCCAAAAGTGAAATGACGTGTAGCTTGCTCAGTTTCTTGAAGCGAAAAGCTTCGCCATCAACGACGATAATATCCTTCTGCTCATCCTTTGCACTGAGAAATGCATTGAACGCGGCTTGGCCCACAGCCGCCAGCGCCTCCTGAATTCCTTTCGTGACCTCCTCCGCCGTTTGCGGTGTCAAGGGAGCTTCACTTGCCTCCTTGCACAAAAGAAGAAGATTTTGTTTGATTTCGCTCATAGCAGCTTCTATCATTCCCTCAACGACCATTTTTGGACTCCTTTTTGCTTCGGCCTAAGTGCTTGATAATACTTAGTATAGCCAATATCCAGAAAGGAGTCCATAACTATATATTTATCACAGTTTCAGTGGTATCATCAGATCAGCACCCGTTCCTAACTGCTCTTGGCCGCGTTGAAGCCCAGCAGGGTCAACAAGGCCATCAGGAAGACGATGAGTTTGGAGAGCGAATCCTGGAAGCCTTGGAGGGCGGTGGTGTCGAGCAAGGCGCAACCCGCTGCTGGCGTGGGGGCTTGGGCTTCCAATTCGCTGCGGCTCAACTGACCATCGCTGTCCGTGTCGAGGGCATCGAACTGTGTTTGCGTTAATGCAGCGACCAGCGCCTGTGCCTCGGCGAAGGAAAGCGTTCCATCGTCGTTTACATCGGCTCCATCCAGCCCGTCAAGTAAGTCTTCGGCGATTGTCTCCAGACTTTCGTCTTCACCCTCGCCTTCACCCTCGCCTTCACTACCCGCACCTTCGAGTTCCGTTGCCGTGAGAACTCCATCCGTGTTGCTATCGAGCAAGGCGAACTGGTTTTCTGTGAGGTCCGTATCAAAGGCCACCGCTTCGTCATAGCTCAGACTTCCGTTGCTGTCGGTGTCGGCTCCTTCGAATCCGCCAAGGAGGCCTTCGGCGAGCACGATAGCGGGATCATCGTCCAGAATCACCTGATAGACATCGCCGTTTATGGTGCTGTCGGGCGTAAAGTCGCCAATACGTGCGTAGAATCGGTCCGTGGTCGAAAAGGGATTCGAGATGACGGAGTAAAACACGCCGCTCCCTGCGGGTTGCACGACACGGCTCAAGTTCGCGATGTTGGAGGTTTCCTCAGGGGCATTGAACACCTTGATAACGCCAAATCCGCCGTTAACCAGTTCGCCTTGAGTCCCAAGCCCGCCCACGCCGCCGCCAAGGAAGGGCGCGTCGCCTTCCACCAGCGTACCATCGGTAGCCCAGTCCAATGTGGCCTGGCCTTCGTAGGCCTGAATAAGGGACGCCGCGCTGAAAAAGCGCAGTTCCGTCGTGTTGCCGTCCAGCGCGTATACCCGGTCGCCGTCGACGGCGAGGGCCGCAGAAAAACTGCCGTCCGGCTTGACCACGACGGTGTCCTTGTTCGGGCGGGCATACTTGGCAGACTTCGTCACCACGGGCACCGCGACGGCCTTTTGGCCCGACAGGTCGAGGATGGTTAATTCACTGGGCTGGCCAAAGACACCCGCGTCGATGAGCAACAGCGTATCACTGAGAAAGGCGCCGCTGAAGTGCCCCAGGGTGGCGACCGTCGCGGCCTCGCTGAAGTCCGCCGGGTTCGTCGTGTCCAGCCGGTAGATGCTCCCGCTGAAGCCCGCGCCCAGATAAGCATCGGTGCCGTTGGGTGCCATGACGATGAAAGCGGGATCGCCCGCATAGCCCGTGGCAATTTCTTCAAAGGCGGTGGCATCGGTCGCGCTCTGACGGTAAACCGTGTTGCCATTCCAGACGATAAGCTGGTTGTCGGCCAAGCCGGTGGCTACTACGCCAAAGGCATTGGGGTCGGCGGCGGGAAAGGTGTCCACCTTCGTCATTTCGACCGCGAAGGCAGGGAGGGTAGCTAGCGTCAGGAGCATGGTGCTCCACAGCAGGCGATGGGTTGGGATGCGATACATAAAAAGATTCTCCTTTGTTGATTCCGCGTGCGCGGAACCTGAAACAGGCACAGTACGCCTGTACCGTAGCGTGGGAATAACAAAGGGCAGGGGAGCGTGATCGCACCTGTCCCGCAACAACTTTCCCGCGAATCGTTGCAAAACTCCCCAGGCAGGACAGATATTCTGGCTTCCGGATCGACCTACTTACCGCGCCTTCCCTTCCCGATGGAAAAGTGGCTCTTGCGGTGTTCGTCCCCGGTTACAGCAGCGCGACTGCGACGGATTTACACCGTCTTCCCTGTGTCTGCGTGGGACCAATGGCACGGAGGCCATTGATGGGGCGCAGTATACGCACGTGCGGCGGGGCCTGTCAATGTGTGTGGGGACATGTGTGGGGACGGGGGCGGATAGGATATAGGAAAGTGGTCGCGCAGCGCTGGGACTGAGACGGACCAAGCCCCTCCGGTATGTTGGAGTGCGTGGTTTCACAAGCGAAATTTTGTGAAGATAAGGGCCACTTTAAGGTCCGTGGCTGTCCCGCCGTTGGTGAAGTTAGCGTCGGTTTTTCCGAGAACTACGGGACAGACACGCCCATTGCGATGAATTTTGTTCGCTGGAGTTACTTCATTCGGGGTGTAGCAACCGCGTGCTAGAAACGGCTGTGGGGGCGAGTCAGTCCCTTGATTCCGTGATCAACACCGGCGTTCCCACGGGAAGCTTGTCGAATATCTCGATAACATCATCATTGAGCAGGCGAATACACCCGTGGGACGATGGTGTGCCAATCTGCTTCTCGCCATTGGTGCCGTGGATGTAGATACACCGAATCTTGGAATCCACCAAGGTGCCGTCGGGTGTCTTGCCCTGGTTTTTTCCCGGCTCCATGCCGTCGAGCCAGAGGACGCGGGTCAGCACCAAATCCTCGCTCACGTCGTCGCCGGGCTTCCAGATTTCCTTGGTGGCCTGGCGGGAGCGAAAGACTTGGCCCCAAGGCGCGTCCGCGCCGAATTTCTCCGCCACCGTGTGCCAGCCCAGAGGCGTTTGCAGGCTGCCGTTTACCGACCCCGTTCCGGCGGCGGCGGTTGCGCAGGGAAAGTCCCATTGCACCGCGCCGTTCTCGATGATGTAGAAGCGCTGCTGCTTCACGTCAATCCAGACGCCACGCCCGTCCCCGACCTTTTCCTGCCAGCCTTGCTTCTTCAAATAGTCCATCGCTGTGTCGCTCAAAGCCGGGCCTCCCTGGTTGGTATTGGTCTGTGTGTTGTTGCTGGTCACCACGACCCCTTCGGGTGCTTGAATATCCACGGCTACACCATCGGGCACCGTCAGGTGGTAGCCTTTCGCCGGGTCATAGCTGACGGTCATCGGTCCTTTCGGGTGGGGGACGGTCAAGGTCATGGCGGGCAGGTTCTTTATCGCGGGCGGGGCAAAGCGCACGGTGTCCCAACCGGGTGTTCCCGGCGAAAGGCCCAGGACGTGTTCGGCGATGATGTAAATGGGACTGCTGCTCCAGGGGTGGCACCAACTCGTGTTCCACTTCTGGTCAGGCCCCCAGGCCTCCATACAGGTGGTGGCCCCGGCACGGAGCATCTCCTTCCAACTGTGCTCCGAATCGTTCGTCAGGAGGGCGTAGCCCAAGTCGGCATCCCCGGCACGAAAGCAGGCTTCAATAACGTAGGAGGCGATGTAGACCCCACAACTCAGCCCTTTGTCCTTGATAAGCGCGAGCATTTTTTTCTGGTCCGCCCCCGCCGTAAGACCAAAGGCCAGGGGTATCGCGTTGGCGTGGAGGGAACTATGCTTGGAGCCGGGGGCATCCACATAAAGCCCCGTTTCCGGGTTGGCCAAGTGCTTGGCGAAGGCCTGAGACACGCGCTCCGCCCTCGCGGCGTAGGCATCTCCGTCACGGCCCAGGATCATCTCCAGACGTGCTGCGCTGCGTAAGGCTCCATAATAAAAGCCGTTCAGCACGGTGTTGGCCTTGTCTCTGGAATATTCGTAGTCATAGCCGTCGCGCAGGTTGTCCGGCCAATCCACCAGCAGCCATTTGTCGGGCTTGTCGAGGCCCTCAACCAGCCCGGCTTCATTCTCAAAATCGGCGTAGTAGGCAAAGAGGCCGGGGAAGACATGGTCCACCATGGCCTCCAAGAAAGCCCGGTCTCCCGTGTGCTGGTAGTAGGCCTCCAGGAGAAAGGGATACTGCAAGGGATATTCGGCGATTTCCTGCATGAAATGTCCGGGTGCCACGGCCATCATGCCGGGGTCAATCTGGCAGGAGAGGTAGAAATCGTAGAGGGCTTTCTTCGTGAGGCTGCCATCGCCAGTTAACCAGAGGTGGGAGCGTCCCGTGATGACGGCGTCCCCGAGATACTGGCCTTTTTCCCGGGTGGGACAATCGAGAAAACCACCCTGCGATGCCATCTGTACACCGTTCTTGCAAATGGAAAATATCTGCTCCAGGGAATCATCGTCGGACACAAGGGCGCTGGCCCCGGCATCGAAAGGATGGTGGCGGACCTCTACCCAGACTTCGGGCTTCTCCGGGGCATCGAGAATCTCCATATAGCGAAAGGCGCGGTAGTCGTAGAAGGCGATATGGTCATCCCCCCCCGAAAGGATGGGCTTTTCTTCGTAGGTCATGTTGGCCCGAATCTTGAAGCGCACCCGGCCATCTTCCAGCAACTCCTCGCCGTGACGAACGGTAATAACCTTGCCCGTCTCCCCTTTGATCTGGATGCGTGTGTGCCCGACGATTTCGGTACCAAAATCATAGAACCACGTGCCATCGTCGCGTTGCTTTGAAATCTCCGGGTCGACGCGGTAGCGCTGGAGTGGGGGGGTGGCCTGTTGGGTAAAGGCGTGGTCCTGCCGCTCGCTCAGTGGCGCAAGCCAGGCGCTGTCGTCGAATCCAACATGTTCCCAGGCGACGGGCATCTTTCGCATATCAATGTGTTCGAGAAACTGCGTGGAATAGCCAATTTTTTCTTCCCCCGAAAAGGCCTCCAGGGGATGGATTCGCCAGCTTTCGTCCGTACTGAAAGTCTGTGATGTGCCGTCCGTATGGGTGACGTCAAGTTTGAGTATGAAACCGGAGCGGTTGTCGGCGCTTCCCCACACCCGGTTGCGCAGTCCTTGGTAAAAGGAATGACTCGCCAGGCTGTTAACGCCCACCTCCAGGAAATCCGTCACGTCGAGCCAGTAGTAGGGATAGGAAAAATAATACCCGCTCTCCGGTCCCTGTACCACGGGGCGTCCGTTGATGGAAAAGACGTAATAATCATCGCCCGAGATATAGAGATGGGCGCTCTGGGGCTTTGCGGAGAGGATTATTTCCTTGCGCAAGAGCGTATGAATATTCACCGGGCCTTGGGCTTCAGGCGGCTTGACCTGTTCGCGATGGAGAAAATTGATGATGGGCGCGCCCGCCATGCGGGGATCGCGAAGCCATTGGGCATCGTCGAAGACATCGGCCCAGAGTGGGGGGGCCAGCAAGAGGAAAACAAGTGCCCAGGAACTGCGAAACATGATGGTGAAAACTCCTTTGTAGACCAGCCTGTAGTGTAGCAAGCCCATCCCGACCAATCCCAACCGCGCTGCGCTTAGTATATGATTCCGGGACTTCTTACTCTTTCCTTGATTCAAGGTATAAGATTTGCAAATCTGCCTGGGTGCGGGTACTATCTCTTTGCACAGTGTCGTAAACAATTTATCCGGGATGCCATTGGCAAGCGTCCATGATGGATAAACACAAAGGAGAGCCCACAATGGCAACCGTAAAAGGCCCGAGCCGCGTTTTTCTGGCACGTTTCAAGAACGACAAGAAGAAGTATATCCATATTGAACCGTTTAAGGTTGAGACGAGTTTCGATTTTGGCAAGATCAAGAAGCCGCCATCGGCCGCCGTAAAACGGATGGATAAGATTGCCACGGCAGTGTTGGATAAATACGAGAAGATCTGCAACGACACCATAAAGGACATGGACAACAAGATCAATGGGATCGTCGGCAAAGCGAAGATTTCCAAGAATCCGCATGAAGCGCTAAAAAAAGCAGAAGTGGATGCGGAGAAAATTGCCCAGACCACGACTGCGATGGTGAAGAAGGCGGCGGCGGCAATTCAGTCGGCGATCGATCAGGAAGTACGAAAGGCCCTCGCCAAAGAGAAAAATTACGCCGAGTTACTGGTCGAATACAAGATTAAGGTGGTCTACAATGTTTCCAAGGAGACGGTCAAAGTAACTATCAATGTGCTTCGACTCGTGGGGACGGGCGGGGCCGATATTAGCGCCTGGAAAGGCCTGGTTACCTCCGCTGTCGCTATTGGGAAAGTCGTCAAGGACGCGTCGAAGGGCGAGTCAGCGGTGCGCAAGGAACTTAATGGTGCCATTGCCGCCCACACAAAAAACCTCTGGAAAGAGGACGCCTATAAGAATAAAGACACCAAATCGCTAAAAGACAAGGCAAAACATTATTGGCAAAAGCACAAGAAAACGGGGGAAAAGGCTGGCGCCAAGCTGAAGCGCTACGACGTGTATATTGGCCAACTCTTCAAAAATATCAATGGCGCGGGCACCGAAGTGGATAAAAGCTGGAAGAAGCTGGACAAGCAAATTGCCGCTATGCCGGGTGGCTTTAACAACCCGAAGGCAAAAAGCATGGTTGCAAAGATGGGGCCAGCCATCATGACCATGAAAAGAAACCTTCGGGCCATGGGCGACATGTTGGAGGCTAAGATGGCCTATGCCGATGATATGGCCATGCTCCTCACGGAGCAGGGCGTAAAAGTTGACAGGGACAGCTTCAAAAAGAAATGGGAAGATGGTCGGGCCACCAAAGAGCTACTCGGAATCGCCAAGGAAGTACTCACCTCCGCGAAAACCATCAAGACCCTGGCCGAGCAAATTGGTAAAATGGTTTAGGCGGAAACGCAGCCACAGAGCATACAAAGCACGACCGGCTCCCGATTTCGGGGACCGGTTTTTACTTGTTCATTTGTAGACTTTCTATAAGACTCAACGCTAAATGACCTTGGGTGCCACGGACAAGGTGCGATAGCCCTTGCCCGTATTGGAGTCTTGCCAAACGACAAGGGGAAGGCCCTACCCAGCGTGCCGGTGGCACGATGCAGGCGAGACGCCCGCGCTCCCAAGCCCCCGGCTGCTTCTCGGAACCGTCTCACTCCCGTTCGATGGTTGCCTTTTCCTTCAAGGATGCCGTGAAGGCGTCGATACAGGCGTTCTCCGATTCCGTGAAGAGGTGGTCGCGCACTTCCTCGATCACGTCGTCAAAATCACGGGGGGCGGCAGGAATGTGATCGAGGACCTTGGCAATGTGCAGGCCGAAGGGGGTCTTGAAAACACCACTTACCTCGCCAGGCTTCATGGCGAAGACGACTTCCTCAAATTCGGGCACCATCTGGCCCCGACCGAAAAAGCCCAGGTCGCCATCATCATCAGGACAATCGTTGTTGCTGCGCGTGAAAGACTCGAAAGATTCCCCGGCCTCAATTTTGGCGCGGACTTCCTTCAACTCCGCGTGGGCGGCATGCTCCTCCAGCGCGTTGCCCGTGCAGTGGCGAACGATATGGGCGGCGCGAATATGCTCTTCCGTTTCAAAGCGCTTGGGATAGGCCTCATAATAGGTCTTGCAGGCCTCGTCGGTGGCGCGTTGCAAATCGGCGCAGACGCGGTCAAGCATCTTGTCGATTCTGAGCCGCAATTCAATATCGGTTTCAACCTCGGCCAAAGTTGTTCCCTGGGATTCCAAGTATTCCGTAAAGGCGGCTTCGCTGCCCGCATTCTTGATGGCGACCTTCAGTTCCCGTTTAACATCGACACGGCGAATTTCCGGGCCGTTTGCCTGCGCTTCCTGGCGGACCAATGTCCGTTCTATGGTCGCCGTCTCGGCCCGTTTCCGCCGTTCTTCGGGGGGAAGTCCCGCCATGGTCGGATCCTGGGCACCCAGCTCCGCCTCGACCGCAAGGATTTCGCCTTCTTCTATCGTTTCGCCATTGACAATAATCGCCACGTTTCGTGCCTTTGTGTTGGTTGTCTGTGAAGCTCCCTCGAACTCGATGAGTGTATCAAACCGTGCGCGGGCAAGTCACCGCTTACTCCCGAAACCTGGGAGGTTTCAGTGCTTGCACCCGTTTGCCGGGTATCAGGAGGGGGGGGCTTACCCGCCGCAGGGCACACCTTATGCCAGCTGATGCATGTGGCTCATGAAAAACACGGCGGCCTTTGTTGACATAACGCCGCCCTTGTTGCGGACTGGAAAGTCCGCACTCCTGCCCCCCGTGAACGCGTACCATTGGTTTGATCAGTACCGCAAAATAAGAAATTCTTCGAGCTAATTCCGTCCCCGTGAACATTCGCTGAACCCTGTTGTTGTGGCAGGCCGCAAGGCCTGCCTTTTTTCTTGACGTGCAAACGATAAGTATGTATACTTATAGACATGAAAAGACAGCCAACAATCAAGACCATTAAGAAACGACGGCAAGGCAAACTCAGCAAGCTCGGACAGTGTGGCCCCTTCGTCGCAGGTTCTCTCAATCGTGTAGAAAAGAAGAACAAGTTCGGCGAGACAACGGCTTATTATCTGCTCACCTTCAAGGAGGAGGGGAAGACCCGTTCGGTCTATGTGCCCAAAGACCTCGTTGAAGAGGTGCGTGGGTGGATACGAAATCATCAGAAGCTCAAGAAAGCGATTGCGCAGGTTTCGGCGGACAGCATTGCGGTGATTCGTCGCCATGTCCCAGAAAAGCGGGCAGAAAGCGCAAGAAGCCCAATAAACAAAAAGACCCCGTAGCCAAGTCCTTGGCCGTACTGGTGCGTCATTGCTTTCCCGGCTTCTGGGAATCTATCGGCGCTATCGAGGATCCGCGTGATGGCGACCGGA
>JAJRPE010000396.1 GCA_024280935.1 Candidatus Hydrogenedentota bacterium
GCCTCCACGTCCTCATCCCGTTCAGTGGGCAGGCCAATCATGAAGTAGGTCTTCACATGGTTCCAGCCCTTGCTGTAGGCCTGGGTCGCCATGTCAATGAGTTCTTCATCGGGGATAAACTTGTTGATAACCGCACGCAATCGGGGCGACGCCGCCTCGGGAGCAAAGGTCAGGCCACTGCGCCGCACCCCGGCCACCATATCGGAAAGCTCCACAGCGAATGAATCCAGGCGCAGCGAAGGGAGTGAAATGGATACGTTGTCTTTGTGGCCCCGGTCCGCCGCCATCTTTACCAGGGTGCGGGGCGTAGAGAAGTCGCAGGTGGACAGGGAAATGAGCGATACCGCATCGAAGCCCGTGCTGTCCAGCGCCCGCTCCATGAGTTCATCGATTTTTTCGAGGGACCGCTCCCGAACAGGACGGGTCACCATTCCCGCCTGGCAAAAGCGACAGCCCTGGGTACACCCACGCAAGACTTCGAGTCCCACGCCATCATGGACAAGCGCCGCGTTGGGCACAATGTAGTTGGCTGGAAATTCGGCGCCGTCCAAGTCTTTCACGAGGCGCTTGACGATTTTCGGGTGGTCCACCTTGGGCAGGATCTGGCCGTCGGGCATGGTCTCAAAAGGATAGAGGGACGGCACATAAACGCCTTCCAACTTGACCAACGCCGCCAACTGCTCGCTACGCGGCGCGTCTTTCAGACCACGCATGAGCATCGCGATCTCCATCATCACGTCTTCACCGTCGCCAATGACAAAAAAGTCGATAAAGGGCGCGATGGGTTCGGGATTAAAGACCGCCGGGCCGCCCGCAAAAATAAGGGGCATGGAATCATCGCGGTCCGCACTGCGAATCGGCAATCCCGCAAGGTCCAAGGCATTGATGATATTCGTGAAGGTCAACTCGGACTGGAGCGTGAAGCCAATCATGTCCGCATCGCTCATGGAATCTTTGGATTCCAACATGAAGAGAGGGAGTTCGCGCTCCCGCAAGATGGTCTCCATGTCGGGTCCAGGGGTGTAGCCCCGCTCCGCCCATACCCAGTCGAGGTTGTTCATCTGGGAATAGAGAATATGAAGTCCCAGATTACCCAAGCCCAGCTCGTAGAGATCAGGAAAAAAGAAGCAGATCCGCAACTCGACCTCAGCCGGATCTTTATGGGTGCTATTCAACTCGTTGCCGAGATAGCGGGACGGCTTTTCGACCAAGGCGAGGATTTCATTATCCAGGAGATTACGAAGATTCATGGGGGCACTACCATTGGAAAGAATCAGACAGACACAGGACTCGCCGAAGGTAACAGCGAATTGGGAGAGGGTATTCCAGAAAGGCCCCTGTAGTATACCTTCAGCACCTCAAAAAATGCGAATTTTCACGCCCTAAACGAGTTCCTGCGCACGCCTACGCCGCCGGGCCAGCGCTTTGCCAGAGGAGGGTCTCCTCGGCATCATAAAGGAGCGCCTGGTGGCATCCCGCCTGCTGGGCCGCTTCCTGCACCTGAACAATCAACTCTTCCTGGTACCAATCGCGCAATGGCCTCATGGGCTGGTGCCACATGCGGCTCTGGCTCTGATCCATGACATGTATGTGGAGCGAGTGGCCGCGAACATTCACCGTATCAGTCACCTTGCGCAAGTCTTCCGCGCTTCAACCACACGAAAAACACCCATTGCCAGCCAAGGCGCGCAGCACCACGCCTCACGCTCCGCCATCGCTTAATTCCCAAGAATAGCGTCAGCAAAGCCTCAAGCCATGGTACCACCGCCCCGCGAAAAATACCAGTATTATTCCATGGGCGCGGAGATCGGCTTGGTGAGATTCAATTGCTTGCGAATGTCCTTCTGGATTTCCTCGGGACCGCAACTACCATCGGTCTTGATGACCAGTTCTTTCCGCCGAAACAAATCGAGGAGCGGCGCGGTTTGCGCGTGGTAGTCGGCAATGCGCTTCCGAACGGCCGCCTCATTGTCGTCCTCGCGCGTAATGAGCTTTCCCTTGCACACATCGCACTGATCTTCAACGCGCGGCCGGTGCTGAATAAGGTTGTAGTCGAGGCCGCATTCGCTGCAAAGCCGGCGGGAAAGAACCCGTTCCATGACCACCTCGTCGGAGACATCGATATGGATTACCGCGTCGATATCATAGCTCTCCAGGAAAAACGCGGCCTGACGACGGCTGCGGGGAAATCCGTCAAGAATAAAGCCATAGTTCCAATCGTGTTCATTGAGGCGCAGGCGTATTACATCCTCCACCACCTCATCCGGCACCAGATTGCCGTCATTGATGAGCCGACGGACCTTGGCGGCCAACTTGGTGTGGTTTTGAATATTCCATCGGAAGATATCCCCAACACTGATGTGGACCATGTCATAGTCCCGTTCCAGCATCATCGCCTGGGTTCCCTTGCCACATCCCTGAACGCCCATAATCACGTATTTATGCATCGTTTTGCTCTTCTTGGTTCTGCTGAAAAAACAGCATTACTCCCACCGACCCCGTGGCTCGTGCATCCGTTGCACCCATCCGAGCCTGCCTACCCCAAAGGCGTGTAGGACGCCGAAGGCAACCGATGGCATAACACCTTATACTATGCTATTATGGACCCTTCCAATGCAAGTTTTTGGCGCAAGTATTTACCGGTACGACCGCATCTGCGCGGCAATCAGGGGAGGCGATTATGATAGGAAATACGGCGTCTTCCTCGGCCCCTATCTCGCTTTCGCGCAGACAGCTCCTGATACTGACACTGGCCGTCGAAGGCGGCATGCTGGTCCTCGCCGCCGGATTGGGCTGGCTGGTTGGCCCCTCCCTTTGGGCCATGACGACCCTCGACGCAAGGGCTATCCTCAGCGGCGTATTGGTGGGCCTCGCCCTGTTTGTGGTCGCGGCAATCGCGGTGGACTCTCCCCTCGGACGGGACACACAGCTTCGGCGGGACATGGACCGATTGGCCGGGCTGTTTCATGAGGCCAGGCCAATCGATCTGCTCTTGATTTCCGTCCTCGCGGGCGTGGGTGAAGAAGCACTGTTTCGCGGGTTTCTACTCCAACATGGAAGCGCATGGCTCGGCGTTCCGCTCGGGGTCGCACTAACTTCCCTGCTCTTCGGCCTCATGCATGCGGTGTCCCTGGATTACATCATCTTTGCAACCCTGATTGGCGCGGCAATGAGCGGACTCTACCTCTGGTCGGGCAATCTGGCCCTCCCCATGGCAACCCACGCCGCCTACGATTTCGCGGCCCTCGTTTACATGATTTTCCTGCGGCGCACGACCAGCGAGGCCTCGCCATGACCGCACCCCTGCCCGCCACGAAAGAAACCGTGGTCCTCCTCCATGGATTGGGCCGAAGCCGCCTGTCTCTCTGTCGGCTCGCGCGGCGGCTGAGGCACGCCGGGTTTCTGACCCGAAACTTCCCCTACGCCCCCACCTTTCACCGCTTTGACACCATCGTCAGCGAACTCCACGACTACATCGTCGACAAGGTGGAAACACCCCGCTATCATCTCGTGGGCCACTCTCTGGGCAACGTGCTGATCCGTGCCCGCTTTCGCCACGGCTACCCTGCGGAACTGGGCCGCATCGTCATGCTGGCCCCGCCCAACCATCCGCCGAAACTGGCGCAAAAACTCAAGAAGACGCCGCCCTTTTGCCTCTGGGCCGGGGATAGCGGACAACAGCTGGCTTCGGCGGAGTTCTATGAGAGCCTCCCCACGCCCGATGTGCCCTTTGGCGTGATCGCGGGCAACAAAGGACAGCGCCTTGTCCTCGATGAACCCAACGACGGCGTCGTCACCGTGGAAAGCACGCGCCTCGACGGCATGGCCGATCATATCGTGCTCCCCCACACCCATACCTTCCTCATGAACAGCCGGGCCGTGGCCGAAGCGACGATTCGCTTTCTGCGCCACGGGCGATTCGGGGGAGCATCGGGGACTGCATCGCCCCCACGCACGCCGTGAAAGGGCTGAACCCGTGTGGTCGAACCGGTCCATGTGTATTTCAGGTCGTACATTGACAGGCGAGGCTGTCCCCATAATTTGGCGGTGCAGGGTGCTTTTTTGTTTTTTTTGGGGGGGACAGCCCCGCCTGCCAAAGTGCCCGCTCTTGAACGGAGCGTGAGGTTAGGGCAGGTCGCGTGTCACGTTGTATTGGCGAGCTTGGGCGAGGCAGTCCCCGAAAGATGAATAATCACGCGGCGTAGCGGTAGAATAGGCGCGTTACTATTTCAATCGAAAGGAAAGTTTATGTCCGCCATTGCCCGAATTGGCCGGGGTTGCCACCTGGGTATCCGCAGCCTCCTCGTCGTCCTCCGCGACAAGACACTGCTGCTCTTTCCCATGATCCCGATTACCTGCGCGATTGCAGCCATCGTCGTCCTCTCTGCCCTCCTGGGCGGCGATGACGTATTGTGGGCCCTGCTATTGACCCACATGGCAAATGCCAAGAGCCTCGCCATCGCCTTTGGCCTTTATATCATGATGGCGGCAATATCCGTATTTTCCTCCGTAGGACTCGTCTCCTGCACACGCATCACACTCGATGAGCGGGATTCTAAATTTCTCGACGGAGCCTTTGCTGCACTGCGAAAGGTTCATTGGATTTTTCTCTGGGCCTTTATTTCCTGGACCATCGGTCCTGTCTTCAACCTCCTGGACCATCTTCGCTATACCTCCAAATGGGTGCGTAAAATCCTAAAAACCAACTGGTCCCTCCTCAGCTATTTTCTCATTCCCGTTATGGTCGTTGACGATATTAATCTCTTCAGCGCCATTGGACGCTCCCGAGGTATCATGGAGAAAACCTGGGGGCCAGGGTCCATCTCCCGCTTGGGATTCGCTTGGTTTTTCCTGCTTATGAACACGCCCAGCATCGCGCTCGTCGCCTATGTAGGGGCCACAGAAACCGTCTGGTCGCCCCCCCTCACCCTCCTCCTTGTCCTCTGGATCTATCTCAGCATCGTGGTCTACCAGACGGCCAACGCGGTGCTCTCCGTGGTCCTCTACAAATACGCCCTCGACGGCACAGTCGCGCGGGGATTCAAGGAAGCCCACCTGAAAGCCGCCTTCGTGAAGCCCAAGGTCTATGTACTCGTGGATGAAGATTCGGTAAGTGGGGTGGCAGCGGAGAATAGCGCAACGCCCAAAGACGAGACCACGGCATCGGACGAGGCTTCCGATGCTGGCGATACAACAGCCGAACCGGAGGCCAACGAATCGGCAAGCACGGAGACGACCACTGCGGACGATAACGATCCGTCAACTCAGACCGAGCCGTCCGATCTCGACGATGATGCCACAACCAAGCCGACCGATGAAGTCAGCGAGACCAACAGCACCGACGACGAGGTTTCGGATACAACAGACAGAGAGTGACGCATCCCGCCGCACCAGCCCTCCAAGGCACAAGAGG
Organism: Candidatus Hydrogenedentota bacterium; assembly: GCA_024280935.1. Lineage (GTDB taxonomy): Bacteria > Hydrogenedentota > Hydrogenedentia > Hydrogenedentales > JAEUWI01 > JAEUWI01. The sequence continues at coordinate 5,414 of JAJRPE010000396.1, forward strand.
TACGCTAACGTAGCTTAGGCTTCCAGCCTGAGATGAAGTCGACTGAGATTTTTCCGACCGCCAAGTGGCTGGAATGGTGTGCCCTTGTCACCAGAATTCAATCCGATCCAATTGACTGTATCTCGTCTGGGTGGGTATTGTTTTTGCATGTTTGTACGGTGTATGAACAGAATTGGAGTGCCCTTCACGTCTCTTGGTGGGCCTTTTCTCAGGCTGGAAGCCTAAGCCACGTTAGCGCACCTTACAACGGGAAGGCCCTTTCGCAAAGCCCGCCGAGACGGACCAATGCGTCTGCGGCCACACTCAGGGACGTACCCCCGCCCCACTTACTCGCAGTAGTAAACGAACACAGGTGGCCCGCATTACAATCCAGGCAGTATGCAGGCCACGTCAACGCGGGGGCATGTCCCGGTGGGTATTCGGTGACAAACACGCGGGCGAGCAGAGTAACCTCCAAGACCCTTTCACAAAGCCCACGGGGACAGGCCCGTGCGTCTGCGGCCACCTTGCCAACCCCGTGAAACCGGATCGCCAAAACGCGCCCGCCCCTACTGTGCCACCGCCGGCACGGGTCCGTCCCTGGACGGCTCCAACACGAGCCAGAGCGGGCGACGCATCCGATTCTTTATTTTGGTCGCGCTGGCGGCAACCATCACGAAATTCGTATTGGATTCGATATCGTTTCGTTCCCAGCGCATCACTAGCGCGGTTGGATGCCGCCCGTCAGTGCCCGAGCCGAATGCATCTGTTACGTCGAGCAAGAGCCAACGCCCCCCTTTCGCCTGGCGGGCCATTTCCTTACTCGAAAGCGTCAACAGCGCTTTCTCGCCGAGTTCCGGCAACACAGGGCGGAGCGCAGCATCACGATCTTCGAAGCCCAATTGAGGCCACGATTGATCCAGCACGGAATTCAAAACCGGCCAAAGCTCGAAGTCGTTGTCAAACTCCTCAAGGTGAGAGCCAACCAGGTAAACCGCGAGGAAGACACGCCCATTATCGCTCATTTTGATTGCACCGTCTTCTGGCAGCGCTACAAACGTGCTCCAGGAACCCTTCCATGACGTACGCATCAAGGAAATCTTGGTCAAACAGCTCACATAGGACCCTTCGATCACTTCGAAGTCGCTTGGAGCGCGATAGAAACTTCCGTCTACGCCAAATCCGGCCTCTGTACGTTCAACCCGCGTCGCGGAATCTACGACACGGTCCGCGTAATCC
>JAJRPE010000397.1 GCA_024280935.1 Candidatus Hydrogenedentota bacterium
ACAATGCCCGAAAATTTCCGTATAAATGCATTCATGTGCCGTCACTCCTGTGGGATAAGTTACTGTGCAAAGAGCTACATCATAGGAGATTGGCGGCACATCTTAAAAATTGGGTTGTGGGCGAAGCTCACCTTAGATGTTCATAGTTGCTACTTGACTATGTCTGACGAATGCGCTAGGGTATGGCGGCACTTTGAAGCATTTCAGAGAGGGTATGGGACCCGCGTAGGAAAAGGGAGAATTTTATGAAACCGTTTCGATATTTGGTACCAATTGTTATGTTCGTTCTCGTTGCTGCCGTGTTCAGCGGCTGCCAGCCGCCAACGGTGGCCACAACCGCTGCGGACTTGCGTGATCGCTTCGAGGCTGCGGATGCCGACAGCGACGGGCAATTGACGCTGGCAGAGGCCCAGGCGGCAAATGCGAACCTGACCGAAGCCAACTTCAATACGATTGACACGAACGCCGACGGCTTCTTGACGCTGGCGGAATTGGAAGCGGCCATCGAGGCGGGCGGTTAAGGTGAGGGTGAAGGTGAGGGTGAAGGTGAGGGTGAAGGTGAGGGTGAAGGTGAGGGCGAAGGAGAGATTGCTCTGACCGCTGTCAGTACAGGCATCGAAATGCATGTGCAAGGTATGATCAAGGCTGGCGATGATGTCATCGCGTACGGCACCGGCGGTTTCAGTGGTGTGGATTATATCATTCCTTCTCAGTTCATGACTGGCGATACCGGACTCGGCATCCCGAACCCTGATGACCCGGAAGCAGATAATGTCTTCCAGGCCGGCCACTTTGAAGTCGCTGGTAAAAAGATCGCATTACTCAGCAATTTCATCGTGACTATTTTCGATACCGAAAATTTAACCATGACCGAAATTCCTGAAGCCGATGTGCGTCTTGCCAACTCGCCTTCAGGCCAAAACGAGCTGGGAACCATACAGGCCGATGGCAATCTCATCGTCGTCCGCAACGATGAAAATGAAACCCGTACCAAAGTTGCTGTCATTGATGTCACTGGTGCAACGCCTGTCGTGACCCATCTGGCCAGTCCGACCGGTGATAGCGCGATCCGTAGCGTCGACCATGTCGTGGTCGACGCCGACACCCGGGTGGCAGTAGGATTGACCAGTCTCGACAGCAACGCAATGGATGCCTTCGCCGTCTGGGATCTGGACAACCCAGACACGGAACCCACGGTCTATGAATTTGGGCGCGACGAAAATCGACGACTCGGCGTAAGTGGAGACGCGTTGATGAGGATTGATGGCGATTACATTCTGTTCCAGGATTCGCAGTCGGATGGTGCGGACAAAGCCTGTGCGCTCAATTACACCAACGGAATGTACTCCTGCGGTACCGCTGAAACCTCTGGTGAGCTCGCCCTCAACGGCGGTCGCTTCCTGCACTTCCTCGGCCGCGATGCCGGGGACAGCAACGGCAGCAACTCGCGTTCGGCCATCGGCAGCTTCACCACCGACGTTGACATCCTCAGCTTCCTCGAAGCCGGCGACGCTGCAGGCAGCAACTTCATCGACGGCAGCACGACCAACAACGGCGTGTTCGGTTGGGGGCAGATGGGTGCGATCACCGACGACGGCGGCCTAACCTTCATCTCAGGATTTGATGGCATCGGCTCGGGCGAGTACCTGCAGGTCAGCGCTGGCGGCAGATTCTCGCACGTTCCGTGCCTAACCTGTATCGAAGACAACTATGGTACCCGCGGCTCTAATGTCAACATCTGGGGTAACACGTTGGCGTTCAAGAATGGCGACAGTAGCTCGACCCACGTTGCGTTCATCATCCTGCCATAAGCACGCATCGCTAATTCTCGCGAACTCTAAACGGGAGCGCCACTACGGTGCTCTCGTTTTTCTGTCATTCAACGCTGCCGACTGCCGGGGTAAGTGCCTCGCAAAACTCGGGTTAGGTTGGAGTCAGGTCGCGGCGATGTGAATGAATGGGAAATTGTATCCCCCATCGTATAAGATAGGGGGTAGGTCTTGTTTTCAACGAAGCAGAATGACGAGAGAGGTCAGTCCATGGACAGCACGCCGATTTTCACAAAACCCGCACAGGCGCGCACGCGCTTAGTAACTATTCTCATTGCACTGGCTGCCATCGTCAGCGCTCCGATCTTCGCGGAAGAATGGACCCAGTTTCGCGGGCCGGGTGGCATGGGAATTTCCGATGCCGAAGGACTCCCCGCTACGTGGGATTCCAATACCAATGTAGTGTGGACGACGAAGCTGCCGGGGCCCGGTGGTTCAAGCCCGATTGTTGTGGGCAATCGCCTTTTTATAACCTCCTACTCCGGCTACGCGGAATCGGCCAAGGAGCCGGGTGATATGAATAACCTTATGCGCCACGTCCTGTGTCTGGAGCGGGATTCGGGCAAGGTGCTCTGGTCGAAAGACTTCAAGGCCAAACAGCCCGAGTCCAAGTACGTGGGCGGGAACAATACCCGTCACGGTTATGCCACCAGCACGCCCGTCAGCGATGGCAAATCGGTGTATATATTCTTCGGTATTTCCGGTGTCTTGGCCTTTGATCTCGACGGCAAAGAATTGTGGACGGCGGATGTGGGTTCCGAAACCAACGGGTGGGGTTCAGCCACGTCGCCGGTACTATACAAGGACCTGATCCTCATCAACGCTACCGTCGAGAGTGAATCCCTCATTGCGCTGGATAAGAATAGCGGGAAGGAAGTCTGGCGCACGCCGGGCATCAAGAAAGCCTGGTGTACCCCGGTCCTGGTGGAAGTTGACGGCAAGACCGAAGTGGTACTGAACCTGCCGAAGAAGGTCGTCGCCTACGACCCCGCCACAGGCAAGGAACTTTGGTCTTGCGAAGGCGTGCCGGATTTCTACACGTGTCCGTCGGTTGTCGCGGGAGACGGCGTGGTCTATGCCATTGGCGGACGGAAAGCCGAGGCTATCGCGGTTCGCGCGGGCGGTCGTGGCGACGTGACCGGCACCCATCTCCTATGGCGGACGAAGGAAGGCAATAACGTGACATCCCCGGTACTCGTGGACGGCTATCTATATTGGCTCCACGAATCTCGTGGCAAGGCCTATTGTCTCGATGCGGCCACCGGTGAAGTGGTCTATGAAGAATCCCTGAACCCGAAGCCTGGACTCTTGTATGCGTCGATTACCGTAGCGGATGGAAAACTCTATGCGCCGTCCCAGCTAAAAGGGACCTATGTGATAGCGGCGAGTCCGAAGTTCGAGCAGCTTGCCGTGAACACGTTTCAAGACGATTCTGCGCGGGTCAACGGCTCGGTTATCGTATCCAACAGCCAGTTGCTCATGCGGACAGACCAGGGAATCTACTGCATAGCCCAGTAACGGGAACGGGTGAAAAATACCCGAGGGACGAAAGCGACTGAAGAGACAAAAGACCCTTTTTTTATTTTCGGTTTGGCGTTAGCGGCTTGGGCGGATGTGCCCACAGGCCCCTTTTACGCCTCTTCACTGCCGTCTACATGCTCCTGAATCACCGGCAGAAAAAGACACGCATAGTCGGCGCATTTTTTTTCACCCACACCGCTCACTTGCAAGAAGGCCACTTCATCCAGGGGCTTGCGGCGTGCCATGTCGCGGAGGGCGGCGTCGCCGAATACGGTGAAGGCGGGCACGGTGTGTTCGAGGGCGATTTCGCGGCGCAGGCTGCGGAGGAGGTTGAAGAGGGCTTTGTCCACACCCTCCCAGGATTTCGTCGCCGCCGCCGATTGTCTTCGTTGGGTGCGCTTTGCTACGGCGGGTTTTAAGAGTCGGGGATTCTCCCCGCCCTTGAGCATTTCGCGGCCCCGAGGGGTGATGCCCAGGATGTTGTATTCACCCGTTTTGCAGAGGTAATCCTGGGAGACAAGTTGCTCGATCCACGTGCGGATGACCGGGCCGGGGTATTCTTGCAGGAGTCCCCAGGTGCTCAGTTTGTCGTGACCTTTTTCCACGACCCGCGCCTCCCGCGAACCCGTGAGGACGAGCGTCGTGTAGCTTGGACCCGCGACCTCGCCCAGACGCGCAACACACGATGCGATTTTCTGTGCGATAACATGGGCATCCTTGAGTAGTTCGGCGTTGCCCAAGCAGAGATCGCAGGCCCCGCAATTGTCCTTATCCAACGCTTCGCCGAAGTAGTCTAAGAGCAGTTGGTGCCGACAGGTCACGGCGGTGCAATAGCCGTACATGTCGTTGAGCTTTTCAATCGAAATCGCCAGGGTCGCTTCATCCTGGTCGCTCAGGATGGTCCTCCAAAGGCCAAAGTCGGCCCCCGAATAGATGAGACGGCACTCCGCTTCCAGGCCGTCCCGTCCCGCGCGCCCGCTTTCCTGCTGGTAGTGTTCGATGGACTTGGGCATGCCCGTGTGGACGACGTAGCGCACGTCGGGCTTGTCGATGCCCATGCCAAAGGCCACGGTCGCGACGATTATCTCCGCGCCTTCGCGGGAGAAGGCCTCCTGATTTTCCTGGCGGGCCTTTGTGTCCATCCCCGCGTGATAGGGGAGGGCGGGGTGCCCTTTCGCCCGTAGCTTCGCGCAAAGTTCCTCCACCTTCTTCCGGGTGATGCAATAGATGATTCCCGACTCGCCCTTGTGCCGCTCCACCACCTCCAGCACCTGGGCCAGTTCGCCGTCCCGCCGTTCGACGGCATAGACCAGATTGGGCCGATCCGCCGAGGCCACGAGGACCTCCGGTTTCTTCAGTTTCAGGGCCGCGCAGATATCGTTACGAACCTGGGGGGTGGCGGTGGCCGTGTAGCCATGGAAGGCCAGCTTGGGGAAGGCTTCCCGCAGGGTGGCGAGGAGACGGTATTCGGGGCGAAAGTCGTGGCCCCACTGGCTGATGCAATGGGCCTCGTCAATGGCGACGAAGGAGACGTTGAGCTTTTTCAGGTAGGCGATGAAATCGGGCTTTACGGCCCGCTCCGGCGCGATGTAAAGCAGCTTTATGTCGCCCAGTTGCAGGGCTTCGTGGGTCTCTTGGCGCTCGCGTTGCGTGAGGCTGCTGTTGATATAGGCCGCACCCACGCCCAC
>JAJRPE010000398.1 GCA_024280935.1 Candidatus Hydrogenedentota bacterium
ACTATGTCTCCATTCGGCCCGAAGCGGCCTTTTCTGCGGATGTAACGACGGGCGCGGACAGCCTGCTCGTGAAGTTCACGGATGAAACCGATCCGGGCAACCTATCCCTCTTGAGTTGGCAATGGACCTTTGGCGATGGCGGGTCAAGCACCGTGCAGAACCCTACCCACACCTACGCGGCACCAGGCACCTACACCGTGACCCTGAGCACCAACAGCAGCGAAGGCGACGATACAGAAAGCAAAGCGGGTTACATCGTGGTAGAGCCCCTGCTCGCGTTCATCGCCGATGTCCGCTCTGGCACCCCGCCGCTAACGGTTAGCTTCACGGATCAGACCGATTCCGGGACGTTGGAAATATCGGCACGAAGCTGGGACTTGGGCGAGGGCGATCCCGTCGTGGAAGACGCCCCTACCCATATCTATGAAACGCCGGGCCTCTACGACATCTCCCTGACGGTTACGACGACGCAAGGCGACGCGGTCACGGCGCAAACAGGTTTCATCGAAGTACTTCCTGTACTGTCCGCGACGACAGCTACCACGGATGGCACCGGCACGGCTTCGGTGCAATTTACCAACAGTTCCAACTTGGGCAACCTCAGCGGCGCTACCTGGTCGTGGGATTTCGGCGACGCCACCACGAGCACCGAAGAAAGTCCCTTGCACAACTTTACGACACCGGGTATTTTCGATGTGATCCTGACGGTTAGCACGGCGGAAGGCATCACCACCGCAGCCACCGTAGCCACCATCAATATCGACTCCGTAACTTCCTTTAGCGCAGATGTCACCACGGGTACAGCGCCGCTGATGGTACAATTCACCGACACCTCCTCCATCGGCAATCTGACCATCACGGCCTGGGCCTGGAATTTTGGCGGTACGGGCACGAGCACGGCCCAAAACCCGCAACACATCTTCACCAACGCCGGAACCTACATGGTGTCCCTCACCATAACAAGCACCCTCGGCGATACGGTGGTCTCAGCGCCAACTACGATTGAAGTCGCCCCCGCGCCAGATTTCACGGGTACGCCCCTGAGCGGCGCCCCCTCCCTGAGCGTCACGTTCACCGACACCACGAATCTGTCCGGCGCCACCCTCAACAGTGTGCTGTGGGATTTCGGCGATGGCAACACCAGCACCGCCACCGCACCGAGCCACAGCTACACCACGCCCGGCACCTATACCGTATCGCTCACCGTCAACACCACGGAAGGCAGCGCAACGGAAACCAGAGTCGGCTATGTTGCCGTCAATCCCGTCCCCAACTTTACGGCGGACAGCACCAGCAGCGGTGCCCCTTTCACCGTGAATTTTACCGACACCTCGACGCTCGGGACTGTGGTTCCTACGGCCTACGCCTGGGATTTCGGCGATGGCGGCACCAGCACGAATCAAAACCCAAGCCACGCCTATGGTACACCCGGTCTCTATTCTGTAATGATGAGGATTACCTCGTCGCAAGGCCAGGTCGACACAACCCAAACCGACCTCATCACCGTGACGCCGGATGTTCAGTTGAGCACCTCGGCGGCAATCGGGGCCGCGCCCCTTACCGTCACGCTGACTGACACGACGGTCATCGGGGGCCTGACCATTACGGATTGGACCTGGAACTTCGGCGACGGATCGGGCACGGTGACCACACCAAGCAACAACACCTCACACAGCTACACGACACCGGGCAGCTACACGCCCACCTTGACCCTGACCACGTCGGGGGGTAATTTCTCGGGTTCGCTGGCTTCGGCCATTGCGGTCGCCCCCATTGTTGCGCTCACCAGCGACGTTAGCGTTGGCCCGGGCGTGATCGATGTGACCTTCAGCGATACAACGACGGTTGGTACGGTAAGCGTCACCAGCCGCACGTGGGATTTTGGCGATGGAACCTCCACGGTGGTCAACGCGCCCACGACAACCGTTTCCCACCAATACACGAACACGGGAAGCAGCACGCTGCTTCGCCAGGCCAGCCTTACGCTCAACACGGACATCGGTGATGTCGCCAGCGCGGCGACACAAGATATAACGATCCATCCCATTGTATTCAGCGGTGATGCCACCAATCAGCCGCCACCCCTGGCCGTGAATTTCACCGACACCACCAGCACGGGCGATCTCACGATTGCCTCACGAATGTGGGACTTTAAGGACGGCGCAACCGCCACCACGGCAGGTACGACTACGAGCCATAGTTACACGGCGGCGGGCGGTTATGCGGTCACGCTGACGATCACCACCTCCCAGGGAAACATGGCCACGGGCATTATCAGCAGCGACATTGTTGTCACGCCCGTTGTCACCTACGCCGCGACCTCGGCCACAACGGGGCCGAAGCCCCACTCGGTGTCCTTTCAGGATCAAACTTCCGTGGGCAACCTCACGGGCATCACGCGGCATTGGATTTGGGGCGATGGCGCTACGAGCGATGTTGCGGGCACCACGACCAGCCATAGTTACACCACCGCAGGCTGTTTCGATGCCACCTTGCAGCTTGTCACCGACCAGGGCACCTTCTCGAACAACAGCCTGGCCGTCCGCGTCACGGTGGAAGAAATATCCGCCTTTACACCGCCTACCACCGCCAACAATAGCCAGGCGGGAATCATGTTTGACCTGAACGCCCTTAAAAATCTTCGGGTCGATAGTTTCACCGTGAACTTCACCGGCAGCGGCGTGACCAACAACGTGCGCACCTACCTCTCGGCATCCAGCTCCCTGGGCAACGAATCCAACCCTGGGGTTTGGGGCCTTGTGAGCAACACTTCCGTAACCAGCGCGGCGAGCGTCGCAATCGACACGCCAAACATCACCATGGCTTCTGGGAACCGCTTCGGATTATTCCTGATAAATACGTCCGCAGCCGGCACGGGCCATTTTCTCCGTTATCAGACCGGAACGGGGCACACCAGCTTTGACGATGGAAACATCCGACTGTATACGAACGCGGGTAAGACCATCGGTTCGGCGAATGATTTTGACGGATCCACCTTTTCTCCCCGCTGGTTCGTAGGCTCTGTAAGCTACATACACGAACTGACCTGTGGTTTGAAGAGCGGGGGCCTCGCCATACAAGCCAATAGCCATGTCACTGAATTCGGGAAGAGACTCTCCCCCGATGATGGCCTCTACCCCACCCTCGAATCGGAACTTATCGCGACCTCCACCCCGGATGGCGGCCACGTCGCTATTGGCGAATACAGCGCCACCGGCTCGGACAATGGCGGCCCCCTGCTCATTCGCGCCGACGGCGATCTGGCGTTGCTCTGGGAACTGGACCTGAGCGGCTTCGCCTTTGACGAAATCACCGGCCTCCGCGCATTGCCCGACGGCGATCTGCTCCTCACCGGCTCCACCGCCCTCAACGGCGTGGAAGGCGAACTACTGCTCGTCCGGCTGGATGAGAACGGGAACCTCCTTTGGGAGCAGATCCTCGACGGCGTGTCGGAAACATCGCTCCGCGCCCTGGCCGACACCGGCAATGGCGACCTCCTCATGCTCACCGCGTTGGTGAGCGCGAACAACGGTCTTCTGCCCGTGCTGTTTCGTATTGACCCCTACAGCAATGTGCTCTGGGGTACCGAGTTACCTACTGTAAAGCACGACAGCAATTGGGGCGTCTTCGAGCGGGGGGATGGCATGATCGAAAGCTATGGAAGCGCCAATGGCGACACCAGCGACACCGATGTCTGGAGCATCCGACTGAACGCGGACGGGACAGATCGCTCAGGCAACGCGAAACAGTAAACGGGTCCGGCATACCGTTTTTCGTAAGCATTCACGGCTCGGGCATCTTGGCCCTTAGAAAAACAGCCTCTGGGTGCCACCCGTACGCGGAGGAGCGAAGCGGGGGAGCTTACGGGTGCGGATCATCTGGACAACCGTCACAGTCACACCAACAAGAAAGACGACATGAAATCTCGGTACGCGATCTCGGCCCAACCGATGAGGCGAGAGAGGTTCCGCGAACTCACACCCACAAAGCCACTCGTACCTCGTGTCTGTGTAGGTGGCACCCTTGTGGTGATCCGTGAGCGCCAAGTTCTCTTTGGCAGGGACACCACCCCTTGTTCCTGAATCCATATCCACTTTCCAACGGAGCCTATGCCATGCTACTGAATACGATTCCCAAATTTTCGCACCCATCAATTGAGCGCTTCATAATTCGTTATTCCAGTGTATTTCTCCCCGCCCTGGCACTTCTTATCGCGTGCGGTGCCATCGCCGCCCCCATCACCCCAAACGACTTTCGAGGTTCCGACACCGAGCGCATCAACCAAGCTATCGTCGCCGCTGCGGAAACCGGCGCGTCCGTGCTGATTCCCCGGCGCAACCACGCCGCCGATGGAGACCGCGATATCTGGCTCCTCGATTCGGCGATTCTCGTCCAGAGCAACACGTACCTGGAGCTGGTAAACTGCCACATCAAGCTCTCTGACCACTGCCGGGACAATTTCATCCGAAGCGCCAACTGCGGCATGGGCATTACCGATATCAAACCCATGACCAATATCAGCATTGTGGGCAAGGGGCGGGTGGTCTTCGAGGGCGCGGACAACCCACGCTCGACCGGCGACAGCGCGAAAATCCTCGGAAAACGGACCTACGGCACCGACGCGGGCGTGGAAGGAGAAAGCCAGACCGGCGACTGGCGCAATATCGGCATTCTTATGGCCTATGTGGAGCAGTTCCGCATCGAGAATATTCACCTCAAGGATGCCCACGCCTGGACCATCTCGTTGGAACGCTGCGCCTATGGTGTCATCCGCGACATCGATTTTGATGCCAACGAATTCAAGATGATAAACGGAAAGCGTGCGGTCTTCCTCAACCAGGATGGCCTCGACCTGCGCCAAGGCTGCCATGACATTGATATCGCCAACATCACCGGCCACACGGGGGACGACCTCATCGCCCTCACCAACATCTTGAATGAAACCATGCCTGCGGGCAGCCCCGACTACATCATGGTCAGCCGCCCCAACAACCGAGGCAACGGCCAAGACGACATACGCAACATCATCATCCGCAACGTGCGCGGCCACACGATGGGCGGGCACCACATCGTGCGCCTCCTGAACGCTGGCGGGCTGAAGATCCACGACATCATTCTCGATGGCCTAATCGACACCTCCACTGGCCGTCCCGCCAAAGCTGCGGTAAAGATCGGCGACGCGAACCCGGCGTGGGGTGGCGTCACACCCTTGGGCGACACGTACCGGATCTTCATCAGCAACATCATGAGCCGTGCCCGGCACACGATATTCATCGGTGGCTCCTTGTCGGAATCATCGATCTCCAACGTCATCAAATACGAGGCTACCGGTGCTCCCATCACCTACAAGTCCGGCAAAGAATTTGTTCGCAATGTAATGGTCAGTAATGTACAGACGATGACCTCTGTCAGCAATTAGGGTTTTTCCGCAACCAAGCTCAAGC
>JAJRPE010000399.1 GCA_024280935.1 Candidatus Hydrogenedentota bacterium
CACTTCCAAATAGTCGTGCATCACCTTGTCCTTCCTGACCAACGGTTCGTGGGGCAGCGGCGAAGTCCGCTGCACCCATCCTGTTCGGCTACGCGGACGATTTAATCTTGAGGTAGTTGACAAACGCAGAGCATGAAACCAAGAAATACACAGCGTCCGCCTGGGTTAGCGTCGATTTACCCTCAAGCATTGCATGTCTGATTCCGTCTCCGTCGCTTGTATAACCGTATAGCTTCAAGAAGCCCGCCTTGAGCGCTCCGTGAAGGGAGTGCTTCTTGGCCAATTCATCCAGCGCTGTGCTCAGGGTTGCCGATTTGGAACCTGTAATTGCGCAACTCGCGCTTTCGACGGCGCAAATAGACTCCTTGATGGAGTTCCTGTAGCCTGGATTCGTCTTTCGACTTAATAGGTCGAGGGCTGTTTTCAGATGAGCACTTGCCCCAGGAAAACTTTCGTCGGAGATAGCCTCTTGAATGCTCGCAACTTCCTCGGTTGACGAGATAGGCGCTATCTTCCCGTCGATAATTCGGAACCCGGAGAGTTCGCGCTCAAGGATGTAGTTCAATGGAATTATCAAATGCGGACCATGATAATCGACACAGAACTCAATGAAGTTGTAGGCCTCGTACCATTCGCAATCGAAAAAATAGCTTCTGATGTCCGCAAGCTTTTTAGAGCCGTGGTCTGGTCGTTCATCAACAGGAAGCTTGAAGTAGTTCGCCCAAAGAGCTACGCTGAAATTGTCAATTCTTGGGCCGGGACCATAGGGGTCATAAAGGAAACCTTCGCGGTCAAATTCTTCCGCGAGCAGAACGTTCCACAGTCCCGCACGGAGATCACCATTCATCGAATTGACCTGGAGCGCGTCAGGTACGGGCGTGATTCCCATTCTTTGACTGAAACTCATCTGTTGCCTCTCTACCCAGTTTCTGCCTATTTGGTTTCCAGATACACCCGCTTTCGGGTCTTGAGTCCAGATAATACGGACTGTCACTTTGAAGTACAAAGAGTGAAATGAGGAGGGTGAAATATCAAACGACACTTCAGAGTCTTCTCACTCCGAACTTCTCAATTGACCGACGCGGAAACTATAGCACAACCGCCAGCGGGTCGAGTTTCTCCGCCAAGACGGTGTCTGTTCCCACGAGGACCCGTAAGGTTTCGGGTACAGCCTCGCCTGTATGCGTTGGCTTTTGTGGGACAGGTGGGTTTGTTTCGCCACGACGACTCGCGTGCTACCCGACGTGGTTGCTGGCGATGCAGTCCCCAAGCCACCCCACGCCGCCACGTACTGCCGGTACAGCCTCACGCATCAGGGCGTCCTTCACCAACCGCCAGGCCCTTTTGAAAACATAGATCAAACTTCTCCACCCGCAGGGAACTCCAGCGTGAAGGCAGTCCCTACTCCGCCCGAAACACCAACGTGGATTCCAAATTGGCTTCTACCGATTCGGAGGTGCTGTTCAACACACGATAGCAGCCTTCGACAAACATCTTCGCCTGGTCTGCGTAGTGGGAACTCATAAAGTTACCGGAATTCCCCGTGGGCAAAATACCGTAGGCGGTGTCGGGGTCCGCAAAATCGATGAGCCGACGGGTGGACGGTCCCGCAATCACATCGTAATTGAGGGCACCGCCGCCGTAGAGCATGTTGTTCACCTGTTGCGCTCCCCCGGCAATGGGGAAGGGGCCAATGTTAAAGACCTTGCCCAAAACAGGAAGATAACCGAAGGGATGTTTGAATTCCAGGCTATGAAGCGTTCCCCACTGCCAGTCTTCCACAGAATTCCCCTGTGCTTCCTCCAAATAGTTCAGCGTTTCACGAAAGGCGTGCGCGATGATTTCCTGTCGCGATTCCACGTTATCGGTATGGATGTCATCCCAGTATTTTGAATCGGGCGCCCCCATAAACCACTTGAAAAAGTTCCAATGATCGGCGAGAGAGCCATAGGTATTAAACAAGGCCTCCCCCATTTCATCCAGCAAGGCATCACGCATAATCATCGTACACAGCACCTGATAAATCGCCGCGCCCGTTGACTCCGTGCCATGCTTAAAATCCCAATTCTTGAGCACCGACAGCGCCGCCACTTCCTGTTCCGTCAGACTCGATTCATTCTTCGACAGGGTGTTCGTCAGCACGGCGACAATCGCCGGGGCCGCATAAGCCCGATTATCCAACTGAATCGCCTCAAGCTCCTTCAGACTCCACTTCTCCTGGGTGGCAAGCAGTTCCTCAATGCGTCCCGCCCGGTCTCCCGGCTGCCAGTAGCCTTCCAGATCCTTCACCGCGCCGACGGGCTTGACGGTGGACTTGTTGTTGGCCGTGACGATATAGCCCGAAGGCGGGTTGCGCAGGTGGGGGTTCTCCGCGAAGGGCACAAATCCCAGCAACTCGTCGCGCCCGGACGCGCCATCGAGCATGGCCTTGGGGTTCACATGCTCCGGGCGAATCGGAATTTTTCCCGCAGCCCACCAGGCGATGTTGTCGTTGATGTCCGCATAGGACACGTTGATACCGGGTGAGGTAACCAGGTGCAAGGCTCCTGCGAATTCCTCATAGGACGTGGCGCGGCCCATCCGGTAGAAGGCGATCAGGTCGGTATACTCCACCTGTTGCCACACCCAGGAAAGGGCAACATCCGGGCCGTCGTAGTCAAAAAGGGTCTGGAGCATATCCGTGACAACAGGACCGTGGGGCGTGCGTCGTAACGAAATGGGCCGGTCCTCCCCCCACCGCACCTTAATGACTGCCTCCGAAGATTCCACCGGGGTCCACGCCCCTTTATACATAACCTGATCCGGGTCATCCGGGTTAAAGGTCTCCTGATAGAGGTCCAGATCATCGTTCGCGAACATGGTCAAGGCCCAGGCATGGTGGCGGTTCTGCCCGAGGAGCGCAATGGGAATGAGGGGAAGATAATAGCCATAGAGTTCGTGGTCGGGCAGGATAATCTGCGCTTCGTACCAGATAGACGGATTGGTAAAGGCAATATGCGGGTCATTCGCGAGTATGGCCTTGCCCGACTTTGTCCGAGAAGGCCCCAGTACCCACGAATTACTGCCCGGAGCCGGTCCGAAGTTTTCGGAGAGAGGATTCAGTAAGGCAAGCAGGGCTTCCACCCCCGCAGCGGAACGCTTCGCCTGGGAAGCAAGCGGAGGAGCCGTGCTGGACTGAGCCGCAAGATATAGCTGGGCCTCCTCCAGGCTTTCCATAACCGTCACAGGCGGCTCACGATGGTAACCGGGAAAAAGCGCTCCAATATCGTGGTCGGGAAGGCGCTCCTGCAACAGGGTGTACAAGGGGTCGCCCCGCAGACCGTCGGCGAAGGTGATGGGCAGGAGGGCGGCAATACTGAGGCAATCCACCACCGTAAAAGGACGGGCCGTCATGCCCAGCACCGCAAACTCAAAGGGCAGGGCCTCCTTCTCCTGGCGATAATTCAATCCCTCGACAAAGGCGGCCATGAGGCCATAAATCTCGGGGTGGGTCTCTTGCAGCGTTACATCCGTCGTGATGGCTTTGGGCCGCAACTGAAACGAACGGATCAGGGCATCCACCGGGACCAGCTTTTCGCCCAGAACCGCCGCCAACTCGCCATTCGCGATCCGCCGCAACAACTCCATCTGAAAGAGCCGGTCCTGCCCCATCACATAGCCCAGGACGAAATAGGCATCCGCCTCGGCCTCGGCTTCAATATGGGGAACGCCCCAATTGTCCCGCTTCACCGTCACCTCGGCAGACAATCGGGCATGGATGATCGTACCATCCAGCATGGACATACGCGTCTTCGCCAACACCGCGAGGCAAAGGGCCACGCCGATGGGCACCAATAGTCCAAGGATAACAAGGCGCTTGAGCCATTTTTTTCGCATGTAAATAACTCCATAAGCGTTCATAACACGTGCAAGAGTGTAGCATAGGCGTCCCGCCTGTGTTTTTCACAGCCGGGACGGCTGTACCGCTTTCCTATAACTGTTACGAATAGCAGTCGTGCCGCACGATCCCCAAAAGGCGAGTTTCAACGAGTCCTGGCGGGTCGTAGACTCGCCGTAGGAGAGTTCACGGGCAAGGGCTATCGCCCCTTGTCCGTGGCACCCGTAGTACTCTATGAATAGCTACGGATTCTCTTGCCACGACAGAACTCAAGATTCCTTCGCCAACTTTGCCCGCACCTGCTTCTCCACAGCATCGAAGACATCCGCATAGCTTCCCCAGTAGGCGTGCCAGCCCGTGATGTAGCTCTTCTGCTCTTCGGGGAACTGGTCAATCCAGGCGATGATCTTTTCGACCCATCGGGTTCCCTCGACCAGTTGATCCGCCGCGTGTAATCCGTCTTCGCGGCTTACGCCGTTGTTGATGTACTGCCAGCCCACGGATTGGCCCTCGAAGTGGCAGATAGCCAGTTCCAGGGTCAATTGGTGCAGTTCGCAGACATCATACCACGAAGCCTGGTAGTTGCCTGATAGTGAACCTGTCCGTAGCGTACCTTTGACCTCCCCCCATGTGCTATATTCTTAACTATAGGGATTCAGCAATTAACTACAGGAAAGGCAGTAGATGGGCCGAGTAACGGAGGAGCATCAAATCGAGGAATTCACGGACTACGTGCTGAGAATGCAAAGCCTCAAGTTTGAACACCGAGATTTTGAGAAATCAGACGGTTCGCTGGGAAAACTGGGGCAAAGTCTGAACGATCTCGCTGAAATAATGGACCGCTGCTATCAAGAGCAGGGGCGATTGCTCGATATAACGGAGAAAATAAACCAGGGAATCTTCCTCAGCGATGTCCTGGATCACGTATATGATACATTCCGCCCCATCATCCCCTATGACCGCATTGGTTTCGCCCTGCTGGAAGACGGTGGCCGCGTTGTGCGATCCCACTGGGCACGATCAGACGCTGCGAACATCAAACTCGCAGACGGTTACGCCCAAAAACTGGAAGACAGCAGCCTGGAGCAAGTCGTCCTGACCGAAAAGCCTCGGATCATCAACGACTTGGAAGCGTACTACGTCGAGCACCCCGATTCGCACTCCACCCAATTGATTCTTGCCGAGGGAATCCGGTCAAGCCTGACGTGCCCCCTCATTGCGATGGGAGAACCCGTCGGCTTTATTTTTTTCTCCAGCATGGAGAAGAGCACCTATGAGGACATCCATCAGGATCTCTTCCGTCGCATCGCAAGTCAACTTGCCGTGATCGTGGAGAAGAGCCGACTGTATGAAAACCTCTGCCAACTCAACAACGAACTTATTGAGACCCAAAAGAAGCTCCAACACCAGGCCACACACGACAGTTTGACAGAGCTGTGGAATCGCCGCGCCATCCTGGATGTCTTGGAAAAAGAACTCGCCCGCGCACAACGGGCACAAGAGGCAGCGGCGGTGATCATGATCGATATCGACCATTTCAAGCGCACCAATGACAAGCATGGTCACCAGATTGGCGATCAGGTACTAAGAGAGGTGGCGCGGCGGCTCGAAGAAATCGCGCGACGGGGAGACACGGTGGGCCGCTTTGGCGGGGAAGAATTCCTTGTGGTGCTGTCTCGCACAAGCGCACCGGGAGCCCGGATCGCGGCAGAACGATACCGCGCCCAGATCGCGGCGAAGCCCATTGAGGTAGACAGTCGGCAAATTCAAATTACCGCCAGTCTCGGTGCGGGCGTGGCCATGAGTGTCAACGGAATCAGTGGAAAAACCCTCATCAAGCTGGCCGATGACGCGCTCTATACCGCCAAGGCCTCGGGGCGCAACCGCGTGGAAATAAATGCGGCTGAAGCCTCTCGGGAAGATGAGAACCCTGCGCCGGAAAACTACCCGAAGCAGCTTCGTGCCAACGCAGCCAAGAATGCGGAATTCTAAAGGCGAAGCAACGGGTGCAAGCCCTCTGCTACACGGTGCATTATTGCCTCTTTCCTGTACATTTACGCCCATAGAGGAGCACAGCTCATAATGTCTATCAAGCGACGAGGATTCTTAGGTTTGTGTGGTCAAGGCGTCGCTGGCGCGGCCATGCTCGGTGCGACCAGCGGCAAACAAACGGCGGATGCTACGGAGACATCTCCCGCACGCCCCCCATCCAAGACCGCACTCATCCGCAACCGTGAGGACGGCCCTATCCCCGAAGGCATAACCATGAATAAGTATTTTGAATACGCCAACGTGGAGCACAAATTCCACTGTTTCCGCCCCAAGCGGGCCGTGCCCTGGCTGGCCAAGGTCTTTGCGCAGTAATTAGAATATTGGCTGTAGCCCCGCACGTCGAAGCAACATGCACACCCATCACTGATGAGGAGTCAGACCATGAAATTCAGTCGTCGTCAGTTCTTGAAATCCGCAGCCATTGCCCCGCTCGCCGCAACTTCGGTCGGCTGCTGTACCACGGGTGTTCGCTCAGCAAGCACGCCCCTATCCCAAAAGCGTTTCTTTTTCACGTCCCAAGGCAAAACCGCGCTGATGAATGCCGATGGCAGCGGTCTGCGCTACCTGAGCTTTGATGTCCCGAACCAGGCAACCTGGCAGCCGACGGGCTTCTTCCCCGATGGACACCGGGTACTCATGCTCAGCATGGAACCCCGACTGGACGGTCCTGGCAAATCCTTCCACGAGTATTATCACAAGACTCCAACACACATTTGGATCCACGATCTTGACTCGGGTTCCCTGGAAGAGATCGCGACGAAGGAACGGCTTGCCCCCTTCTGCACGCCCCAGGCTTTGCTCAACGACGGGCGCATGCTCATCCAGGTAATACGCGACGGAGTGCCCCAGACCTTCAATATCAATCTTGACGGCAGCGATCCCCAGCCCTTTACCCAACCCGGCGAAGGCATGCCCTACGGAATCAGCGTGAGTCCCGATGGGAAACGGGTGGCCTATCACCTGGCGGCTTCGAGCGGTTACGAGATACGCACCTGCGATACGGATGGCAGCAACGTAAGCCTGGTCGCAAAAAAAAGTGGGCATCTCTACTTTGCCCCCCAGTGGTCGCCCGATGGCGAATGGCTTATTTTTCAGGACTGCCTTTCGGGGAAGTACCCCGGTCACGATTGGTCCGACCTGATGTTAAGCCGTCCTGATGGAAGCGATCAGCGACTGCTAACCGAAGGGGACTCCCTGTGGTTTGCGGCAACCTATGGATCGCCGGGAAATCGCGGCAGTGGTTCCAACGTGCCCGTATGGTCGAAAGACGGCACGATTCTATTCAGCCGCCGATTACCTGGCTCAAAAACGGCATGGAAATTTATAACGGACAAGGCGGATGTGGACCACTTTAACCGCGTTTTCAAACCCGAACTTGCCCAAGGCGGCACGGAAATCTGCCGCATGGATCCGACGACGGGCGCAGTAACACGCCTTACCCAATCGGAGCCGCCCGTGTGGGATTTCAGACAGGTCGAGTCATCCGACGGCCAGCACATTCTGTTCTGCCGTGCGGAAACCGGTGGCACGTCCGGCCTCTGGATCGCCGACTCGGATGGCAAGAATCAACGCCTGTTGACCATGGGCATTGATGACCGTGGCGCGGACCATCCCCGCTGGATTCCCCAACCGAAAATGGCGCGTATGCATTCGTGAAGCAGTACAAGTATAAAGCAATCCCGCCCCCCGTAGCGAAGGCAGTCCCGGGGACTGCCATCTACTACGCCTGAGGCGGAGTAGGGGCTGTACCGGCAGTACATGGCAACCAGACAGTAACAAAGCAAACCCTACGCCGTCACAGACTGCTCTGAACAGGCACGACAAAAATAGTGCATTTCGCCCACAAGGAATATGCCCCATGCCCAAAAAAATGCCAGCCATACTGCTTTCAGTTCTTACGGTGCTCTCAACCCTGAATCCCACAAGCGCCCAGCCCGAGGAGCGCCTGGAGCAAGTCCATGAAATCGCCAAGCCGTGGTTACGCCCTCCCGGTGCGCCGAAGGCGAGCGATGTCTGTTTTTCGAGTCGCTCGAAGCATCCCCGCAATGAAAAGGACCCCCACGACACCTTCAAAACTGCCGAAGCCTTTGGGGTAACACGGTATCTCTGGATTTACACCGAAGAGGCGGCCTTCATTCAGGAAGCAAAGAAGAGTGCCACAAGTTTTCAGTGTACCCTGAATTCCATGGTGACTGACCAGCCCGAGGGGGGCCGTCAGCGCGGACGAATCATGGACCTGAATGGCAATCTGGTCACCGGCCCCTGGATGCGCACGTGGGGCGATCCCGCTTGGGGCTGCGCCAATAGTCCTGAATGGCGGGAAAGCTATCTTGCCCACGCCCGGAAATCCCTCGATGCGGGTGCAGACCTGTTTCAAATGGACGACCCCGGCCTCAACTTCACCGCCATCAACTGGGGCGCTTGTTTTTGCGACTATTGCATGGCCGGATTCCGCGTCTGGCTCGAAAAAAATACGACCCCGGAGGAACAGGCCAAACTGGGCATTGCCGATGTGGGCACCTTCGACTATCGTGTCCATCTTCGTGCCATCAACGCCCCAGTGGGTGATGCCTTCGGGAAGTGGGACGGCGGCGCGTTGAAAGAACACTTCAAGCAGTTCCAACAGGAGTCCGTCGCGCAGTTCTATGTGGATATGCGTGCCGCTATCGATGCCCACGCAGGGCGGCATATTACCTTTTCCTCCAACAACTACGGAGGTCGGTGGACCTTCCCCTATGCGCTCTTCGATTTTGGAGTCGCCGAGTTTCCCCGGCACAGCGTAGAATCCGGCGCTATCTATGACCGCTTCGTCGAGGCCAGGGAGCGCGGCAAGGCCCAGGTATTTACCCTCGTATCGGAGGATGTGGCCCTGACACGGCGGGTCATCGCGACATGTTACGCCAGCGGCGGGCATCTCCTGATACCCTGGGATGTCTTTTTGGGCAATTCGCCGACGGGTGTGCGCCGATACTTTGGGAAGTCCGAAGATTTCGCCGACCTCTACACCTTCGTGCGGAAGAATGCCGACCTCTTTGATGCCGTTGAAGATGCCGCCTTCGTCGTTCCCGGCAAGGAAGACAAACGCTACCCGAAAGCTCCCCCTGTCACCCTCCAGGGAGCCGATCAGGCCAGCGCCTTTCTTCGGGCGGTTCCGGGGAACCCCGAAGGCTCTGTTGCGATTCATCTCATCGATTGGAGCGACACGCCGGGTGCCTTTGAAGTTTGCCTCGAAGCAAAACTCTTTGCCGGTGGGGGCCAGCTAAACGCCACGCTCCTCCGCCCCAGCCAAGCTCCCCTTTCCCTCGACTTCGCCCTGCGCGAAGAAAAACTCGTGCTACAGATTCCGCCCCTATCCCCTTGGGCCATAATTCGCCTGGGCAGGGAAGATAATGGTTGAGAGCGGTTAGAGAAGGGGCGACAGCGGGAATCCACGCAGACGGGGACTGCCTCGCCCAAGCCCACCTGACAAAACGAAAAACGTGCGGTGTCCAAATTGAAAATCGTCCCCAACAACGGGCACGTCAACAGGCGGGGCTGTCCCCACCAGGTAAACCTAGGGACGGTAAACCTGGTAAACCTAGGGACAGACTACGTATTCCTATCTTTTTCCTCGATATCTTTCTTTGGGCGGCCCGGTTTCTTGGGTCGCAGGACCCGGCCCAGCAGGTTTTCGAGCTGGTCGAGGAACTTCGGGGAGCCGCACGGACGACCGGTTCGAGTTTGCTTCCGAATGGTGTCGTAGGCCACGTCATCCTCGGCACCACTGCGCAACCAAGCCGACCAATCCCTCACGAGACCGGGGGGCGGAAATTCGGCGGACAGCACGCTGTCTTCGCACAGTCCACAATGTGCAACCGCGCTCGACCAGGGATG
>JAJRPE010000400.1 GCA_024280935.1 Candidatus Hydrogenedentota bacterium
ACCGTGCGCCTTCGGCCCATTATTATGACGACCGTAACGACGGTGCTCGGTCTTCTGCCGATGATCGTGGCTTCTGGCGAAGGCTCCGAAATGCGGCGTCCCATGGCCGTCACCGTTATGGCAGGCCTGACTTCTGCCACCGTGCTCACCCTTGTTATCATCCCTGTGGTCTACTACATGTTCACGGGTAAGGATTGCGCCGACAAGAAGACCGAGGCAGACGCACCGTGAAGATGTCTCTTCCCGAGTTCGCGCTTCGCCGCCCGGTGACGGTCATCATGCTCAGTTTGAGCATGGTGCTCATGGGCGGAATCGCCACCTACCGAATTCCCCTGCAATTTCTGCCCAAGGTGGAACCGGCCTTTCTTGGTGTTTCCGTGCCCTATCCCGGCGCGACCCCCGCACAGGTGGAGCAGCAAATTGCGATTCCCGTCGAAGGTGAATTTCGCACGGTGCCAGGCCTGGAGGATATCCGCACCATTTCCAATAGCAACGGTCTCTTTGTCAGCATGATGTTCACCCCCGACATCGACATGGACATTGCTGCGGCAGAAATTCGTGACCGGATCGAACGCCTGAAGCTGGTATTGCCCGACGACGTGGACCAAATGTTTCTCCAGCGCTTCAACTCGCGGGCCATCCCCATTATGGCCTTTGGCCTGTTCCGCGAGGGCGATGACGATGCTTTCGTTGACCTGCTGCGCCGGAGCCTGGAGCCGCGCCTGAAACGCATCGACGGTGTGGCCGATATTGAACTCCATTCATCCAGTCCAGAGCGGGAAGTGGTCATCGAGTTTGAGCAGGACCACCTGCGGAATCTCGGACTGGGCCTCTTTGACATTATCCTGACCCTTCGCGACAGCAGTCTGAACGCTTCTGTGGGGGAATTGTCTGAAAAGAACACGAAGTATATCGTGCGCGTCGTCGGTGAATATGATCGCCTGGCGAAGCTTGGCGACCTGGTTGTAACGCCCAATGGCAAGCGCCTTCGCGATCTGGCCACGATTCGCTATGCCACGCGCAATGAAAGCTCCCATGTCTCCCTGGACGGCAAGGGCGGCGCGCTGGTGCTGATTACCAAGGAGTCCGAGGCCAATACGGTCCATACGTGCCGTCGCGTGCGTGAGGAGATGGAGCGGATCCTGGCGACGGAGGACTTTGAAGGCACGGGCCAGAAGACCTTCTTTGACCAATCGGAATACATTAGCAGCGCCTTGGAAAACCTCATGAAAGAAGGCCTTTACGGCGGTGTCATGGCGCTCGTCGTTTTGTTTGTTTTTCTCCACCGCCTGTTGCCGACCATCGTCGTGGCCCTCACCATCCCCACCTCCCTCGTGGTGGCCATGGTCTTCATGTTCTTCACGGACATGTCTCTCAACATGATCACCATGGTGTCCATGATCATCGTGGTGGGCATGCTGGTGGACAATGCCATCGTGGTGGTCGAAAACATCATGCATTATCGACTCCTCGGCCACAGCCCGGCGGAAAGCTCCGTGCGCGGTGCCCGGGAAGTCGGACTCGCCATTCTTGCCGCAACGACAACCACCTGTGTTGTTTTCGTGCCCATGTACTACATGGAGACCGGCACCATGTCAGTCTTCATGCGCCAACTGGGCTTTCCCCTCGTCGTGTCCCTGGGCGGGAGCCTGTTGATTTCGCTGACGGTTGTGCCCCTGGTGATGAGTTGGCTGCGCTTCGACGATCACGCGAATCTATTTCATCGCTTGGCCACCGGCGATGAAACGGAGGGCACGCCCAAAGGTCTGTTGGGCTTTCTGTCGCGGCTTCGCATCGTGGAGCGAATTATTCATGGCTATTCAGCGTTATTGCGCTGGTCGCTTCAAAACCGCTTGGCAACGCTGCTGTTGTTGGGTTCCATTGCTGCGCTAACCATTGCCGTTCCCTTCCAACATATCGGAATGCGCGACATGCCCAAGCTTGACACCCGCGAGATCGCCATCGAAGTGTGGTTGGATCAAAGTTATGACATGGACCGCGCCAATCGGCTTTTTTCGGCCATGGAAGCGCAAATCGACGCCCGCCGCGACGAACTTGGCATCAAGAATATAATGACCTTCTATGGGGCGGATCAGGGCACACTCAACGTCTACCTGAACACCGAGGACGATGGCCCTCAAGGAGAGAATCCGCCCTATACCACGGAGGAAGTAAAGCAAATCCTGACTACCGTGCTGGGCAAAAGACTCCCGGGTGCCGAAGTGCTATACAATGTCACCGACACCGGTTCTTCGGGCAAGGGAGGGGTCGTCACCGTCAACATGTCGGGCGATGACCGTGTAATCCTGGAACGTTACGCCGATGCGTTTAAGGAACGCTTGGAGCGCCTCCCCCTTATCAGCGATGTCGATACCGATGCGGAGCGAGCCAAGAACGAGATACAGATTCGTATTGACGAGCCGCTGGCGAAGCAATATGGCATTTCGGCGCAGGCCATCGCCATGACCGCCGACGCGGCCATGCGCGGCGCGCGCTTGCCCTATATGAAGCAGGGGATTCGTGAAATACCGGTTTGGGCGCAGTTTCGGGAGGAAGATCGCAAGTCGCGCGCCAACCTGGAGAAAGTCGCAGTGATCGGAACGACGGGGCAGCCCGTGCCCATCAGCCGCCTTGCCACCTTCGAGAAGCGGCAAACGGCGGTGACCATCCAGCGCTACAACGGCAAAAATGTTATCGGTGTAACGGCCCAAGCCAACACGGAAGACTACGGGGCCATTCGCGATCAACTGGCCCTGGCCATCGCCGACTTTCGGATGCCCATGGGCTACACCATCAGTTTTGGGGATTCGCTCAAGGAACTGGGCGAAAACTCCTCCAACTTCATCAGCACGCTCCTCATGGCCCTGATTCTGATTTATCTCGTCATGAGCGCACTATTTGAGTCGGTCTTTTTTCCCATGTCCATCCTCACATCGGTTCCGATGGCGCTGGGCGGGGCGGTTTGGATGCTCTTTATCACCGGATCCCAGTTTGACAGCGTCACCCTGATCGGTTGCATCCTCATGGCGGGGGTTATCGTCAACAACGGCATCGTCATCGTCGATCATATTAATTTCGTTCGGAAGGACAACCCGGATCGGCTCCAGTGCATCGTAAAGGCGGGTGGTGACCGCTTCAGGCCCGTCATGATGACCGCGCTGACGACCATCCTGGGCTTGGTACCGCTGGCGATGGTAAACAGCGGCAGCGCCGCCACCTTCGCAGGCCTTGGGCGCGCCCTCATCGGCGGCCTCACCGCTGGAACCTTGCTCACTCTGATCATCGTGCCCGTGTTCTACAGCCTTATTGATGATTTTCAGCAGTGGTGTCTGCGCTTTTTGGGGAGCTTTTCGCGGGCAGAAAGAAAGTAGCTGGCAGAGACTTTATAAGGGCGCATATGCTCTTGCAGTATTTGCTGCTCGTTCACAGGGCCACCCCAAGGGTGCCACCTACACGCGCAGCCGGTTCCCGGCTAAGCTTGTGGGTGTCGGTTTGCGGATGATGAGCTGGCTTCCCCTGATGCCGAGTCTTCCTCGAAAACCCGCATCCACAAAGCCGCTCGTACCTCACGTCTGTGTAGGTGGCACCCTTACGGTTATTTTTGGTTCTGGGTGATTGTGCTGGCACGTGTAAAAACACGGACGCCGGCCACCTACACCACCCTCAGCTTGCCGCCGCGATTTCCGATTCGGGGTTGCGCAGGGCCTCTTCGTAGGCGGCCAGGTCGGCATCGATCTCCGCCTTCTTTTTCTCGCGAGTAAGCATGTCTTCGCGGTAGCGCTTCAGGAAATAGCCAATGGTCTCCACCCGAATCTTAATCGCGCCCTCGGGCTTGTTCTCGTCGATGTCCTTGAAATAGAAGAACGGCGTGCCAGAGTTTTCGATGATTTCTTCGACCACCGTGTAGATGGGCGCATCGTGACCGCACTTAAAATTGGACAGCTCCAGGGCCACAAGATTGGGATGGCGTGCCACATATTTCGCGGCCCATACCTTTCGTGAGGTGTGCTCGGAATAGCTGTTTTTCCACACATCGTCAATGTCGAAAGCGCTTTGGATGTCGCCCGCCGCCACCTCATCGCCGAAGAGCCGTTCCATCGTGTCGTCATCAATGGGCAGACTGTCTTGCGTAAACACCGGGTAGCCGAGCTTTTGAAACTCGTCCATGATCTCATGATTGATGCCGGGGTCGTTGTGATAGGGCCGCGCCAGCAGCACGATGCCGAGGCGATTTTCCCGCTCCAGGGTATCGAGCATTTCCTGGGCATCGTCGCGCCGGGCCTGGTAGAAGTCCGCCAGGGCCTTGAGTCCCGCATCCGTGGCCCGTTGGCATTCGGCCTCGGAAAGCCCCAACTCGGTGCCCCAGTCTTCAAACATCTGGCGCGCGCAGAGGGCACCGTTGTCCATATTGACAAAGGTTTTCTTATAAACGATGCCTTTCTCCGTAAAGAGATTGCTTTCCTTGATGAAGGCGGCGTGGACGGCTTCGGGGGTGGCCGTTACTGTGGGGCAAGCCCGACTCCCCAAGATGTTTTCCAGCCACGTGGGGAAGGAATCCACCATGGGAAAGAAAATGTAGTCCAGCGGCCTCTTGGAGTTGTGCTTGTGGTAGAGCAAGTTGTGTACGTGGGGGATGCCCACCTTACTGGGGAAGCACGGATCGATGCTCCCCCGTTTTGCCCCTTCTTTGTAGAGCGTTTCGTTGGTGAAGTCGGACCAGACCAGGTTGCGGTCCCGGATACCCAAGCTCTGGAAAAAGGCCATGAAGAAGGGGGCCTGGGAGTACATGTTGAGCACTTTGGGCATGCCGATTCGGATCTTGCCCCGCTTCTCCATGATGTCGCGACGCTCTTGCAGGGCCGCCCGCTTTTTCCCATGATGAAACCAGCGAATCACGGGCAACGGGTCCGCAAGGTCATCAACCGTCACGGCCATGAAGGCCTTCGTGGCCGAACGCTCCACGAGGTTCGGATACCGCTTCTTGATGCTGTCCATGCCCTTCTTGATCTGTTTCATGTCGGCGATGTCTTCCACCGTGCCCTTTTCGCAGGTGGCGATAATGAGGCGCTGCTCGTCCTCCGCCATGGGCACCTTCGACTCGAAGTCGGGGGATTTCTTCTCTTCCGCCGTCGCACCCCGTTTGAGCCGGGTGTGGCTCACGGTGGAGCCGTCCAATTTCAAGGTGCTTGGCTCCACGGAGATCGATGACGCCTTTTCCGATGCAGCGGACTTCACGTCGATGAAGGTGCGGAGGCAGTTATTCTTGCAGAAGTGGCAGCGGGTGTTTTCATCGCGGGTGGTGCGATACTCGATAGAGCGAACCGCCGCCATGCCAATAAAGGTTGTTTCCTTGTCCTGGACCGTGTGAAGACGGTGGGCCTCAAAGGCCGCGCCAATGGCACCGGATTCGCCGCAGTGTTTGTGGACGATGATCTTGGGTTCAATGCCCGTGCCATGGAAGCGGCTCGTGATGAAATCCACCTGGGATTTCACCGCCGCCATATTGTGCTGGGTGCCGCCCTGCAGGATGAAGGTGCTGCCAAGCTTGGGCAGATTGGGTATTTGTGAGACGTAGAGCCAGATGTTCTTGGGCAACACGTCGGCCAGCCCTGCCATGATTTCGGAGGCTTGCCAGCCCTGACGCTGAAAATCGACGATGTCCGACTGCATGAACACGGCGCAGCCATAGCCGAATTCTGGCATGGCTTCGGCCTTGAACGCCACGTCGGCGTACTCACGCACGTCCACGCCAAAGTCCTGGGCAGTGGACTGAAGAAAATAGCCATTGCCCGCCGAACACTGGGTGTTGAGCTTAAAATCCTTCACCGCGCCATTGCGCAGGATGATGACCTTGATGTCCTGGCCGCCCACATCGCAGATCACATCCGCGTCGGGGTAAAAATGGAGGCCGCTCTGGGTGTGGGCCACCGTCTCCACGAGGGCCACGTCGGCGCTGAGCACATCCTTGAGCACATCCTTGGCGTAACCCGTGGTACCTATCCCCAATACCTTCAGCGTGCAGCCCTGGGCCGAAAACTTGGCCTCCAACTCCCCCAGCACCTCCATGGTGTCTTCGATGGGGTTCCCCTTGGAAAGCTGGTAGACCTTATCAATGATTTTCTGGTCGTGATCGACGAAGACCGCTTTCGTGCTCGTGGAGCCGCCATCGAGACCGATGTAGCCCGCCACCACCGTGCCCGGCGCAAAGGTTGTCGGCTCCCAGGCTTCGATGGCATAACGTGCGTAGAAAGTATCCAGTTCTTCCTGGGTTTTGGCCAGTCCCTTGCTCCCCGCCGCCTTCTTCTCTTCGACGCGGCCCACATCCAGATACCAACGAAGCTGTTCCGCGCCCTGGAAGACCCCCATGTTGATGTCGTCGTCAATTTCCGTCTTGCCGAATTCAACCGCGCCTATCGCCGCGAAATACTGGGCGTTCTCCGGCACCTTGATCAGCTCATCCAGGGGGCGGTCCGGCACCTCGACGTTGCGCTCTTTCCATATCAGGGGGATGTTGTGACGCCAACACTCCTGCATGCCCTTCACGTAGCAGTTGGGGCCGCCCAGGAGCAATACGTTGGGGAACAGGGTATGGCCACGGGTCAGGACCGACAGATTCTGCTGAATGATGGACTCGAAGAGGGAGGCCATCAGCTCTTCGGGCGGGACACCCTGCTTTTGCAAGCCGTTAATGTCGGTTTCGGCAAACACACCGCACTTGCCGGCCACGGGGTGGAGTTTGTGGCCCACGTAGCCCATCTGGCTTAATTTTTCCGTGGGGATGCGCAGCTTGGCGTTAATCTTGTCGATCACCGCCCCCGTGCCACCCGCGCACTTATCGTTCATCGACGGAATCTTCTTTTTCGAGTCCGACCCTTCGATTTCCTTGAACACGATGATTTTCGCGTCCTGGCCGCCGAGTTCAATGACGCTCATGACGTCGGGGTAGAGTTTTTCCACCGCCAGGGAGACCGCGTTCACTTCCTGGACGAAGCGGGCGCCAATGTGCCGTCCAACCGCTGTCCCCCCCGAACCCGTAATGAAAATGCGAAGCGCGTGGTCGGGCACATCGGGGAAAGTGGCCTGTACGTCTTGCAGCAGCTCCAGACACTTCTCGGGCTGTTTCGTTTCGTGGCGCTGGTAGTCTTTCCAGAGGATCTCGTCTGAAACCGGATCGAGGATGATAGCTTTGACGGTTGTGCTGCCCACGTCCAGGCCCATGAAAAGCCCCTGGGGGTATTGGTCTGTTCCCTGAAAGGGCTTGGGCTCCCGCGCCGGTGGCGGGGGCGGGGGCGGGGGCGGTGTCTTGATGCTGCATCCGCAGCTTCCGCCCGAAGAGCAAGAACTCCCCGTCGATTCTTCGACCAGGGCGGTGGTCCCACAACTGCCCGTGCTGCAACTACTGGAATCGGATGATGACGAACTACCGCAACAACCCATGTGGATTAGCCCTTCTCTGATCAATTCGTGCGTTCCCAAACGCTGCTCTTGTCAATCCCCATATTTCTTTGTGCATTGTACACCCAGACCGCGCTAAGGCCCCTGGGTTAATCGCCGTGACCATGAGCGGACCCAACGATTTTCAGCCAACTGACGCAATTTTTTCGTGAACGCCAAGGGCGGATGTTGCGCATCGCGAAGAAAACGGACCGCGAGCGCTTCTTCTTCGGCTGCTATCCATTTCTCGGGCCATGGCGGCACTGTTGCCGTACTGCGGGCTATTGATTTGAAGCGCTCCACGAAGTGAGCGTACGATTTTTCATAGAGGGGCAAGACACGCCGAGCCGATATGGACCAATCGAAGCTTTTACGAATCATACACGCTGCTGCCACACCCACACTATCACGTAAACCCCCGTCGTTAGCAAGCACCTGGGTGTGCCGGGCAAAGGCCCCGTCATCGTCGAAGGGCAGTATAAACCCGTTCTCGCCGGAATTCACGATGTCCGGCACCATGCCGGCCTCCGTGGCAAGACAGCACACGCCGCTGGCCATGGCCTCCAACACGGGTACCGGGCCACCCTCAATCGTGGACGTACACCAATACACGTCCATGGCGGCATAGACCTGCGCAAAGGCTTCCTCCTCCACGATGAAGGGTTTCCGCACGCACACAACACCGTGGCGGGCCAATTTCGTGGCAACGCCCTCCCAGCCGGGTCCCACAATAAGGACATGCAGATTGGGCATGGATTCTGCCAGGCGATGGATGCCGCGAATAAATACGTCCGTGCCCTTGCGGCCATGGGCATCGCTGGAGCGCTTGGCCAC
Organism: Candidatus Hydrogenedentota bacterium; assembly: GCA_024280935.1. Taxonomy (GTDB): domain Bacteria; phylum Hydrogenedentota; class Hydrogenedentia; order Hydrogenedentales; family JAEUWI01; genus JAEUWI01. Next base: position 8,269 of record JAJRPE010000400.1, read on the forward strand.
GAAGCCCACGACGAAGGTGTCGTCTGGAAGCCCCAGGGCGGAACGGCACGCGATGCGATCTTCCGCCGAGCGAGGACGAAAAACGGTCGTATCCACGCCGTAGGGCACCACCGTTATTTTTTCGCCGGGCACCCCCATCGCTTTCAGCCGGGTGTGCCACTGCATAGAGGCCGTCATAACCCCATCACTCACGGCAACACTATGCGTGTTTCTCTCATCCTGAACATGGTGAATGGTCGTTACGGTCGCAACACGTCCCTGGAAATCCGCAAGATTTTTGTTGGCATCATGGGGCGTGAGAAAGTGGACGAGGTCAAAATGGCCAAGATATTGCTGTATGTTTGGCAGCGAGCGCAGCACCTTCCCGGAACAAATCCGCGCATCAATCTCGGGATTGTGCCGGGCATAAGCGCGGGCAATAGTCCCGCAAATCCAGTAGGTCGCATCGGGCACCAGAAGAACCCGCAAGGGCCGAGAGGACGTGAACGCGGCCTTGCATGTGTCGTGGCTATTCTCCACGGGTCACGGCCACCAGGGGCTTGTCTTTAATGCGCTCGAACTGGGCCTTCCAATCACGCTTCGGCACAACACTGTCGCCGCTCTCATCGACATAGGGTGCCGTCGCACCATTTCGGTCACTGGCGTTATCGAGGAACGTCGTGCCCTGGAGAGCATCGACAAATGCTTCGGGAAATACGCCGGGCTGCACGAAAAAGGCATTTGTTCCGTTAGACTCCACCGTCACGAAGACATAGCCCGCAGCCTCCAGGAGGGTCCGCCATCCGGCGATGGAAACCCCATAGTAGAGCAAGCTGGGGTGGGCCGCGTGGCGGGAAAACTCCTCATCATAGGGCACTGTCACCGCCTGATCCGGGCCAAACACACTATTGTATTCGACGACGATCAGCTTGGGGCGGAAACCCAGCTCCAGCACTCGCTCCAGAATATAGTAATCGATGCCATCGATATCGATGATGAACACATCCGGGTCCGTGTAGGGACACTGTTTCATCAGCGATTCGATGTTGTCCCGCTGCACCACTTGATTGACCACAGCAATATTGTGGCACTTCGCTTCGCGCAGAACCTGAACGCAGTAGCGGCTTAGATCGGGGTTTCCTTCAATCATGACACCGCCAAAGCGCCGCGCCAGGGCGATCCACGCCGAGCAATTCTGAAGACCATCAGCCGCGCCGATTTCCACGAAGTAACGATTGCGCGTTGTCATTCGGGTACACAGGTAATCCACGATACCATCTTCCCCGTGCTGACTGAAGCCGGAGAACTCCCAAGAGAGGGGCCGTGTCTCATCGATTTTTCGCGCCGCCGCCGTGGCCGCCGCACGCCCGAAAGCCGTCGCCATGCGCCGCTGAATATCGGCGCAGCGACCACCCCGCAACAAAGCACGGCGACCAAATATAAATTTCAAGGCTCGAGTCATTTTGCTACGCAAATCGCTGCCTTTCATGGGAAATATCTCGATGCGTATTGTAACATGGGCAAGGAGGTTGGGCATCCTTGCCCGACACAAAGGGCACGTTGCTCAACGCAACGCGCAAGAAGTTGTGGACACTCCTGGATTCTCGAAACACAGGCGTTCTTGCTCTTGATATCGCCTTGCCGCCATAAAACGCGCTACAAGGGTGCCACCCTCACACGAGGCCGGTTCCCGGCTGAGTTTGCGGGTGTGGGTTCGCGGGGGCTGCCGCGAAGCACAGCTTGAGTCCTTACACGTGTGCGGTCTCTCCTGAAGCATCGCGTCAGGGCTTGGTGTATCGCACCCGCAAGCTCCCCCGCTTCGCTCCTCCGCGTGAGGGTGGCACCCTTGACGGTCCTCGCGGTGAATATTGGAGTGTGGCCGAAGCTCACGTTAGTCCCATTGGTCCCATCCCCCAAAAAAAGATTTCTCCAGTGACATAAGCTATCTCTGGCCCAATTCTTCGTACAATGCCAGGAATTCCGCCACCGTGCTCGAAACCGAGAATCGCTCGACAATAGTCGCACGGGCCTGTTCACCCAGTGAGCGCTGCTCGTCAATCGCTTCCAAACCCTTACCCAGAACCTTCTCCAGATTACCCCGCTCGTTACGACAAAACAGCCGTGCGTTCACCCCATCGCGTACCACTTCCAGCACGGCGGGGTAATCTGAAACCACAGCGGGCAACCCCGTCGCCATGGCCTCCAGCAGGGCCGTCCCCAGCCCTTCCACGGCGCTCGCCATGACGTAGGTATCGGCGGTGTGAAGACAAGGGCGAACATCCTCCTGAAATCCCGCCATCACGACGTGATCTGTCAGCCCCGCCACCTCGCAATAGGCCCGAACAGCCCCCTCGTCGGAACCTTTGCCCGCAATGAGCAATTTAAGGCGAGGATAGCGCGTCGCCAAC
>JAJRPE010000401.1 GCA_024280935.1 Candidatus Hydrogenedentota bacterium
AAGCGCCGAGCAGCCCCAAAAGGTCGAGAGTTGAGCACGGCATCGAACGCTATCTTAACCGTTTTAACACAATGACTTATAGATATGGCAGCATGAAACTTCTTGTTTTTTATGGGCCTTATTCAAGAGTAAGGCACTAAGTGGCGCACGTGCCCTCATAACATCCTGTTGGCGGCCCATGTCACACTTTCCATACACCCTCTTAGCAAGCTCACGCTTCAAACTTCTATTCACCCGATGGGGGTGGCAGCTGCGTCGGCATCGGCCATCACGGCGAAGCGGATGACACCGCTGGTATCGGTGAAGTAGCCGTGGTTCCCGGTCTGTCCATAGGATTTCGCGTTCGCGTTAATGGTGAAGCTGTTCCCATCGCCAGCGAGGACAAACAAGTAACCGCCATGGGCCGGATCCCAATCTCCATCCAGAAAGGAGGGTACGGCTGCGGTCAGGTCGGCAAAGTTAGTGGCAAAGGTATAGTTGGTCGCCTGGTAGGCGGTTTGGGCGCTTACAATGGTGCGTAGATTCTGTATAGCCGCCGATTCATTCGACTGAACGCGCGACCGAAGCAGATTGGGGATTGCGATGGACATGAGGATGGCGATAATCGCGACGACCATCATAAGTTCGATAAGGGTAAAGCCGCTGTTCCGTTTCATAATCCAATCTCCTTTACTATCGATGGGTTGCTGTCCGATTAATTCTTTGTGCTGGTACCTCAACTTCGATTTAATAGAGCATGGACTATGCCAAGGGTGCTAAATGGTTTTGTTGCAGGTGGTTGCGCATTTATCCATGTGCCCAAGGCATCACGGGATTGCTGACTTATTCTCCCACGAGGGCGAAAAGGGACGTTTTTTGTCATAACCATAGGCATGGTGACGTGCTTGCCGAGCTTGAGCGTGCCGCCAGCCTGTATGCTACTGTAAGCCACCCTCAGCGAGGCCATGGTGCGCATGGTCTTGTGTGGGCTGAAACCCCGTAATCCCAACAGGATGAGTTGATTGCTAAGCCCCGTGACACCCCGAAATCTGATAACACATCCCCGTTGTCGCCCCGAGGACCTCGGGAAGCCCCTGCCCGATTCGCCCCATGCCACCTCCGTGGCACTGCCGTGCTGGGATCATGTCGTGGGCTACGAAGAGGGACATCCCAAAATCGTAGCGGCCATGGAGTTGGGCTATCCGCGTTTCGTTATTCACCCCCGCGTCACGGCGCTGTTTTCCTGGTTCGAGGCGCACTATGGCGCGGCGGGGGAACGGTGCCTCGCCTTTCCATCCGCCGGTGTCGCCAAACGCTGCGCCGCGTTTCTTGAGGGACAGGGCTGGACCACGCGGCAGCACGATCCGCGGGAAGGCGCTGAAATTCATGGCGTCTTTTTTCCAGAGGAAGCCCTCGCGGATGCCAAAGCGTTCTGGCAGCACTTTGGGAAGATTGTCAGTTCCCGTCGTGCCGAGGCCTTTCTTGAAAACACCGGAGCGCCCGAGGGCGGGACCACCGCGAAGCAAGGGATTCGCGCACGTATTGCGGGGTTGACCGGAGAACCAGAAAAGAATGTCTGGCTCTTTCCCTCGGGGATGGCGGCCTTGAGCCGTGCCTTGCGCCTGGCCCAGGGGCGGACACCCGGCACCAAGTCGATTCAGTTGGGCTTTCCCTATGTGGATGTGCTCAAGATTCAGACCATCGCCGGACCCGGTGCGCACTTTGTTCCGGATTATGACCTGGAGGCCGTGGAGGCGCTCTTGAAACAGGAGCCGATTAGCGCTGTCGTCTGCGAGTTTCCCGGAAATCCCTTGCTGCGGGGGTGCAGTTTGCCCGCACTGGGCGAATTGGCCCACGCCCACGGGGTGCCGCTTATCGTGGATGACACGCCCGCCACTTATTTCAATGTGCAGACCTTTCCCCATGCCGACATGGTCGTCACCAGCCTTACCAAGGCTTTTTCCGGTGCGGGGGATGTCATGGCCGGAGCCTTGGTGCTGCACCAGGGCAGTCCCTTTCAGGAAGAGGCCGAACGCTTCATGGCCCAAAACGACGAGGATCTCCTGTGGGATGGCGATGCGCTGGTGCTGGAGGCGAACTCCCGCGACTTTGAAACCCGTATGGCCCAGGTGAACGCTACGGGCGAGGCCCTTTGCGATTGGCTTCGCGGGCACCAGGCGGTGGCGGATCTCTACTACCCCAAATACACGATGAAGGCGGCTTACGACGAGGTGATGCGGGCGGGCGGGGGCTATGGAGGACTCTTTTCCCTTGTCCTTCACGATGCCGCGCGGAACGCCCCGCGATTCTACGACGCCCTCGAAGTGTCCAAGGGGCCGAGCCTCGGCAATAACTTTACGCTGGCCTGTCCCTATACGCTCCTGGCCCACTATGGGGAACTCGACTGGGCCGAGGAACACGGTGTGTCTCGCTACTTGGTTCGGGTTTCGGTGGGACTGGAACCCTTGGACGAATTGAAGGCACGATTCGCGAGGGCGCTGGACGGGCTGGGGCGGTAGGAGTGTGGGTAGCCAAATGGTCCCGACTATGTCCCGAAGGAGCAGAGTGGTGCGCGATTGGGCACATCGTTTACGCAGTCCAGCCATGAAAAACGCTTTAAGGGTGCCACCCTCACACGAAGCCGGTTTCCGGCTAAGTTTGCGGGTGCGGGTTCGTGTAGAGCCACTTTACCCGTTGTGTAGACTGGGAAGGTGTTCGATACCTCACCCGGTTTTTCTTGGCGGCGTAGCGCGTACCCAGATGCCCTGCACCCGCAAGCTCCCCCGCTTCGCTCCTCCGCGTGAGGGTGGCACCCCTACGCTTTATTTATAGCGATAGAGGGCATCAGAATTAAGCGCGTTGGCTGTGAATACCCACGAAGAGGATTACAGGAATGGTGACATCATGCTAAGAAAGAAACTCGAAGTATCCATTATCCAGTTCGATTGCCCGCCGGAGAAAGAGGCCGCTGTCCTTCAGATCGA
>JAJRPE010000402.1 GCA_024280935.1 Candidatus Hydrogenedentota bacterium
ATTCCCTTGGAATCGGTGGCCGCAATCGATTGGAATCGGTGGCCGCCTTCCTTTGGAATGGGTGGCCGCAATCGATTGGAATGGGTGGCCGCATTCCCTTGGAATCACTGGCCGCAATCAGTCGGAATATGCAAAGTGCCAACCCCATTTCCTGAAAATCACCTAGAAACCCGCTCGGGGTCAGGATCTCTGAAGGTACCCCTTTGGCTATGCTTCACGCCCCTTCGGGGGGATATCGCGTCGAAAGTACGCGGGCGAACTAGTCATACTTCAAAGGAACTTGGCAAAGTAATTTTGGTTCTTCCGGTTCAAGGGTACGGTGTAGTTCAGAGTGACTTGCTTTGACTGTGTTTTTTCTTCGCCGTTGAGCGCCGAAGGTGCGTTCTATATCAGCCAGGGGCAACGCCCCAGGTTTCAAATAAGACAGAATTCAGGGCTGAAGGCCCGGCCCATAATCCAGCGGAAAATGGGCCTCTTGATTGGTATGAAACGGGCTTTCAGCCCTGTGGAATGGCCGCATCCAGAAACCTGGGGCGTTGCCCCAGGCTTCCATGAACCCGGACCTTCGGCCCTGTAAAGCAACAAATACAAATAACATTGAATCGAATGGATAATTCATATCCAACGCTGATGTGGACAATGGAGCTTTCTTCCACAAATCCTTTTGAATGATGTGCGAGGATAAAATGTACGCTTAAAGCGGATGAACCGGTTGTTTTTTGTGACTGAGGTGGCCCATGTCCCCTAACGAATCACACCCGCTAATTCAGCGAGCGCTGCAAGGCCACGACGACCCCCTGGAGGCTGACATCCTGGGCTGGGAAGCGCATGGTTTTCATGGTGGAATTGGCGGGCCGAAGCTCGATAGTCGAACCCTCCGGGTAAAAATGTTTCACGGTGGCTTCATCGTCGACCAAGGCCACGACGACATCGCCACGGCGCGCTTTTTTGCCTTGGTCCACAATGATAATGTCCCCATCGAGGATGCCGTCTTCGATCATGCTGTCGCCCGTGACACGAAGGCAGAAGGCGGCACGCTGGGCCATGCTGGCATCTACCGGCACATGGCCCTCAATGTTTTCCTCGGCCAGGACGGGCAGTCCCGCCGCAACCTGCCCCACCAGGGGCAGCACACCCACTTCGCTTTGATACAAGCCAATGGCCGCTTTCGAGGTGATATGAATACCCCGCGCCTTCGAGGACCGTTCGATAAAGCCCTTCTTCTCCAAGGCCACCAGATGATCATTTACGCCATTGGTTGACGCGATGCCGAATTCTTCGCCAATCTCCGCAATGGTCGGCGGCAGACCACGCTCCCGGACGCATTCGATAATGTAATCCAAAATCTCGCGTTGTCGTTTGGTAAGGTCTTTGGCCATGGGACTACTCCTGCAAAATAAGATGGACTGAATTGATTTTCAGCCTTATTGAACCATGTTTTGGTGCTGGTGTCAAGTTTTTGCACGAAAACGGGCGGAAACGTATTGCACGTTTCCGCCCGATGTTTGATTCAATCTGTATTCAGGAGGCCGCAGCTTCCTTCTGAGCTTTGGTTGGCGCAGCACCGTTCCGATCTCGCAGCCACACGATACCGCCTAAACCTATAACCAGCACTTCGAGGGTCCAGTAGACCACCAGGGCATTCATGATGCCACTGGTAAAGCCGTAGCTGTGCAACCCTACGCCAAGCTGGTTCACGCCCCACCAGGAAAAGGCGGTAATTCCCGCCAGGATGATCGAACCTTGGGATACGCCAATATCCTTGATATAGCGGCCCATCTTCGCATGAAGAATCACAAGACTCCAGAGCACAATCATGAGAGCGCCATTCTCTTTCGGATCCCAGCCCCAGAAGCGGCCCCAACTGTCGTTGGCCCAAATGCCACCAAGGATGGTACCCACCGTAGAGAAAATCAATCCAAAGCAAAGGATGCCGTAGATCATCCGATTGAGGCTTCGGTAATATTCCTTGTCTTCTTTTTTAAACTTAAACAGGCGACTGAAAATGTACACATGCGCCAGACCCCCCGACAGCATACCTGCGGCATAGCCAATGTTGATGATGGTCACATGGGTCGCCAGCCAGAAATTGGTGTCCAGCACGGCCCCAAGACTGGGCATGGTGTCCACCGCCTCTTTCATTTCGTAACGATAGGCGACAAACATGCCCGCCATCCCCATGAAAGAGGCCATGGCCACGGCCACCCGCTGGCGATTCACATATTCAATAAACAGGGAAACCAACACTGCGGTTGCGGTGATGAACAATATCGTTTCATAGAGCGTGGAAATGGGGGGCCTGTCGCGAATGAAACAACGCATCGTGATACCGATGATGAGCAGCAGCGTCGGTACGGATACCGCCAAGGGTGTCACATAATGAATCCATTTGCTGCGGGGCACGAGCCAGCTTACGGCAACCAGCACAAAGCTCAACACGAAGAGCCATTGGCTGTAGAAAATGTATTTCCCTTTGTAGTAGTTGAGTTCCAGGGGAATCTTGCTGTATTCCCCGCGCTCGGTGGCCAGACCCACGATTTCTTCATGGAGCGTACGTAACGCTGTCGTGAATGCGGGGCGATCAGCGCGTAACGCAGGGAGTTTCTCAAGTTTCTCCAACATCGACAAGGAGACCGGTGCATTGTGGACTCCAGAGATCGCGGTGCTTACGACATCGGCGGGTGTTTGCCATGCTTCGGTGTCGGGTTGGGCCGGGGGAAACAGGGCGATCGCCTGTGCCCGCATCGCAGGCCCTTCCAACTCTCCAAATAATTTACTGAAATCGGCCACCACCGCGTTGAGCGCATCGGTATCCATGTTACTTGGGTTGCCCTTTAATTCACCCAGTACCGCTGTCGCACGCTCCAACGCCACACTCAGGGTAACACCATCTTCTTCGGGAAAGGCTTGGGCCAGCGCCGAATCACCGCTAACGGTAAAGCGCCCGTTGGAAAACCCGAGAAAGTTAATTAGCTGGTCGTAAAGGAAGATATTATTTGCCAGATCCAACACACCCTGTTGCACGAGACCCCGTGCCTTTGAATCGATAGCGGCGTATTCCCGAGCGAGATCCATCAAGGTGGAAATGCCCGGCTCCAATTCCTTGTAGGAATAGCGGCTCCGGCGCTTGTCGTGAATCTTTACACCCATGGCAGATACGACATCGTAATTATCGACGACAAAGTTCTGGTAGGTGGAAGAAATTCTTGGGTAGAACAACACATCCAGCATCCAGGGAACCGGCTTCAGGCGCTCACCACCCTCGGTGGTAAAGGAACGCTTTCCGTTGAGCTGAAGCATGGCGAACTGGGCGAAGGTGTCGAAGGGTTTTATGCGGCCACCGTCCTGCACGGGCAGCGTAGAAAAAAGATTGACTATTTCGTCACTCCACGGTTCACGGTCTGCACCGAAAGCCAATGTGGGTATGAGGACCACAGCGATTACCAGGGGTAAAATGCGACGAATCAGAATTGGAATACTCATGAGGCACGCCTCCGGTTTTCAGCGCGAAGATAGCTGAAGAGCTTTTGTAGAAAGTGAATCAGCAGACCCACGGCGATGACAATACAGGAATAGAGGGGCCATTGGTCGGCCGGATTGTTTACCACAGCGAAGGTAGAAAAGAGCTTGGTGTCCGGACCTGCGTTCTGGGGTCCCCAGCCGGATTGAAACAGGGTGTACCCACTATCACGAAGGGGTTCATTCATGCGAATGTTCACGTCGCGCGCCGCCCCACCCGGTGTTGACATGGTTACCACACTCTCGAAGTTGCTCGCCATTGATGTGCGGGCATGAAGGTCCCGAATAAACTCATTGAGGGTAATGGTGAAGGGAAGCTCCCACGTGCGGTGGCGCAGTTCAATCGCGTAGTCGGTCCCCTGCACCGCAACGACCCAGGGGGCCTGGGAAAAGCCCCAGAGAATGCCACTATCAATTGCCTTTTTGTCGGCCTTGCTTATGACCATGGCATAAGCACCCGCCGCGTTCTGGGCCGCTTCCATTTCCGGGCCGCGCGCGGTGAGCTTAAAGCCTTCCACGCCTTCGTCACCCGATGCGGGCTGGGGCATGCAATTTGGGATATAGCCTTCGAGCATCAGGTCAAAGGGAAGGCCGCTCTGATGAAATTCACGGGTATCCTCAGGCCTCATGTCGGTGAAGCTTTCGCCGGGTATAACCCAGGTTTTGCCATATAACCCATCGGCCAACTCCGAGATAGCAATCTCCCATTCATAGTAGCTTGCATACTGGTTGGAGCGCTGGTCGGGGTAGAGTGTCATCTGTCCCGAGGTCGAATAGTGGTAGGTCACGAAGCCGGCCAGCAGCATGTACAGGATGCCACCGTGGGCAATGAGCATACCCGGCTTCTTCCACTCCTTGGGCACCCGAATTATCGCGCCGCAAGTCAGGTTGATAAACAACAGCGTCGAAAGCAGATAGACGCCCGGAAGCGGGATTCCAATGGGGCCGATGTGGTGTACCAGAAAAAGGGAATTAAAGTACTTGTTCTGCACATCAAAGAGACTGCTGTTTGCTTGCTCGAGGGTGCCAAAGAGGGTGAGGATGGTCAGCAGGGTCAGAATAATGACGGCAAAACCATAGGAGGCGAAAAAAGTAATGATTTTCTTCAAAACAGCGTTCCGATCTGATAATCGTTCATGCTTTTTACAAAATGAGTAACCACGAATAAACCAAAGGTATTCCTTGGGTGAAACCAATACTATCTACCACGGAAAACTTAGGGCAGCCGTTGGCCGCAACCAAAACATTATCTACCACGAAGGCACGAAGAAGAAATTAAAGAACAAAAAAACGGAACGTGGCAGGATTGTGGTGTGTTGGTTTTTCTCCGGCATCAGCTCTCTTCGTATTCTTCGTGCCTTCGTGGTGAAAAATCTTGTTAAAAGTAAACCGATTACCGGTGGAACTCGGAAAAAACTCCAATCATTTTTTTTCTTTGTAAGCGGCTTGATATAAGTATGTTACATCTTTTGTGCGAAGTTTTCTTGTTGAGAAAACAAGAAAACGTCGGATAGTAGTACGGATAAAAAAAACGAGATTACAGAAAAAGGTATCCAATAAGAACCCGTTTGAACAATGCTTTTTGATTGGTGATCGATGGAAAACCTTCAAGTCCAAAACATCCGTGGTCAACTATTTGGTTGCGGCCAACGGCTGCCCTAAGCTTTCCGTGGTCAATAACTCTTGTTTACAACCCGGTTCTTTTTGTGGTGAAAGGTCTATTTACTAGGGCTTTATGGACGCACAGAAGGCCACGAAATTTTCTTTCTGGGCCGTAACTTCAGCTCCGGGTCCGATGAGCTTCACAAATACGGTTTGATCGCCCATTTGGGCCACGGTGCCCAACAGCTTGTAATCCTTGCGTTCGACACCAGACATGCCGGTGAAGCTGCCGGACACGTCAATCATGGGGGCCTCTTTCCCAAGTACAAGTATCCGGGGCAATGCGGCCAAGGCGGCGGCGTCTAACTGGGGCTGGCCCATTTGGCCTACCCAACGGTTAATGTTGGCATCCACGCCACCTGCGTCGCCAGAGAGGGAGGTGATGTAACATTCCACATCCCCGATTTCATAGGTTACCACGCGCATCGGCAGCTCGCCCGTGGCCTCCCAGCCCGTTGGGGCTGTCCAGGTGATGCTCTGGGGATTGAAGCTATCCTTGGAGGCCGGGTCGTCCTTGGAGGCCGAGCCTTCCTCACATGCCATATCTTCCTTGGAGGTTGGGTCCTTCGAGTCGCAGCAGTCGGATTTGCTCGTCTGTTTCGCCGACAGCGCTTCCGGTGCGGATCCCCCTTGCAGCGAAGCGCTGAAGGCGAGGAAATTGGCTTCCTGGGCGGCCAACGCTTCCTGGGGACCCGTCATTTTCACGAAGAAGGCCTGGGTCTCTTCAGTACGAAGCAAGCCGTACATACGATAATTTTCATTTTGGGTCGCGCCACTCATGCCGCCAAAGGTACCGTCAATGGTAACGAAAGTAGCATCACTCCCCAGCAAGGGGTGCTTGGGAAGGGCCGCGATATCTTCGGCGCTCAGTGGTGCCTGGCCCATCTGTTGCCGCCAGCGGTTGATATTGTTGTCCAAGCCGCCACCTGAGCCACCAAGAACCGTGAAGTAACATTCTACGCCGTCGTGGTCTGCAAGTGTCAGATTGGCCGCACGCATCATGGTCGGTGCAATTTCCGACCAGCCTTCGGGCACGGTCCACTGGTACCCCGTGGCGGTGCCTTTCAGATCGATCTGGGCGTGAGGGTCTACTGTTGTCTCCATCGGTGACTTTTCATGGCTGGCATGTGAATCGACGCTGGTGCCGTGGTTGTGTCCATCATCCGCCGCATGTTCTTCACCGTGGGAGTGCTCATCGCCTGGCCCCACAGCGTGCAGGCTGGATGCAATGGTATCAAAAGCGGACTCCTGGCCTTCCAGCACCGTGCGGGGGCCGGTCATTTTGAGGAAAAAGGCCTGATCCTTCTGCGTCTGGGGATCCGTATAGGTCAAGACCAGGCCATACATGCGGTAATCAGGCTTCGGGTCAGTGCCCATGCCGACATAGTCACCGTCAATGAGGATGAAGGGCGCGGGCTGATTAAAGAGGGGCTTCGTTGGCAGGGCCGCAATGGCATCGTCACCCAAGTCTTCCTGGCCCATCTGCTTGCGCCATCGGTTCAGGTTGGCTTTGAGGCCACCGCCGCCGCCGGGCAAGAAGGTAAAATAGCATTCCACACCGGGTTCGCCGGTCATGCGCAGATTCACCTGACGCATGGTGGTCAGCGCCACCTTTTCCCAGCCTTCAGGTATTTCGTGGTGAAAGGTGATGCCGCCCAGCGGGCCATCCGTGCCACTGCTTTTTCCCGCAGCACTGCTGGAGCGCATTCCGAAACGTTGGCCTGCCTCCATCTTGGGCGGTGCTACTTGTTTGACGGCACCCGCTTCGCGCACGTTGGTGATTTCCTGGCGTGCGGGTTGCGAGCATGCGCTCAGGATAAGCGGAAGGAGCAGAAAGACGGGGAGGAGGTGTCGCATGGCTTAAAACCTTTGTGGAGAGTTAGGTCATGGCGGCAGACAGGCATAGGCTTCGCGATAAGATTTTTGGAAGCGCCGCCGGAGTGAATACCTGCATGGTGTGCGGTATCTTATGCCCACAGTTTACTCCCCGGACAGACCGCAAGTCAAGATATGTGCTACCCGGAAAGCGAACGAAAAGGCATACCCCGGATCACGAAAAAGTTCCCCGGAACGGGGCTGAGCACCAGACTTCCTGATCCCGGTGAAATTGGGTTGATGCTGGGCTGCAAGCCATCTGTGTAGCCCCGCGCACAAAAAACACCGTCGGGTGCCACGGGTAGGCCTGTCAGGGCGTTATCCGTGAAGGAGCTGTTGGCCAAGAGGGGACTATCCAGTTTTGGGAGACCTCGGTTTTGCACGGGTAAACCCTTCGGGCCTACCCGTGGCACCCGGAGATTCTTTTGACGCAGGAAGGCTGGAGATCCCCAGCGCCGCATTTTCCAATGCGGCGATCACGTCGGCAAGGTGGAGAATCTGGTTTGCGCTGTACTTCACCGGGTTCGTCCTTCGATACGCCACATCGACCGGCGGAGCCGCCAACACGGCATCCCGCTCGCAATGCACTGCGTCGCCCACAAGACGCACCATGCCGTGCCGCTGGAAATAGCGTAACGTACACGCCAACTGGCCCGAAAAGTCCGTATTGAAAGCGGGATCAGTATAGCGTTCGGAGGACAACGTCGCCAGGACCGCCTTCACGCCCTCAGCCAAGGTGGCACGCGGCACATCGACATTCAGATTGTGGAGACAACGCAGGTAAATCAAGCCCCCAAGGAGGTGGAGCATATTTATTTCCACCAAGTCCGATATTGCCAGAATCAGGTTGTCATCCAATGCGCGCTGGCCATCGCGACGGGCACCCGGCGCAAGGTACAGCGGCTCACCCAGAATAACCGTGCTCACGCCAAGCACAGGATTGTGGGTGCGCCCTACGGGGACAGCGGGCACCGACACGTCGGGATTCTTGCGCTGGGCCTGGGCCAGGAAAAAGGCCATGGATCCCGGCGCTTCCATACCGTCTCGATATTCGAACCAGAGACCACTGCGACTGCGCCCACCCGCAGGAAAAATGACAAAGGAGTCGGGTTTCAGCAATATGTCGATGAGGGGCTTGAGTTGGGCCAGGCTTGGACTGCCTTGGGAGATGTTGTAGGAACCGCCCATTTCCGCGATCTCATTCATGCGAAAGGGCAGTAGATTCCATGGAAAGCCCACGAAGAAGTCGTCACGCATGACAAAGCGGGTGCGCATGGTGTAGTTGCTCGCTTCCTGTACCGCGTAGCACACGAAGAAGGGGTCGTCGAACTTGATATGATTGCCCGCATACACCGCCGGGTGTTGCCCTGGGAAGTGCTCCAGGCCGCGCAAGCGAATGCGGGGATCCATCCGAGTTAGCTGGCGGTACACCCGTTGCACCTCGGGCCATCGGTCCGTGAAATTGGGGCGCTTTCCTATACCAACGCGGTATAAGAAATAGCGATAGAAAATGACGATGGTTACGAACCAGCAATACAGGAGCTTCATGGCGGCGTATTGTAGCTGCCCCATTCCGGTCGGGGCAACCGGAAGAGCATCGTTGCACTCTGGGGCCGTCGTTCACGCTGTGAAACACGTGAAAATGTCTGCATTCTCGCTTCTGCAACGTAGACAACCCGGATATTAACCACGGAGGGCGCAGCCTTTGGCCGCAACCCAAAAAATTCACCACGCAGACACGAAGAGCACGAAGAAGAAAGAAAAGAACAAGAAAGAGGCTGAAGTGGGCTTTGCCCGCAACCCATTATTCACCACAAAGGGACAGAGGACACGGAGAAAGCGCCCCTCTGTGATGAAACAAAACCGAAATAAATCCAATGTGGACTTCGCCCACAACTCAAGCATACCCTTGTCGGTGAAATGTTTCTTTGCGTCTTCGCGCCTTTGCGTGCCCCAAAAAAGATCGCACGCAAAGGCGCGAAGACGCAAAGGTTGAGTTTTGACCGCAGGCGGCACCAAATTCTCAAGATGTTCACCTGTCTTGAAAAGAACGCTATAGCCAATGTTTACTACAGTTCCGAGGAGCATTCAAAAAGCTTCTTATCTTTTATGGCGGTTCTCCCAGATTGAGGCACTAACTTACCCCGCACGCTTCCAGAATATGTTAAGTTATGAAAAACGAAACCGCTTTGTTGAAAGGTTCCCATGCCCCTCCTGGACAAAAACGGTCGCATCCTTGGCAAGCTGAATCTCTTTGACCTCTTCCTGGTCGTCGTGGTGGCTGCGGTTGTTGTGTTGGCCTACCAGCGCCTGACCGTCGGCTACCGCGTGGCTCCACCCTATGCGTTAGCGTCTCAGCAAGTCGTTGTGACTGTGGACCTTCAGTTGCCCCGGGAACAGACGTGGATCTGTGACGTGGCGACCCCCGAAGCGGAAGAAACGGATCCCCGTTCGGGCGATGCGCGGGCAAGAATCCTGGGTTGCGTGTTGGAGGATGGGGTGCCGGTGGTGTCGCTGCGGATCTTTGCCGTGCGCGACGGGGCGGCTCGCATTCTCTTCAAGGGTTCTCCCTTGCTTCCCGGGCGAAGCCTACGGCTGGAAACAGACATCGTTATCCTGGAGGGTGTGGTTCGTCGGGTTCAGCCGGAACGCACCCCGTGAGCACCGTCTATTCCTATCGCCACGGCATCGCGTACCGGTGGGTATGCGCCTCGGCGCTACGTGCCTTTTTTCGCCACGCGCCACGGGATAATGAAGCAACCTTGGAGCACGCTTCCATCCTGCGCGGACTTGCCGCCGCACCGGGCACCCCTTGGACACTCTCGGTGGCGGGCATGCTTGGTCTTGCAGGCAGCCTCCTCTATGGAAATATTGCCCTCGCGGGCATGTTCGTAATTTTCCTGGCTGCCATGCGCTACCCGGTGTCTGCGCTTGCACTCACGCCCACTCTCCTTATCTGGGTGCCCCGGTTGCCGGTCCTGGTGCTTGGAGACGAACTGCTGTTCTTGCGCCTCGACCAAGCCGCTATCGCGGGGATGCTTGCCGCGTGTGTGATGGGTCGCAGGGCTGCCCTGCGCACCCCGCCCGCAAACACCGCCCTATTGCTCTTCCTCATGTCGATTCCGATAAGTGCGCTCGTCGGCGTAGCCCAGGGCACCCTCACGACGCCGGTGTCGAGTTTGCTCTATCTGGCCCAATGGCTGACGTGGTACGGCCTTTTTGTGGTGGCCTGTTCGCTCGGTTCGCGGCTGGGGACCTTCGCCGTCTATGCCTGGACCCTCCCCTTGGTTGCCCTCGCGGCCTACGGACTCGCCGAGTCTATCTGGCCCTTCCTCGAAGCACCAGAAGTTCGCTATCGCACTTTCGAGCGGGGACTCTTTCCCGGACAGGCCAATCATGCGGGGGGACTCTTTGCCCTGGCCACCGTCACGGCCCTTGCCCTGGCCACCGTGCCCCGTCACCGCGTATTGGGCCTGGCCCTTGCCGCGCTCTCGACACTGGCCCTGTTTCCCACGGGTTCGCGAACATCCCTGTTGGCCTGGGGCGGCGGCCTGGCCGCTTTGACGCTCTTCTATATCCCGTCGCTTCGGTGGTGGACACCGCCCCTGGCACTGGTGGGTCTCTTCGCTATCCCCGGCGGAATCTGGTACCGTTTCAGCGCGCCGGGCAGTTCCATGTATGACCGGCTCGTCGCCTGGAAGAGCGCCCTGAGCACCTTGCCCGACTACCCACTTCTCGGCCTGGGCGCAGGCGCGCGACACCGCTCTTTCTACGACAACCACTACCTCATGACCTTGGCGGAATCGGGCCTCGTGGGCCTGGTGCTGTTACTGATCTTTCTCGCCTTACTTGCCCGCGCGCTGCACCAAAAATATACTGTATATTCCAGGCGTGCCGCACGATCCCGAGGCACGAGGGTTCGTGCGTCTGAAGCCAGCGCACGAACCCGTCAGGACTCGTCGAGACTCGCCTTTTGGGGATCGCGCGGCACGACTGAGCTTTTGCCAGATCCCGACACACGCTGGATGGCTGTGGGTGCATTCATAGGACTCGTGGTCCTCATAATCCATGGGCTGGCGACGGCGACCTTCATCGTA
>JAJRPE010000403.1 GCA_024280935.1 Candidatus Hydrogenedentota bacterium
AGGTCGCTATGCCGTCTGCGATGGTGGTCTCAAAACTCACTTTCAGCAGGTGGTAGGCTTCCTGCCAGTTTACACGAAGGCGACAGTCAATACGCGGATTGTCCCGGTACAGGGTAAGTTCCTGCACCGCGTGCGACTTTCCGAAGGACGATTCGATTTGAATCGTGGCGAGTACGTCGCCCTCTTCAACGAGCTGGAGACGGGCCTGGGAAAAACGACCGGCTTCAATGCGGTACTCTTCTACGCCATGGCTCCAGGTGTCGGAGTTGTCCTGAAGCACAGCCAGTACGAGGCCACCCTTGAGAACTTCCACACCGGCTTTCTTATCGAAAAGGTAGGTGATATGGCCGTCATAGGGATCCAGCACGATGCGCCACCATTGGTTTCCCAAGTGGGTGCGCGTGGCGGACAGTGGGGCTTCGGAACGCACTCTCTTGACGTGGCTCCGCGCATGGTAGCAGCGGTAGCCCAGCGCCGGTACTTCCGCGAGAAAGGCGTAGCGCTTTCCGGCAAAGGGCATTCGGCTCAGCGCTTCACCGTTTACTTCCTGCACCGGGACGGCATTCTCTTTGTCGTCCACGAGGTGGAGGGGAGCGTCCAGCGTCCGCCGGAGGATGGGCGAGGCCAGAACAGGTTGCCGTACGGGCCAGGGCAGGGGATTGAAGACGACGATGCTATTGCCGTCGGGCGTGGTGTCGATATCCCGAGCCATGGTCTGGATGGACTCGTTGATGATGCATTTACAACGGTGCCGCGCCGCGCCCAACTGATCCCGTGAGTCCTCGTAGGAGGATTCGAGGCTCGTGCCCGCGATAATATCGTGAAAATGGTTGTAGAGCAGATCTTTCCAGGAGTCGGAAAGGGCAGCTTTGGGGTAGGGGTTGGCGTGAAGGAGCGTGGCCATGGTGGCGAGGCGCTCCGCCGTGAGCAGGCTGTGTTCGACCTCGCGGTTCCACCGTTTGATGCCCGCGTGGGCGCTGTAGCATCCCCGTGCGTGGTGTTGCAGCTCGGTGGTGGTGAGCGGAAAGGCCTCAGCATCGATGTCGCTCTCCAGAGCATCGAAAAAACCTTCCAGCGTGGAAAACACGGGGTTGAGTGGCCCATCTTCCTGTTGCAGGGCCTGGATATCCGCGATGGCTGCCTTCGTCGGACCGCCGCCGTGATTACCCACGCCATAAAACCCAAGAAGGTGGGACTGGCCAGGATTCAGTTGGGGGGTGCTTGGCAGGGATTCCATCCATCCGCGTGTGTCGGTGAGGCAGTTGTAATCGCATCCGAGGTTGCTGGCCAGAATCCGTGTGCCGTCGGGGGCTTGCCACCAGAAGGTCGTGCCGCCGGGGTAATCTCGTTCCTCCACGGCCCAGGGGCGCATGAACACATAGTGCTTCAGGCCCAGGCCCTTGAGTAGTTGGGGCAAGTTGCCGGGGTGCCCGAAGGTGTCGGGGTTGAAGCCGACCGTGGCGATCTTCCCAAACTCCCGTTGAAAGAAGCGCTGGCCGTAAAGACCCTGGCGTACGAGGGATTCACCAGACGGAAGATTGCAATCGGGTTCAATCCACATGCCGCCCACGATTTCCCAGCGCCCTTCCGAAACACGCTGGCGAATTTCTTCAAACATGTCGGGGTCGGCGGTTTTTACCCAATCGTAGAAGCAAGCGCTGCTGGCGGTGAAGCGAAACTCGGGGGTCTCCTTCATGCGGTCGAGGGCGCTTCGGAAGGTGGCACGTACTTCTTCGTAGCCTTCCGTCCAGCGCCACAGCCACGTAGGGTCGATGTGCCCGTGACCAATCATGTGAAGGGTATAGGAACGTGATTCATCGCTCACGGTGAGAACTCCTGGTTAGGAGGTTGGGCATCCTGCCCGACGCAAAGGAACCTATGCTCAAGCAAGAAAGCCCAAGTTCCCGTTTTGGAATCTCGGGCTTTCTGAAAAGACGTTGAAACACCCGGGAAACCTGGGCGCACCTTATGTCGGGCAGGATGCCCAAGCTCCTGAATTCGACTAGCTTGCGGGGAAGAGGTAGTCTGCCAGCGCCTGGGCTTCGCCGAAGTCGGGAATGATGATATCCGCACCCGCCTTGATGAGGCGTTCGCGCTTGGCTTCATCGAGTCCGAAGCCGGCCTTCTCGTCGGAGGCCACACCCAAGGCGATACCGCCCACGGCCTTCACGTTTTTCAACTCTACGGGACCATCGCCCACGGCCATGACTTCGGGGCCGTGGAGATCGTGTTCCTTGACAAGATCCTGGATGACTTTTTCTTTGGAGTATTCCTGGAAGGTGCGAAGCGCACCCCAGATTTCGATGAAGTAGTGGTCCACGCCCACCTTGTATGCTTCATTGCGCACATCGTCCCGATCCGTACCGCTGAAGACATAGAGATCGAGGTCGTTGTTCTTGGTGATGATTTCCAGAAACTCGGGGGCGCCCTTTACGATGGCCTCTTCAAGAGGCATCGTGCCAGCGGCGAGATTTGCCAGGCGTTCACGCACGGGGACCATGAGGCGGTCCAGATAGATTTGCTTGTAGGTCTGGGCGTCTTTGATGTCGGCTTCGTGTACGAGTCCCTTCTCGCGAATCATTTCCACGAGGCGTTCCATCTGGAGGATGGTTTGGATGCCCGTGGTTTCGTCGATCATGGTGCGGACTTCGGATTCGATCTCGGGCGTGGGTGTGGTGTCGCCGCAGATAAACTCCACGCACACGGGCTGCATGATGTCCTGCCAGCCCTCGCGGAGAATGCTGATGGTGCCGTCAAAGTCGAAGAGGCCGTACTTGATCTTTCCGCGTACGACTTCGTTGATGATTTCTATTTGTGTGCCGGGCAGATAATTCCTGCTCATACTACGATCTCCTGTAGGGATGTCGGTGGAAAAGGGATGCTGGACAAAGCATTTCTGTAGCGAGCAGGTCCAGCAGGGAAGGCCTTATTCTACCATGAACTCCACCAGACTGTGTACTTGAATGGGAGCCAGGCATTTGCGTCCGCCGAGTGGTGGTAATTCAACCACAAAGGCGGCTTCGACGATTACGCCCTGCAATTGCTCTACGATGCGGGCGACGGCACCAACCGTGCCGCCGGTGGCCAGGAGATCATCGATAATGATCAGCCGTTGTCCCGGTTGGATGGCATCGCGATGGATTTCTACTACGGCCGTACCGTACTCCAGGGAATATTTTTCCGCGATGGTGTCTGCGGGAAGTTTGCCCTTCTTCCGTGCGGTGATGAAGGGAAGGCCCATTTCGTAGGCCAGTGCGGCACCGAAGATAAAGCCCCGGGCATCGACACCGACAATAGCGTCCAGGGCTTTATTCTCGTAGCGGCTCTTGAAAAGCAAAATGGTCTCCCGAAAGGCTTCGGGCACCATAAGCAGGGTGGTGATGTCTTTGAATTGGATGCCCGGTTTGGGAAAGTCGGGCACATTGCGGATGTATTGGGCGAGATCCATGGGGAGTCCTTTGTCGTAGGGTAACTGGACTTGGGGAGGGTATGTGCCCCTATTTTGTTGTCGGGACGCGGACGATTCTATGGACGAAAGTCGTCTTCGTGGGTCACGGCAAAGGCGCGCAGACGTTTCATCACGTCCTTTTCAATCTGCCGAATCCGCTCGCGGGTAAGCTTGTACTTCTTGCCCGTTTCCTCCAGCGTATGGGCGCAGCCATCATAGAGTCCGTAGCGAAAGCGTATGATATTGGCCTCGCGCTCGGTAAGTTGTTTCATCAGCTCTTCCATCTGCTGATCCAACTCGATTTGTTCGATGGCTTTATCGGTGCGCTTGGGTTCCAGACTTTCCGGGATTCCGCGATCACCGTCGGTATCCGTCGACTGCATCCGCTCCAGCGGCGTTATGACATCGGCGAATTCCTGCAAGCGTTTGGCTTCTGCGACTTTGATCTTGAGATCTTCGGCTATCTTTTCAATTTCAGGATGGCGCCCTGACTTGATGTATTCCTTCTCGATCAGCTTCTTGTAACGCGCCACGTTGTCGGTGATGTACACGGGAATTCGGACGGTGCGCCCGTGATTGGAAAGAGACCGGGTTACGGCCTGCCGAATCCACCACGTCGCATAGGTGGAAAACTTGCAGCCCCGGTCCGGGTCGAAGCGTTCCACGGCTTTCATCAGTCCCAAGTTACCTTCTTCGATGAGATCCATCAGGGGAAGGCCGTAGTAGAGGTACTTCTTTGCAATGCTCACGACAAGCCGGAGATTGGAGACGATAAGGCGGCGCCGCGCCGACGCATCGTTTTTTTGCGCAGCTTTGGCGAGCCGAATCTCTTCCGAGGACGACAGCAGCGGAATTCTGGAAATTTCCACCAGATAGGTGCTCAGGCCGTTTTCACGCATAGCGGACAAGGGATTTCTTTTTCAGGTACATATGTTATCCAAATCAATTAAAATGCCAACTATATACAAAATATATTCGCACTCCTGCTGAGTCAATCTCAGAGAGCTTCTGCTGCTAAACGAAGCCTGTCTCGGCTTACCCCGTGTCGGCGCAACCCATGGCGTTTGCGGTCGATTCAAGGTCTTCGCAGGGGCTACCCGTTGTGGGTTCACGCACCTGACTTCATCCATAATACAATACGATCACAAGGGGTTCAAGAAACTTATCAAAATAGCTATATTTACTTTTTTCTTTGTTTTCGCACTTATGCGAATCGACGGATGTATGCGTCCATATCCAAAGCGGGTTGACAACCGCTACAGTAGAAAAAGACAATATGCGCCATGCTTGATCCACACGAACGTTATATGGGCTACGCCATTAGAGAAGCAACCCGTGCCATGGAGCAGGGGGAGGTGCCGGTGGGCTGTGTTATCGTCCACGAAGGCCAGATAATCGCCAAGGGGCATAATGAGCGCGAGACCCTCCAGGATCCCACAGCCCATGCCGAAGTGATCGCTATTACGGCGGCGGCGGCGGCGCTTGGAAGCTGGCGTTTGGAAGATACCCAGATGTACGTCACGTTGGAGCCGTGTCCCATGTGTGCTGGGGCGATAATACTCTCCCGCATTCAAACGGTTTATTTTGGGGCCAGCGACCCCAAGGGTGGATGTTGTGGCAGCCTCATGAACCTGCTGGAAGACGAACGCTTCAACCACCAGCCTGTTTTGCAGGGTGGATTGATGGCGGAAGAATGCGGCGATTTATTGAGGACGTTTTTCCGGGAGATTCGTGCGGGGATCCGGGCGCGTCAGAACTAGGGTGGCCGGGATACAACGCAAGATCGTCATCCCCGCGAACGCGGGGATCCAGTGATGGATTAAGGCAAACCCGCCGCGTTCTGGATTCCCACGTGCGTGGGAATGACGCAACGCTTTCTTGTTTTGTAAACCGTGCCAAGGACTAAAACCTTGTCGAACCTGGAGCGGTCCAATTGCTCTGGGGCATAATTATTTGCGGGGGCAGAAAAAGTAAACATTTGGAGCACTGAATCATGAAAGCATATTTGTCTCGAATCTTGATCACGGCGTTACTGCTCACCGTATTTGCCTCATCCGCCGATGCACTTCGCGTGGGGGCAGCGCTGCGGGTCTTGACCCCGGAAAAACTTATGCCCCTTTCTGGCGG
>JAJRPE010000404.1 GCA_024280935.1 Candidatus Hydrogenedentota bacterium
CCTTCGTGGTGAAAAATGTTTTTGGTTGCGGCCAACTGCTGCGTTAAGCTGTTCGCGGTGAAACGCTGTTTTTTATATCCGCGAACCCGCTTTGATGGCATCCACAGGACAAGCCACCAGGCAGTAGTCGCAGCGCGTACAGATGTCCAAATCAATATGGTGCATGGCGTAGGGTCCGCCGTCGATACAGTCCACGGGACAGACCTGGGCGCATTTGGTGCAGCCGATGCAGTTGTCTTCGACCCAATAGTCAATGAGTGGTTTACACTTTCCAGCGGGACATCGCCCTTCGATGTGGGCCTCGAACTCCTCGCGGAAATACATGAGCGCGGTCAACACGGGATTGGGCGCAGTCTTGCCCAGTCCGCACATGCTCTGGCTCTTGACGACCTTCCCGAGTTCTTCCATCAACTCCAAATCGGATGTCTTGCCTTGGCCCTCGCAGAGGCGGGTCAGCATTTCTTTCAGGCGCATGGTGCCAATGCGGCAGGGCGAACACTTGCCGCAGGATTCATCCTGGGTGAAGGAGAGGAAGTAGCGGGCCATTTCCACGATGCAGTCCGAGTCGTCGAGGACGACCATGCCGCCGGAACCCATCATGGCACCAATTTCGGACAAGGCCTCGTAGTCCACGGGCGTATCGGCCAGGGAAGCGGGAATAACGCCGCCCGACGGTCCGCCCACGAGTATGGCCTTGAACTTGCGTCCGTCGGCAATGCCACCGCCAATGTCGTCCACGATTTGGCGAATCGTAATGCCCATGGGTACTTCGATGAGTCCACCATTACGGATCTTACCGGCCAGCGAGAAGACCTTGGTGCCCTTGCTCTTCTTCGTGCCGAGCTTGGCAAACTCCGCCGCGCCCTTTCGGACAATCCAGGGGATGAGCGCCAGGGTTTCGGTATTATTGATCAGGGTGGGGCACTCATAGAGGCCAGAAATGGCGGGGTAGGGCGGACGCATGACAGGCATGCCCCGCTTGCCTTCCAGTGACGCGATGAGGGCCGTTTCCTCGCCGCAGACAAAGGCGCCCGCGCCCTCTTTCACGCGGAGGTGGAGCTTGCGTCCTGAACCCAGTAAATTGTCGCCCAGCAGACCGGCTTCCATGCAGACGTCAATCGCCCGACGAACTTGCTTCGTGGCGAGGGGATACTCCGCGCGGATATAGAGAATGCCCTCGTCGGAGTCCACCGCCAGGGCCGCGATGATCATGCCTTCGATGACCCGGTAGGCGTAGGACTCCAGGATCATGCGATCCATGAAGGCTCCGGGGTCGCCCTCGTCGCCGTTGCAGATAATGTATTTTTTGTTCTTTGGGTTTGGCGCGTCGTGGACGAACTGCCACTTCTTGCCCGTGGGGAATCCGGCGCCGCCCCGACCACGAAGGCCGCTTGCGGAGATTTCGTCAATGATTCGCTGGGCGGGCCAGGCCGCGTCGCTTTGGGGAAGTTCATGTAGCGATTTGCCCTGATGGCGCGCCATCATGATGGCCCCGGTGATCTTGCCAAAGAGACAGCGCTCCACGGCAGCGAATCCACCCTTCTTCAGATACTCGTCCAGATCGTGGGGGTCAATCTCGCCATGGTATTCCGTGGCAATGTGTACCTGGTGCCCAAGGAAGGCCGTAACGTGCTCGTCCCGGACGGTGCCATCGTGGCGCGAGACCGCGTGTTCGCTCGTGTCCTGGTCTACGTAGAGATTGTCGGCCCAGCGCAGGGCTTTGGAGCGGAGGCGGGAGAGTGGCCCTTCGGGCTTGAAGTGGCGCGCGATGATGTCCGGGACATCTTCCGGTGTTACCCGGAGATACATCGTCGGTTCTTTGTTGGCTTCGATGATCTCCAGCACCGGTACCTGATGGCACATGTGGACGCAACTAACGTGCTTGACGGGCACCGTGGATTCGATACTGGCGAGGGCCGCTTCCACGGCGGCGTCGATGCGATCCGTGCCGCCCGCCACGCAGCAGGAGTCCAAGCCGATGCGGATCTCTGTGCCGTTCTCCACGATTTTACGTTCGTGTGTCTCGGTGTCTTTACCCTTGTCTTTTTCACGCTGCTCGAAGTCACGCATGGTGGCGTCCACCGACTCTGCCGCCACATTCGCGTAGGTGACACCGTCAACCTGCATGGCCGGCGCGAGGGAACAGCAGCCGATACAGGCCACTTTTTGAATCGTGTATTTGCCCTCATCGTCGGTGTCACAACCCTTTTTCAGGTTCAGGTGATCCGAGAGGGCTTCATGAACAAATTCCGCCCCCTTCACGTGGCACGCGGTGCCATCGCAGAGGCTGATGACGTGTTCGCCCACGGGATTCTGGCGAAACTGGGAATAGAAGGTGGCCACCCCCTCGATGGTGGCCGGGGCGATGTCGGTCAGTTCGCAGACCCGCTCCAAGGCTTCACCGGGGAGGTAGCGGAATTCCGTCTGGATGGCCTGCAGGATGGGGATTACGGCCTCGGGATTGCTGCCTTCCGTCGCGACGATGGATTCGATACGCGACATATCGAGTGTTTCTGCCATCAGGAGGCCCCAATGCAGATTAGTTGCGATTCGGTTCGGATATAAATGCGTTCGTCCATGAAGGCGGGCGTGGCATAAACCGGCTCGCCCATGGAAATAGAAGCAATGCGCTCGAAGGTCTCTCCCGCCTTGAGGATGTGCATGGTGCCCTCAAGATCCGCCACGTAGATGCGATCCCCCACGAGTATCGGTGAAGAATAAAACCCTTCGTCCATCTCTTCGACCCAGCGCTCCTCGCCGGTCTTGGCATCCAGGGCCACGAAGTCCCCGATGGCCGTGCCGAAGTAGAAGCGTGTACCATCTCCGATTGGGCTGGAGACTTCGGGGAGTAACTCATCGTATTCCCAGGCGACCTTGCTTTCCACTGCCTCCGCCGTGCCGCCCAGCGAAATACCCGAGGCCACGGCGTATTCGTTCGCGACGAAGACCATCCCATTACTGTAGGCCGGGGAGGGGGCCACTTCACCGCCAAGGCATTCTTCCGACCAGAGCAATTTTCCAGTCAAGGGGTTGTAGCCGTCCGCATTCTCTTCAGAACTCAAGATAAGCTGACTGCCAAGGGTTGTCTGGGCCAGTATGGGCGAGGCCCAGGATATTTTCTCCCGAGGCATGGTCCAGGCTTCTTTGCCTGTGGCGACATTGAGTGCCAGAAGCTTGCCGCCTTCGGACTGATCATATTGGACGAATAGCAGACTTTCATAAGCCAGCAGGGACGAGGAATAGCCATAGTGGTTTTCGGGTAAGCCCAAGTTCAGGCCCCAGACTTGATTGCCTTCGTTGTCGAGGGCCACCAGATCGCCGTTCGCGAAACAAGCGAATACGAGTTCGCCATGGGCGACCATGGTGCTGGCCGCGAAGCCCGTGTCTTCCATGGGTTCCAGTTCTTCGGTGGGCGTGCCGGGAAGGGGGCTGAGGGTTGTTGTCCAGCGGAGTTCGCCGCTGTCGATGTTGTAACAGTAGATCGCGCGCTTTTCGGCATTCGCACCGGTCATGTAGAGGGAATCTCCCCAAACGACCGGGGAGTTATTACCCGGAAGGGGCGATGCCACTTTCCACAGGATGTTCGTGCCCGCTTCAACGTCCCACTCGGTAGGGGCCGTCGTAAAGTGGGCGACACCATTGGAGCCGGGGCCTCGAAAACTGGGCCAGTGTGCTTGCAGTTCTTCCCACGTGGGCACGGGGAGGGCTCCCACGACCGTTTCGGCGACAGGGGCGGATTCCTCGATGGCGGGATTCTTCGCCTCCCGCATCTCTGCGGTCAACGCGCTCTCGGTGAAATAGGACACCATCATGCCTCCAGCCAAAAGGCCGACGCCGGCCCAGGTGATCAACTGACGGGATTGGGCATAGGCCAGAAATTCTTTGTCTGCCGTGGGGACCTCGTCCAACTCGGGCATTTCCTGTTTCCAGCGAATCATATACTTAAAGGCGATGAGGAAGGTGACCACGCTGCCCAGCAGAACCAAGGCACCCATGTGCAGGTGGGTCTGGCTTGAGAAGAAGGCCTTCCGGGTCATCAGGTCCAGATCGCGTATGCGCTGGGCAAGGGCCTCGTCCTTGGCGGGCAGCGAAGCATAGTCCTGACGCATCTGTGTCAGCAATTCATGATTGACCGGGTCCAGCCGTGTGATCTGAAAGTAATTAATAATGAGCAGCGTAAAAACGAGGACCGAAAACAGGCCCGCGACGATGCTCACCGTGGTAGAGAGACGCCATAGGAAATCGCTCTTGTCAAACTCCCGTTTTTCCAACATTGATGAGAACTACGCTCCTTCTTCAACCGGGCAATAGGGATAACAGCGTCCGCAACTGAAGCAGGTCTCTTTGTGTGGCTCGAAAATCGTCCGCTTTTTTATGACGGAAAGCTCGATTAGCTTGATGCTGATGATTAAGGCCATGAAAGCCCCGAGCCACGCGCCACCTGTCTTGAACTGCTCTTTGATTGCCAACGCCTCGGCGTGCAAGGTGGCGGTGGTTTTGTCTTCTACCCGGAAGGTGTCTGTTTTCAGCACGCCTTCAGAGAGAATACCACGATCCTCCAGGGCAATGCGCTCACTGAGGCTAACGGTGGGGTGCATGTGCGAAAGGGGTTCATACATCATGTAGCCGCCAATGGCACCCGCCAGGATGAAGAGGGGCGACAGAAAGACCAGGGCGCGAATACGCTTCTTCCCTTTGTCGGGCGCTTCCACCAGATGCTGGGGTGTGGGCATGTCAATGGCGTTGTAGGGGCACGAGTCCTCGCAGAGGCGGCATTCCACGCAGGGAGAGGGAGGGATTTCCAGGTGAAACTTGGAGAAGCGCGACATCCAGCCGAGCAGCACACCGTAGGGGCAGAGAAAGCGGCAATAGGGCCGGGCGACAAAGACACCGAGGAGCAGTATGAGTGCTGCGGCAATGAGCATGGTGTAGTTATCGCTCAGGCGATAGATTCGGACGAAAGGGTCCCAGCGGCAGATAAAGAAGCCGGAACCCGTTGCCACGCCCAAGGTGGCCAGGCCGAGATAGAGGTACTTCCCCAAACCCAGCACCCGTTCCAGCGCGGGCGAAATGCGGATGGGTGCGATGGCCACCAACTCCTGCATGGC
>JAJRPE010000405.1 GCA_024280935.1 Candidatus Hydrogenedentota bacterium
CGGAACGCGCCCCTGCATTTGCGGGTGGTCGTCAGCGTTACGAGGGAGCGATATGGGTGCCACCCGGAGCTTGAAAAAAGAGATTGCGTGAACCTTATGGTATCCTCAGCGTAGTAAGAGATAAATCGGAAATTGTAAGCGTTTACGGGATGGACGACGCCAGCTATAAGAAACAAACTCCGGGTGCCACGGATAGGCCTCTCAGGGCTTACCCGTGTGGAAATATGGGCGCGACCGAAAACTTTCTCTTTGTCCGACGAACATGTTTTTCAAGCACGGGCAAGGGCTATCGCCCCTTGTCCGTGGCACCCAAAGCTACCTGTGAACACGTACCGGAAGTCGAATCTTGCTTGCGAGGAAGACAGGAGGCGCAATGCGGCATATTAGGCGGAGAATCACCACCGTCATCGTCTTGACGGCGGTCATGGGCCTGTGCCGCTCCGCCCTGGCCGAGGACTGGCCCCATTGGACGGGGCCGAACGGCACCAACGCCGTTAAAACGATGGGCTTGCCAGACCATTTCGACCGAAAGCGCGGGGGAAACATAAAATGGGCAACCCGCTTGGGCGATGTGGCTTTTGGCACCCCGACCGTCTCGAAGGGTCGCATACTTGTCGGCACGAATATGGCCGCCATGCGGGGGGATACACGTTTTCGACGGCTGCGTGGTGGCGTTCTCGCGTGTTTGGATGAGGCCACCGGAGAGCGGCTCTGGAATCTGGTGAGTCCTGAGCGCACCGAGGGATTTCCGATGAAAACATTTGTTGATGAGCAGCGGTGGGGAATCTGCTCATCGCCGACCATAGTCGGGCATCGGGTCTATGTGATTAGCAACGGAGACGATGTGCTCTGCTTGGATCTGAAAGGGCTCTCAAACGGCAACGATGGCCCCTTTCAAGAGGAGGCTGTGTACATGGCGGGTGAGGGGGCGGCACCGATTACACTCTCCTCCACGGATGCCGACATCATTTGGCGCTATGACATGCCTCGTGAATTGAGCGTAGCACCCCATGACGTGGGGAGTTGTTCTGTGCTGGTTTTGGGAGACGTGCTGTACACCAGCACATCAAACGGAATTGGACGCTATCGGGCGGATAGTGTTTCCGACGCGGTGAATCCAGACGCGCCCGCGTTCATCGCGCTGAATCGGCATACAGGGAAGCTCTTGGCGGTTGACGACACGCCCATCTCTCGTGATTTGTTCCACGCGCAGTGGGCATCTCCGACCCATGGCCGCGTGAACGGAAAAGAGCTGGTATTTCTTGGTGGCAGCGATGGCTTCTGTTATGCCTTCGAAGTGCTCGATTATCGAGATGGTGTGCCGGTTTCGGTGCGTGCCATGAGTCCCGTCTGGAAATTTGACTGCAATCCGCCCCACTACAAGCGAAGGTCCGATGGGATGCCGATAGACTACGCTTGGGGAGACCTCCGTGCGTACAAGCGCAGGGAGAAACTCGTCCGGGACGTAACGAGAGCGGACGCAATTCCTGACAAGCCGACTCGGCTCGCTCGAATGAAGGAGGCGTTGGGCAGATACAACAATGGCGATGGCTCCTACGTGGGGCCGAGTGAGATCCTGGCCAGCCCCGTATTCTACGAAAACCGTGTGTATGTCGCTACGGGGCGGGACCCGCAACACGGCTTGGGGCGCGGTGTTTTGAGCTGCATTGACGCGACACAAACGGGGGATGTAAGCGAGGCGGGCGCAGTGTGGCGCTTTGAGGGTATTGGCCGAACAATGAGCACCGTAGCCGTGGCCAATGGACTGGTCTATGCCGCCGATTTGGCAGGGCGACTCTATTGTCTGGATGCGCGGAGCGGTGAGCTTTTTTGGCAGCACGATACGGGGCATGAAATATGGGGTAGTCCGCTGGTCGCCGATGGCAAGGTCTATCTGAACACCAGGCAGTCCTTTTGGATATTTGGCGCGTCTCGGGCAAAAGAGGTGCGCTTCAGCAGTCGTGGCGGCAGTGAGTGCGGAGCTATTGTTGCCAATGGGGTCGTCTATGCCTATATCCGAGGACAGCTCTATGCGCTTGCGGAAGAGGGTAGTCCGTGAAAGAATCCATTCTACTCTGTGGCGCAGACTTTCGAATAGGGGGTTGGGCATTCCTGCCCGACATAAGGCGCACGGTGGGTGTCGAAAGCGCACTTCGGCTTTGTGGTGATGCCTTGATTGCCCAAGGCAGGGCATAATCTATTGTCGTTCGCGTCCAAAGTGGTTGGGCGTGCGGATGGTGGTTTTTTTATGGCCGACGCGCCCCTTATGTCGGGCAGGAATGCCCAACCCCCTTTACGCTCCGCTTCGCTCAATCCGAAATCTTCCGATACACCACCAGCGTTTCTTCTGCGCAACGGTGCCACGTGAACGCTGCGGCGCGTTTTCGTCCTGCGTTGCTGAGCTGCTGTCGGAGGTTTTCATCGCCGGAGAGTTTGCTCATCGCTTCTGCAATGGCATCTTCATCGCCGGGATCCACGAGGAGGGCTGCGTCGCCCGCGACCTCCGGCAGACTGGTGGTGTTTGAGGTGAGCACCGGCGTGCCACACGCCATGGCCTCCAGCACGGGCAGGCCAAAGCCTTCGTAGAGGCTGGGCCACACGAAGGCCCTGGCCGCACAAATCAGGGCGGGGAGGTCGGCGGTGTCGATGAAGCCAGGACGGTGGATGCGGTCGCGGTGTTGGGCTGTTGCGATGGCGATGTCGAGTTCTTTGGTCTTCCAGCCGATGCGCCCTGCGATGACGAGATCTTCGGTAATATCGGAAGCGATGGAGTCCCACGCGCGGACAACGCCGACCAGGTTCTTGCGTGGTTCCAGGGTGCCGACGTAGAGGAAGAAGCGTTCGGGGAGTTGGTAGCGGGTGAGTACCGCGTCGATGGCGACTTGGGGCTGTGGGCAAAACGTGTCGTTCACACCCAGGGGCACGGTGGTGACCCGGCCTGGAGGTATCTCCATTAACTCGTGGAGATCATGGGCGGTGGCGGTAGAGTCGGCGATGATGTGTTCCGCGTTTCGTACGCTGCGTCGGCCGGCCCAGATGTAGTAAAACGCCCGCTCCCAGCGAAACCATTCGGGGTGACGTATGGGGATGCAGTCGTGGACGGTGAGCACCAGGTTCTTTGCGGGCCACAGGGGGCCGATGGTCGCCGGGTAATGAACCACGTCGACATCCAGGGAGATGCTGAAGAGGTCGCGGTCGAGCCCCAAACGGTGGCGAAGACCACGGGAATAGCGAAGCAGCTTGACGGCATCGGCCCATTCCCCGGTGGGGCGATCTTTGGGCCAGGCGACGGTGAGTTCGGGGGCATCGTCCAAGGTAACGAGGGCGCGGAGGAGTTCCTCCACGTAGCGGCCCGTGCCGCTCTGGTTGCCCGCCTGCATGGCGTTGAAGAGAACGCGCATTACCGGGGCGTAGCCCCGTGAAGTTTGAAGTTAGAAGTTAGAAGTTTGAAGGGGGAAGTGAAGCCCATGTTTTTTCGTGCGGGCGGTGAGGAGGTTTCACACTCGTTCCCACGCTCTGCTTGGGAATGCAGGTGCCGGAGCTCTGCTTCGGAAGAGTCTGCGGTGCCAGCCCGATGTTTGTTCCATGCCAGAGGGCATCGAGGGGAAACTACGCAGAGCGTAGAGAAACGCATTCCCAAGCAGAGCGTGGGAACGAGGTCTTCGTTATCCTCGCGAACGCGGGGATCCAGCGTTGTCTTTGTGTGCGTTGCTTTCGCGTTCTGGATTCCCACGTTCGTGGGAATGACGGTGTGAAACGGGGTTGCGCGGTTTGTTCTTAACCGCATTCTCCTACCGCACGGCTTCATAACCGCCTCGCACGCCGCGTTTAGACAAGACCATCTGAAACACATGGTTGTAGCGGGCGCGGAAGGATCCCGCGCAGTAGTGGTGGTAATAGCGCCACATGCGGTAAAAGCGTTCGTCGTAGGAATCCTTCAATTCGGGCCAGGCCCGCTCGAAATTTGCCCACCATGCCATCAGTGTCTTGTCGTAGTCGGCCCCGATGTTGTGCAAATCCTCCAGCACCAGCTTCCCCTCGATGGACGCGCCTAATTGCCCAGGGGTGGGTGTCATGCCGCCGGGGAAGATGTACTTTGTCATCCACGGATCGGCCCGGCGGACGGGGTAGCGTCCCACGATGGTGTGGACGAGGGCCATGCCGTCGGGCGTCAGCCAGTCGCGCAGGCGCGTCATAAAGTCGTCGTAGTTATTTCGTCCCACATGCTCCAACATGCCGATGGAGACCACCCGGTCCCACTGGCCGGTCACCTTGCGGTAGTCGCGGAGATGAAACTGGACCGGAAGTCCGGCGCAGTGCTCTTCGGCCAGGGGGAGCTGTTCTTTCGAAATGGTGATGCCTTCCACCTCGACACCGTAGCGTTCGGCGGCAAAGCAGGCAAAAGAACCCCAGCCACAGCCTACATCGAGAACCTTCATGCCCGCTTTCAGGCCCAGTTTTCGGCAGACCAGGTCCAACTTGTTTTCCTGGGCCGTATCGAGGTCGTCGGTGTCTTTCCAATAGGCGCAAGAGTAGACCATGCGCTTGTCGAGCATTTTCTTATAGAGGGTGTTGCCCAGATCATAGTGGCGCTCGGCCACCTCGCGGGAACGGTGAATACTCTGAAGATTGAGAAAGCGGGCGCGAAGGTACGGCACAACCATGCGCCACCAGTCCACGCGGTCCGTAAAATTGGCCGACAAGATGCGGTCGAAGAAGTCCGTCAGGTCGTCGCAATCCCAGTCGCCATCCATGTAGGCCTCCCCAAGCCCGAGGCGACCTTCACTTATAAAGCGTTGGTATACCTTGGGTTGATGGATTTGGACATCCCAGGGACGTCCTCCGTTTTCTTTCACATCGATGACATCGAGCAGTGCCAACACCGTTTCGCGGGGTGAACCCAGCATGCCCATCGATTTTTGTATAGCCCCTACGTTTTCCACGCAGTACCCTTTCCAAACCTTGCAGCCAAACACAGCCCCGAAAAGCCCCCCTCCGAGGAGGGGAGCAGAGGCATTTTCGTGAGAATGACGTTGCGGACCCGGATCTGATTGAGAACAATTACATCAGAACGGACCCCATTTATATACTGCACTGACCAGCACTTGCAACGGTCACCAACTTGACACGTCTACATGGGTGTGCTAAACTTCGGGCAGCTGTTAGCACTCCCAATGGTTGAGTGCTAAGTGCGTGGATATAAACCCATGACAGAAGTCCGTGATCTGAACGAACGTGAACAGCGGATCCTCCAAGCGGTGGTAAACAGTTATATTACCACGGCGGATCCGGTGGGTTCTCGTTCTGTCGTTAAGCGCTTTGAATTGGGCCTGAGTCCCGCGACGGTACGCAACGTCATGGCCGACCTCGAAGAGATGGGTTATCTCCAGCAGATTCATACCAGTTCGGGGCGCATTCCCACAGACACCGGCTACCGCTACTATGTAAACTACCTCATGCGTGTGCAAGAGCTTACCTTGCGTGAGCGCAACCGTATTGAGCATAAGTTTTCCGAAAAATTGAATGATGCCGATGAGGTGCTGCAACACACCAGCCAATTGCTTGCGCTGATTTCCAATCAGGCGGGTTTGGCCGAGGCGCCCGGAGATGACCACGCGTATCTTAACCGCCTTGAGGTTCTGGACGTGGGGTCGCAGCGGGTGGCCATGCTGATTGTGGACAATTACGGGCGGGTGCGCACCCAGACCGTGAAGCTCAAAGAAACCGTTGAGCAGGACCAGTTGCAGGTGCTGAACCGCTTTCTAATGGAACACCTTCACGGTGTTCGCCTGGATGGCTTGTCTGCCGCCATTGAAGAACGGCTTCGGAGCTTTCTGGACGAACAACGGAAAACCGCTGAGTTGGCCTTGCGGGTGCTTGGCCACGTACCACAGCATTCGTCGACCCAATTGTTTCTCGAAGGCGCAGGCCACTTGTTCTCCCAGCCGGAGTTCCAGGATGTGGACCGGGCGCGGGAGGTTTTTGACCTTTTTGAGGAACGCACGGCCTTGACGGACATGCTGCGCGGTGCCTTGGCGAACCAAGAGCATGTGAACAGTTCTATTCATATTGGACGCATCGCCGGGTCCTCGGGCCTGGAAGATATCAGCGTGGTCGCGTCGCCTTATTACTGCAAAGACGAGCCTGTTGGTATGATTGGCGTTCTGGGGCCGCGACGCATGCCTTATTCGCGGTTGACTGCCATTGTGGACTACACGGCGGGCATGGTGGGGCGCATGCTGACGCGCTTGGCGCGCTAAGGCCACTGGCCTTCGCCGATGCGCGATGTAGACTGCAGTGCCGAATTAGTCTGATTTGTAGAAGTATGTTTGGGTCCTGTTATCGACAATTAATTATGAGTTTTCGTTTTCGGCCTGAAAGGCCACTATAGGTTAGCCCAGGGCAACGCCCTGGGAAATGGATCTATAAAATAAAAGCCCTGAAAGGGCGCAATAGAAGCACATCACGGCCACTGTGTCGCCCTTTCAGGGCTGTAGATTATTTCTACATTCTGACCCAGGGCGTTGCCCTGGGCTAACCTGTTGAACCCCTTCGGGGCGGTTGCCCATGCAACATGGCTGTAATGATTGTACGCGGGTCCGCTCGCGGCATTGCAGAGGCCACTTCTTTTGGGCAAGGTCCCAGACGAAGCATAGCGTCTTACTTTAGAGTGAGGCCTGTAAAAGACAAGAGGTTTCTGTGCCAAGGGCCAGTCAGGACCAAAAATATTGATTGTGGCCCAGGCACTATACATGAAAAAGACCAACGACAAAGAAGAGGCCCCGGTGAACGAAGAGGTTGATACCGTCGAAGAGAATGCAGTGGATGCTGATGAGGTGCCGGAAGTGATTGCCGAACTCCTTGAAGACGAAGTGCATATTCCCGAAATCGAGGTGAGTGATGCCGAGGAAGAGGTCGTTGACCCGGTCGAAGCCGAGTTGGCCGTGCTGAAGGCTGAACGCGACGCGTTGAAAGACCAGGCATTGCGCGCGCGCGCCGAGTTTGACAATTACCGCAAACGGATGGCCCGCGAAACGGATCGTATCCGCAAGACAGCAGCCGAGGGGCTTATACGCGATTTGCTTCCCACGTTGGACCACCTTGAATTGGCCTTGGGCCATGTTGAAGACAAAAGCGACGATTTCGCCCAAGGCGTGGAATTAATCGTGAAGCAGTTTATCGACGTGCTTTCCGACAAGGGCTTGGAGCCGATTCCCGCGAAGGGCGAGCCTTTCGATCCCAATGTACACGAGGCGCTCACACACCAGCCTTCCGAAGAGTATCCGGCCGACATGGTGATGGAGGAGTTTAAGCGGGGCTACCGTTTGGGCGAATTCACCCTGCGTCCGTCCCAGGTTGTTGTGAGCAGCGGCCCTGCCGAGGCTGCGGAAAGTCAGAAAGAAGATGCGGAGGTTTCGGCTTCCGATACGACTGACTGAACTAAGGAGAGTCTTGCCCACAACCTAAGACCGTCATCCCCGCGAACGCGGGGATCCAGTGAAGTTACGGTGTACCCGTGCCGCGTTCTGGATTCCCACGTGCGTGGGAATGACGTGACACTTTCAATTTTCTGGCCTTATTGATGAGTAAGGCAATACGTTATTGACATACTGCTTCCCAAGCGAAGCATCGTGAATCTTACAAGCCAGGCACCCCCCGTCGGGTTGCCGTATCAGGAGGATAGACACAATGGGCAAAGTAATTGGAATCGACTTGGGCACCACCAACTCCTGCGTAGCGGTGATGGAGGGCGGCGAGCCTGTGGTTATTGCCAATAGCGAGGGCAATCGCACCACTCCATCCGTGGTTGCATTCAACAAGGACGGGGAGCGCCTTATTGGAGCGGTCGCCAAGCGCCAGGCGGTAACCAACCCGACCAACACGATTTTCTCCATCAAGCGCTTCATGGGGCGCCAGCATGACGAGGTGTCCTCCGAGGAAAAGATCGTCCCCTACAAGGTTGGCGAGACATCCTCCGGCGATTGCCAGGTGGAGATTATGGGCAACACCTACCGTCCGCCCGAAATTTCCGCCATGATTCTTCAGAAGATGAAGGAGACGGCGGAGTCCTACCTGGGGACGGATGTCGACCAGGCGGTGGTTACTGTGCCGGCGTACTTCAACGATGCCCAGCGCCAGGCCACCAAAGACGCCGGTAAAATTGCGGGCCTTGAAGTCCTGCGCATCATCAACGAGCCTACTGCAGCCGCACTCGCCTACGGCCTCGACAAGAAGCGTGACGAGAAAGTCGCCGTATATGATCTTGGCGGCGGCACCTTCGATGTCTCTATTCTGGCCATTGGCGATGACAGCTTTGAAGTGCTGAGCACAAGCGGCGACACTCACCTCGGCGGCGACGACTTCGACCAAGTTATTATCGACTGGATTGCCGAAGAGTTCCAGAAAGAGCAGGGCATTGACCTGCGCAAGGATCCCATGGCGCTCCAGCGTCTCAAGGAAGGCGCAGAAAAGGCCAAATGCGAGCTTTCCACCGCCATGACGACGGACGTTAACCTGCCCTTCGTTACGGCAGATGCCTCCGGCCCCAAGCACCTGAACTATACCCTGACCCGGGCCAAGTTTGAGCAGTTGGCGGATCACCTGCTCCAGCGGAGCAAGAACCCCTGCCACCGCGCCCTGGAAGACGCCGGGCTGAACGCCTCCGAGATTAATGAAGTCATCTTGGTGGGCGGCATGACCCGTATGCCCGCTGTCGGTGCTGTGGTCGAAGAGATCTTTGGCAAGACGCCCCATCGCGGGGTGAACCCGGATGAAGTGGTGGCCATCGGTGCCGCTGTTCAGGCGGGTGTGCTCTCGGGCGAGGTGAAGGATGTTCTCCTTCTCGACGTTACGCCGCTGTCCCTGGGTATTGAGACCTTGGGTGGTGTATGCACAAAACTCATCGAGCGCAATACCACCATTCCCGTTACGAAGCAGCAGATTTTCTCCACAGCGGCGGACAATCAAACGGCTGTGACGATTCATGTGCTTCAGGGTGAGCGTGAGATGGCTAGCGATAACCGGACTCTGGCCCACTTCGATCTCATGGGCCTCCCTGCTGCGCCCCGTGGCGTGCCTCAAATCGAAGTCTCCTTTGACTTGGATGCCAACGGCATCTTTCACGCTTCGGCGAAAGATCTGGCCTCGGGCAAAGAGCAGAAGATTAAGATCGAGTCCTCCAGCGGTTTGTCCGACGACGAAGTCGAGAAGATGGTCAACGACGCGGAAGCCCATGCCGACGAAGACAAAGAGCGCAAGCAGGGTATCGAAGTGCGGAACAATGCCGACAGCTTGGTCTATCAGGTTGAGAAGACCCTGAAAGAAAATGAAGACAAGGTTGGCGATAGCGAAAAGTCCGATATCGAAGCTGCTGTGGCCGACGTAAAGAAGGCCCTGGAAGGCACCGACACCGGTGCGATTGAAAAGGCCACCGAGAACCTTGGTCAGGCTTCGCAGAAGCTCTATGAAGCCATGCAACAGGCCTCTAGCGAGGACCCCGCTGCAGCAGCAGCAGCGGCAGCCGCTGCCGCAGGTGGTGCGGGCGATGCGGATTCATCTGCGGATGGCGATGGCGCGGAAGGTGGTGACACGGTGGATGCTGATTTCACGGTTGTGGATGAGGACGAAGAAAAGTAGTGGCTGGGCCACAACCAGGGCTTATGGTCCTGGTCGCCCCTCGCCGAAGAGTGGCCTTGTTCTTTGTGGCGCTCCTTGCTGCCTAAGGCACAGAACAAGCACGATGTATCTTAGCTTTTGTCCCCATGTTCCCGCTTATGCGGGGGCATGGGGATACCATCTCATACCGCCCAATGGAGCCAGACCTTAATGGCACAGTCGACTGATCTGTATGCAATGATGGGGGTTCCCCGGGAAGCCTCGCAGGAACAAATTCGCAAGGCCTATCTCAAGCTGGCCCACAAGTACCACCCGGATAAGACGGGCGGTGACAAAGATGCGGAGGCCAAGCTCAAGCAGATCAACGCGGCCTACGATATTCTGAAAAACACGGACAAACGCGCCCAATATGACCGCTTTGGCACCACCGACGCACAGGGCGCTGGTGGTTTTGGCGGCGGCTTTGGTGGTGGCGGAGGCGGCCAGGGATTTGAGGCCCCTTTTGAAGATTTCTTTGATATGCTTTTTGGGCAGGGCGGCAAGCGGGGTGGTGGCGGTGCCAAGGCGGGCAATGACTTGGAGCTGCGTCTCAGTATCTCCTTGGAAGATGCGGCCTTTGGTACGAAGAAGAAGATTCGTTATAG
>JAJRPE010000406.1 GCA_024280935.1 Candidatus Hydrogenedentota bacterium
AAGCGCCGAGCAGCCCCAAAAGGTCGAGAGTTGAGCACGGCATCGAACGCTATCTTAACCGTTTTAACACAATGACTTATAGATATGGCAGCATGAAACTTCTTGTTTTTTATGGGCCTTATTCAAGAGTAAGGCACTAACATTGCCCAACGCGCCTTGTTTTTTCTGTGTATTTCGACTTTGGCTCTTGTCCCATTGCATGCCTTCTCCGAAGGGCGCTATGCCCTTCCCGTGAAAGTCGATGCTCCGAGGGGGCTGGGTGCCGTGCCCATTAGCGTAGCGGTGTCCTTCGGCGAAGCCATCGCCGATGCGGGTGTGACGGGCGTGGTCGATGTGGGGAGCATCGAAGTTCTCGATGGACAGGGGCAACCTATCCCCCACGCCCTTTCCGAGTCCTTTAACTGGAGTGCCACGGGCGAGATATCCTGGGTCGTTATCCCCCACGCCGCGTCCGACTTCGAAATCCGATTCAAGGTGACGGCGGCACGGCGTCCCTTCCTGGGCCAGGTCCAAACGCCCCGTATTGGCACGGGTGATCTGCTGCGTTTCAATACCGACGCGCCCCGACCGATTGTCGTCTCTTACTTGAGTGGATTCTACGATATCAATCGCGATGGTGTCCGTGACTTGATTGGGTGTTGGAATTACGCCTACCGTCCGGGCATCCCGTGGGACGGAATCATCGCCTATCCGGGACGTGGAGAAGGCAATGCCTTTGACGTTGGGGAAATGACGCACCTGCGTTACCGCAAGGATGATGCCGCCGTGGCCAACTTCTTCAGCAGCATCTACATGCAAGCCGCCGTGGCCGATCTCAACAAGGACGGCTTCCTCGACATCGTCTACTCGCCGAAGCGGGGTGACACGTTTCAGATCTTCCTGCACCCAGGACAGCAGGAAAAGGGCGAATGGCCAATCTATCAGCCCAGCCTGACCCTGCCGCGCCCAACGGGCACTTGGAATCCCTGTCGCGTGGTGGATTTGGATGGCGACGGCGCGCTGGATTTGGTTGTTGGCGCGCCGGGTAAGGCCCGTGAGACCTTCTGGCTGCGCAACATCAATCCCGACGGATGGCCCATGGCCCTGGCGGAGCCGCACCGCTTAACTGTGAACGAGGGTGTCTGCTTTTTTGATGTGGATGGCGACGGACACCGGGATGCCGTGGGTTTGCGCCCCTCGGAAAGCGGTGGTGTCCACGAATACGAAATAGTCTGGCAACCGCGCTTGCCCGGCACAACGCCAGACTATGGCGAAGCGCAGCGCCTGGAAAGCATCAAAGCGCCCTTCCCGACGAGTCTTGCTGCGGTAAATGACGGTCCAGAACGGGGGCTGCTGGTCATACACGATGTTTACCAGAAGGTTTCCTTCTTTCCTGCGGATGCCCCCCGCTTCAGCGCCCCGGTGACTATCCAGTCGCGCAACGCGATCATGTCCCTGAGTGACCAGGCATGGCCCACCTTCTGCGATTGGGATGACGACGGTGACCTCGACATGTTGGTAGGCGGCGGCTACGGGTGGCCCCGAATTGTCATCAACGCAGGAACGACTGCGAACCCGGCCTACGAGGAACCGCAACGCATTCTGGCCGATGGCAAACCCATCCGTATTCTGCGCAATGAAATCCTGGGCGAGCCGTTTCATAGCCATAATATGGGCTATTCCTATCCCGTCTTTGAAGATTGGGACGGCGATAGCCTGCGTGATCTCGTTGTGCCCAACGAAACGAACCGCATCCTGTGGTGGCGCAATGTGGGCAGCAAGACCGCTCCCGCCTTCGGTGCCCAACAACAGCTTGCCGTGGACGGTTATGAAGAGTTCGCCGAGGCCCGCCGCCGTTCTGCCGAGCGTGCCCTCGAATCCACCTATCCCCAGGAAGCCGAACAGCCCTTCTTCTGGCGTACCGGGGCCGCCGTATTCGACTGGAACAATGATGGCCTCATGGACATTGCTACCCATGACGGCGAGGAACGCCACTTGACCCTTTTCTCCCAGTATCGGGCCGACGATGGCACCTTGCGCCTCAGAAAAGACCGTAAGCTGCTCCTCGACGATGGCCGTCCCATCGATGACCGTGTCGTGGCGCGTTCTGCACACTGGACCGAGTCTTTCAATCCCGTGGACTGGGACCGCGACGGCCTCATGGACATAATGTACGCCTGTGCCGGTACCCGCCCCGCCGATGGCAGCATTTACCTCCTGCGCAACGTGGGCACGCGGGAGAACGCCGTTTTCGCAGCACCACGGACCATGAAGTGTTTTGGCGAACCCATCAAGGTGACCAGCCACGGTCCCCACCCCTGGGCGGGTGACTTGGATGGCGATGGCTACCCTGACCTGGTGACCTGTGTAGAGTGGAGCGTGTATCCGTGGTATCGTCACGCGGCGTTGGAGATGGACATAGCGCCGGAGGTTGTCGTCGGCACCCTTGCCCCCGTGGCAGAGAAGGGGTAGTATCATGAGAGTCCGCTTCCAGGAACATCATGGCTGTGGTACGATACGTGCGTTAGAAACGAAGAGGAAAAAATGAGTCCGCCTGGCCTGAATAGAATCGAAAGCCTCTTGCGCGAACGACGTGATGAATTGGCCCGCGACTACGGCGTAGCGGCAATGGGTGTTTTTGGTTCGTGCGTGCGGGGCGAAGCAACGGGCGACAGTGATGTCGACATCCTGGTTGAATTCAGCCGCCCGCTGGGGTTCTTCAAGTTTCTGGAGCTGGAGGAAAAGCTTAGTGAATGTCTTGGGGCAAAGGTTGACCTCGTAACGAAGGCGGCCCTCAAACCCCATATCGGACGTAGCATCCTGAACGAAGTCAACATGTTATGACACGGGACTATCGTGACTATCTGGACGATATCCTGATGTCAATTGATGATGCCTGTGAGTTTACAAAGGGTATGTCTTTTGAATCCTTCTCGGCGGATCGCAAGACCTGCAATGCCGTCGTGCGAAGCTTGGAAGTTTTGGGCGAAGCCGCCAAGCGTATCCCGGATGAGCTTCGCGCCAGCGCACCTTCCGTGCCTTGGCGAAGAATGGCCGGAATGCGCGACAAGCTTATCCATGAGTACTTCGGTGTCGACTGGAGCATTGTATGGATGGTCGTTGTCGAGGAACTTCCACCCTTACGGCCCAAAATCGAAACGCTCTTGAAAAGTCTCGATTCATAGGGCAGCAGAGTCCCAGACCATAGCGGGTCCTGATGCGCTCTTAAAATGCGAATATTTGTGTCCACAAGGCAAAGTCGCTACAATGAACCCATACAGATGACGGCCCCATTCGGCCGAGCACCTGACGATGTATTTGGGTTCATTCATGCGGTGGATTACCCAGGCATCACCTCGGGGATGCCACCGTGCGGAAGCCCATTGGAAATACCGGAAAGGTTATGACCAATGAAACGTTCTCCTTCCCTTCCCAACGTATCGCGCCGTGCTTTCTTGCACACGGCCACCGCCTCGTTGGGCGGACTCGTCGTTGCGCCCAACATTCTGATACGTTCGGCCCACGCAAAAGTCGATGCGAGCAAACGGCTTGGCATCGGTGTAATCGGCCAGGGTGGTCGTGGCCGTCGCGTCATGCAAGCTTTCCTGGAACAGCCGGATACCCAGGTGCGGGTCGTATGCGATTGTTTCGCGGATCGTCGCAAGCAGGGCGTTGACCAAGTCAATCAGTATTACGGCAACGAGGATTGTGATTCCACACCGGATTTCCTGGAGGTTCTTGCCCGACCCGATATTGACGCGGTGCTCATTGCCACCGGCGATAATTGGCATTCGGGGGTATCCGTCCTCGCGGCCCGTGCCGGCAAGGACATCTATTGCGAAAAGCCCATGAGCGTGACGATTGCGGAATCTCGCGCCGTGTCGGACACGATGAAGCGTCTGGGACGTATTTTCCAGTGCGGCACGCAGCGCAGAAGCATCGGTAATTTCCGCTTCGCGGCGGACCTTGCCCGCAGCGGCAAGTTGGGGCAGTTGAAAGAACTCCACGCGGAAGAAGCACCCGGCATGAAGGTCTTGTACGACACCGTGCTGCCGGAAGAGCCGGAGCCGTCGAAAGACATCTTCGATTGGGACCGGTGGCTGGGTCCGTCCCTCTGGCGTCCCTACAATCAGAAATACGCCACCCGAGGCTTCTGGAGTGCCCACGTGGATTGGAGTGGCGCTTCGGTCACGGAATGGGGCAGCCACACGGTGGATATCTGCCAGTGGGCCAACAATTCTGATGATTCGGGGCCGGTCGAATTCTGGCAGGAAGGCAACCGTTGGGTGGCCCAATACGCCAATGGCACCAAGATTATTATTCGCAACGGGCTGCGCTTTGGCAGTTGCCCCGTGCGCTTCGAAGGCGACGAAGGCTGGGTGGAAACGGGCGATTCGGGCGAAATCGAGGCCTATCCCAAGTCCCTGTTGGGCAACCGTGGTTTTGAGGGCGGCTACCCCCCGGAAAACCACGTGCGGGCTTTCCTGGACAGCGTCGGCACGCGGGAACAATGTGTTTCTCATGCGGAAGTGGCCCATCGGAGTATCTCCGTGTGCCACGTGACGAACCTCGTCAAACGGCTGGGACGCCCCCTCACGTGGGATCCCGCTACGGAAACCATCACGGACGATCCCGAAGCAAGCCGTCTCCTTTCCCGCGCCTACCGCACCCCTTGGTACCTGTAAACATGAGCTTCCCCACAAGACCGTCATCTCCGCGAACGCGGGGAACCAGTAGCATAGGCGTCCCGCCTGTGATTGTTTGTTCCGTCATCCTCGCGA
Source organism: Candidatus Hydrogenedentota bacterium (assembly GCA_024280935.1). Taxonomy (GTDB): domain Bacteria; phylum Hydrogenedentota; class Hydrogenedentia; order Hydrogenedentales; family JAEUWI01; genus JAEUWI01. Next base: position 4,761 of record JAJRPE010000406.1, read on the forward strand.
ACGCGGGGAACCAGTGGAGTTACGGTGTACTCCCACCGCGTTCTGGATTCCCACTTTCGTGGGAATGACGTGGATAAATTTTTTAGTGCTTCTTGTGGAGTAAGGCACTGGAATACAACGCCGCATTCGCATCGCGCGAAGCGGCAGTAGAAAGATTGAACCATGCATCGCGCATTTCACTATAAACACTATTGCATTGCCCTTTCCCTTCTCCTGCTGAGTCTGGGCAGCCCCCACGCAGCGGAGAGCGAGGCTCCGCCCACGGAAGACGCGCTTATCACCGTTCTTTCGGCAGATGCCGATTACATGACCCACCTGGCGGCCTTCCGGGGCTTGCGGCAATTGGGCACGGAGAAATCCATCCCCGCCCTTAGCGCGTATCTTCATGCCCCAAAGAAATCCCACCTGGCCCGATATGCCTTGGAACACATGCCCTATCCGGCGGCAGACCAAGCCTTGCGCGATGCGCTTACCGGTGCGCCTATTGAAACGCTGCCCGGTATCATCAGCAGCCTGGGCGTTCGGCGCGATGGCGAAGCTGTTCCCCTACTAAAGCCCCTTATGTCCCATGAAAACGCACAGGTGGCCCGATTCGCCACCGCCGCGCTGGGGCGCATTGCGACCCCAAAAGCAGCGACCTTGCTCCTCGAAACCCACGGTGCTGTCACAAACAGCAAGATAAAACTGGAAGTCGCCGAGGCCTTGCTTGCCGCAGCCCAGCGTCTCGTGGCAGATGGGGACAAAAAGTCTGCCGTATCCATTTACAGAAGCCTCCGAAAGAAGGGGAACCCGAAGTTTATTCGTGTTGGCGCCTTTGCCGGTCTGGCGAAAGCAACACCCGGAAAGACCCCGGATCGAATCATCAAGGCCATTCAAGGGGCCGATCCCCTCTACCGCAACCTTGCGCGGGAAGTCGTCGCCGACACGAAGGGTAAGAAGGCGACGGCCCGCTATGTGGAAGCCCTGCCCACCCTGCCGGAAGAGGTCCAAGTGGAATTGCTCGCCGGATTGGCGCGCCGGGGTGACAAGAGCGCCCGTGGTGGTGTGGTCGCTGCCGTGGAGAGTCCAAGTCCAGCGGTGAAGCAGGCCGCCCTTGAAGCGTTGGGAACCCTCGGCAACGCGAAGGATGTGCGGCTACTTGCGGCCCTTATGTTGGTGCCAGAAGAAAATATCGCTACTGCCGCCCGGAACAGCCTGATTCGCCTTCGTGGCACGCAGGTTGACCCCGCTATCGTGGCTTCCATGAAAAAGGCCGATCCCGCGATGCGGGCGAAGCTTCTTACTATCCTTGATGTGCGCATTTCCAAGGAGGCGGTGCCCCAGGCGCGACTCTATCTTAGCGACGCATCGGAAGCGGTTCGCGTTGCGGCCC
>JAJRPE010000407.1 GCA_024280935.1 Candidatus Hydrogenedentota bacterium
AGTCCTCGGCGCGGGGGTGGATTTCTATATACGGGCGCAGCAACTTGTCAGGCGCGAAGGGCTTCGTCGTGTCTTCTTTGCCACTCGGCCATGAACTTGTCAAAGCCTTCTTTTTCCCAGTCATCGAAAGGCATCTTGGGGCTGGAGGCTGTATAGAATGCTTGCACCGCTTCTGAAAACCCGATGACAGCACTGCGCCAATCATCACGTGACACAGCTATCGGCGCCTTGTCGCCCATCATTATTTGGGTATCGGCTTCGGTGTGGATGATTTGAAAGTTGATTCCTGCGGGACAACCAATAATTTCAACATCCTCGTTTCCCTCAACATCGTACATGCGACGACCACAGCAAGGAATTATATGCTCATATAATGGGGCCTCTTTCGTGTGGTCTTTCTCCAAGCTTCGAAGCAGGTACAGTGCGGCGGCGCTCACGGCCCATTGTCCCTCCTCAACACGAACAAGGCATTCCCCATCAATCTCGAACTGCACTTTTCCATGAGCACACAAATCGGAAGGGTCATCTTTGGGGCCGTTAATCCACGTCAAATCTCTTGGCCGCAGTATGATCATGCTTCACTCATAGCCTTCCGGGCCTATCCTGTCTTCTGGGATGGCTTTGTAGCCGAGTGCGAAAGCGGGGGAGTTCGGTTTTAATCCGAAATGGGTGAGTTCCGGTGAGACAAAGCCGGGGTCCGCCCAGACTGAGTGGCTGTCGTGGCCCGTCTTCAGCCAATCGGCGTAGGTGCCCTCGGGCGTAATCTTGCGGTCGCTCGTGGCGAGCTTTGGGTCGCCGTAACACCAGTAGAGGTTGTTGTCGCATTCCGAGAGGCGGTCGGGCCGCCAGGTTCTTTCGTAGGCGTACCACAGCGTGGTTTCGGGGTCCTGGTAGGCGACGATGTTGTTTTTGAAGGTGTTCCCCGCCATGAAATCATCACGAGGCTGGAGGCGAAGCTGCTGTTGCGAGGCATTCAGAAAAATGTTGTTCTCGATGTGGTTGTTCTTTCCGCCGTGGATACAAATACCGCCAATGACGGTGCCATCTACGATGTTGCCGTAGACGGTCGTACCGCTGCTGTAGTCGTCGAGGTAGATGCCCCAGGTAAAATAGGGCGACATGATTTCGCCCTCGGGACTGGTCTTCAATCCCACGACGTTGCGAATCAGATTGTAGCGAAAGATGTTCCCGGAATCCTGCTTATCACGGCCAAGCGTCTCGATGGCTCCTGTGTCGTTGGTTTCGAGGTTGGTGTCGATTAACTCGTTATACTCGACCACATTATCGTGTGAGTAGGACTCGCCATCAAAGGACTTGAGGGATATCCCGTAGCGGGGCACGCGGTGGATGTAATTGTGGATGATACGGTTGCCGCTGCCCGTGGTGACGTAGACCCCGGCCACGTGCTTGTAGATCTGGCCGAGATCCTCCATCGTGTTTGCCGCGATGAGGTTGTCGTGGGCCTGGGTGGCGGTCTTGCCCACCATGATGACACCGCCTTGACCAATGTCGCGCATGGTATTGCGGAGGACCGTATTGTCGTGGCTGCTATTTTCCATGAGGACGGCGTAGCCACCCAAATTGGTGAAGGTGCAGTTTTCCACGACACACTGACGTGCCTTCGAGAAGCGGATGGCGGCATCGGCGGGACTGTAGGTTTTTCCCAGGGTATAGGTGGAATCCATAAAGGTGATACCACGAAACGTAATGTGTTCAACAAATTTGTCGCCGTCACCCTGAAACACGATGAGACGGTCCAATACCGGAGCGACCACGTCAACATTGGGGAAGTCAGCTTCGACCGGCCAGTAGCGGAGGGTTCCGGTTGTCCTGTCGAGGTGCCACTCGCCGGGACTGTCGAGGGCTTCGCGTGTACCCGCGATGAAGAAGCGGTTGCCGGGTCGGATTTCTTGGGGACTGTCGATGAGCAGGGTGGAGCGCGTCTTATCCGTACCGTTGACAGGGATAATCGTGTTGACCCACCCCCAAGCCGGGAAGACATGCAGGTCGGCACCGTTCCAGGAATCCCACGCAGGAAAATCGGCTGCATCCATGATGAGACGATCTTTCGCGGCTCTTGGGGCTGGTTTTCCAACCTCGACCTCTTTGCCAACGGTCTTTACACAGGTTTCGGCCTGAATGAGCACGGTGTGTGTACCGGAGGCGGGCGGGTCAAGGCTGTGTTCTCCGGTGCTCTCAACATGGAGTGATTTGTCAGGGACCCAATTGGGATCACTGCAAAGAAGGAAGGCATCAAGGCTCAGACCGCCACCTTTTCTATTCTCCCAATAGAGGGTGTGCTTGCCAGCGGCCAGAGAGAGCATGGCACCACGGCCCCAGCGTGAAGCGGTCCAGCCTCCGGTGTCGGGCAGGTCTACGAGCGGGGCCTCGGGGCCATCCACGGCACCAAAGACCGTTCGCCCGTCCATGGTGTCCAGGTTGTAATTTTTCATGCGGTGTCCATAGCGCACCCAGACGGTGTAGTCACCCTCGGCGGGGATCTCGGCCGCCCATTCGAGGCGATCACCGACGTTGTGGATCTTGCCG
>JAJRPE010000408.1 GCA_024280935.1 Candidatus Hydrogenedentota bacterium
AATGGCGTATTCTCCGTTTCGGAAACCCCACAGCACGCCAACAGGACTGTACCCCCATGTCTTCATCTAAATTTACCCGCACCCTCGTTACCAGCGCCTTGCCTTATGCCAACGGCCACATTCATCTGGGCCATATTGCCGGGGCCTATCTGCCCGCCGACATCTATACACGCTACAAACGGCAGCGTGGCGAGGCGGTGCTCTATGTGGGTGGCTCGGACGAGTATGGCGTGCCCATCACCCTCAGTGCCCTGAAGGAAGGTATCAGTCCACAGGACGTGATTGACCGTTACCACACGGCGAACAAGGCGGCCTTTGAGACGCTGGGCATCTCTTACGACATCTACGGGCGCACCTCCTGGGACCTTCACGCCGATACGACCCAGAAATTTTTCACCAAGCTCTACGACGATGGCGATATCCATCAGGAAGACATGGAGCTGTGGTACTCGGAGGCCTCGGACCGCTTTCTTCCCGACCGTTACGTGACTGGAACTTGCCCCAAATGCGAAAAAGAAGGGGCCAACGCCGACGAATGTGAAAAATGTGGTGCCCAGTATTCCCCCCACGATCTCGTGTCACCCAAGGCGGCCATCCCGGGCGATGACTCCTCGCCCATCCTGAAAAAATCACGCCACTGGTTTTTGGATTTACCCAAGTTTCAAGCGAATCTAAAAACCTGGCTCGATACCCACCCCGAATGGCGTGCCAACGTAAAAGGCATTGCCTATAGCTGGGTGGACGACCTCCGGTCGCGCTGCATTACGCGGGACACGGACTGGGGCGTACCGATTCCCCTGGATACGCCCGAGGCCGCAGGCAAAAAGATCTACGTGTGGTTTGACGCGCCCATCGGTTATGTGACCAACACGCGGCAGTGGGGCATCGATGTCAAAGGGGACGACACGGCGTGGGAAAGCTGGTGGAAAGAGGAGGACACCCGTCTACTCCACTTCATCGGGAAGGACAATGTTCCCTTTCACGCGGTGATATTCCCGGCCATGTTGCAGGGCCAGGGCGACTTTATTGCAGCAGACACGGTGGTGGGCAATGAGTATCTCAATGTGGTCAACCGCAAGACTGGCAAAGCGGAAAAGGCTTCCAAGTCCAAGGGCAACATGATAACCGTCCAATGGGCCTTGGAGCATTTCGCGCCGGATGTGTTGCGCTACTACCTCTGCGCCAACGCGCCGGAATCCAAAGACGCCGATTTCGATTGGGACGAGTTCATGCTGCGCTACAATGGCGAACTGTGTGACGTGGTCGGCAACTTCGCCCACCGTTCCCTCACCATGACCGTGAAGAACTTTGATGGTCAAGTCCCCGAGCCCATTAATCTGGACGAAGAAGACAAAGCCATGTTAGCGGCAATCCCGGCGGGATTGGATGCCATCGCGGAATCGCTGGAAGATTTCCGATTCCGCCAGGCCCTGGAACGCTTTATCGATCTGGGACGGAAAGCCAACGTCTATTTTGACAGCCGTGCGCCGTGGGTTACGCGGAAAACCGACATGGAACGGACGGGCACGACCCTCTATGTGTGTTGCCAGGTGGTCCATGCGCTGTGCCATGCCATGGCTCCCTTCATGCCCGACGGTGCAAACAAACTCGCCGGAATCCTGAACGTGACCTTGGCCCAGGGCGGTCCCGACGGCGGCGAAGACGGTTGGAACGTCGGCAAGGAGCTGTTGCCCGCCGGTGCAACCCTTAACAAGCCGCAGGTGCTGTTTCCAAAGATCGACAAAGACGAGCTGGCCCGGCTCGCCGAATTGCACAAGGAAGAAGAGGGGCAATAGCGGGGACTGCCTCGCCCAAACCAGCCCTGTGTCGCGAACGAATCTTCGTGACCAGCCCACTTGCCACGATCTATGATGGGGACGATAACAGGCGGGGCTGTCCCAAATTTCGCAAACAGGGCACCGCGTTGACGGTCCCCGAACACAAAAATGTAGGACATCCGTCCCGGTTGTCACAGGCCGGTAACGGCCTTTTCCTGCGAAAGCCCAATTCCCCTCTGCTCACAACGGCAAGCACCCCAAGAGCGGATGCCGAAATCCATGAAGGACGAGGCTGGCGCCTCTTGGAGACAACCGGGACGGATGTCCTACATTCTACGGACGCCGCTCTGTTGATCTGAGGAGAATAGCGGGTGGTGGCGCTGCCGCTAAGTGGGATTGGCTGGGCGCATAAGGGCGAAAAAACTTGGGTCACGTCGCTCGCGAAAGGTATTCTTGGCGGATAATGGCACTGCTGCTCCAAGCGCACGAACCTGACCCGGTGCGTCTGCGACGCTACCGTGCCGGGATCGTGCGGCACGATTGCGTTTTTTGTGGACTTCGTGGACGAGGCGGACTGTGTAGACAGTATCCGTTGTCCACAGCGTCCACAAGGTCCACAGCGTCCACAAATAATGCAAGGTTGTATCAGCTAATGGTTCACAACCTGGAGAATCCACACATCGTCCACCACATGGAGACACCCAATCATGTCTTGCTGTCATCATTACGAATTCATGGACGGCCACGAGCACGTTTTTGCCGTCGATCCCAGTGCCATTCGTTTTGGACAGGGCGCGCTTGCCGAAATCGGCCACGATGCCCTTGAACTGGGGCTAAAGCGGGTTGCTGTTTTTACCGACCGGGTTGTTGCTAAACTCGACGCCGTTGCGACGGTGTGCTCGGCGTTGCGTGCTGCGGGTATCGATGTTGTTGTCTACGACGAGGTGCGCGTGGAACCCACCGACCAGTCCTTCAAAGACGCATCACGTTTTGCGAGTGAAGGCAACTTCGATGGTTTCGTTTCCGTCGGTGGCGGTTCCGTCATCGACACCTGCAAAGCGGCCAATCTCTATTCCACCTATCCGGCGAAATTCCTTACCTACGTGAACGCCCCTATTGGCGACGGGCAAGCGGTGCCGGGCGCGTTGAAGCCCCACATCGCCTGCCCCACCACCTCGGGCACGGGCAGCGAATGCACCGGTATCGCGGTCTTTGATCTCCTGGAACAACACGTAAAAACCGGGATCGCGTCCCGAAGGCTGCGCCCGACGTTGGCCCTCATCGACCCGGATGTGACCGCAACCTTGCCCGCCAACGTCGTGGCCGCCAGCGGTTTCGATGTGCTCAGTCATGCGCTGGAATCCTACACGGCGCGGCCCTACACTCAACGGAAGAAACCCGAAAACGCGGGCTTGCGGCCCATGAGCCAGGGTTCTAACCCCTGGAGCGATGTGGGCTGCCGCGAGGCCCTGCGTAGTTGCGGGGAATATCTGGTGCGTGCCGTTAAGGACTCCGGGGACACCGAAGCACGCCACGGCATGATGTTCGCAGCAACCCTGGCAGGCATTGCCTTCGGAAATTCGGGCGTACATCTGCCCCATGGCATGGCCTATTCGGTGGCGGGCATGATTCGCGATTACCAGCCCGACGGCTACCCCAAAGAAGAACCCATTTGCCCCCACGGCATTTCCGTGGTTGTAGACGTGCCCTCGGTGGTCCGCTTCACGGCACCGGCCTTGCCCGCGCGCCATCTGGAGGTCGCCAAACTTCTCGGTGCCGATGTAACCGGGGCGAGCGAAGAAGATGCGGGCGAGGTATTGGCCGAATCCATCATCCGCATGATGCGCGATGCCGAAATGCCCAACGGAATCGGGGCACTCGGCTACGGCGAAGGGGACATCGCGAGCCTGGCGGAAGGGGCCTTCGCCCAGCAACGCCTCCTCACCAATTCCCCCATCGCCGTAAACGAGGAAGACCTCCAAGGCCTGTATCGCAGCGCCGCGACCTACTGGTAGCGCTCAGGGACGGACCCGCGCAAGAATCTTAATTCTGAGGCAGGATCGTGTTGGCGATCAGACAAGCGTTGGCAACAAGGAACACTCCAACGCACGGGCCTGTCCCGGTGGGTTTTGGAGAGGGGGCCGCCACAGTTGCCCCAACGTGGTACTCGTTTCACCACCGGGACATGCCGCCGCATTAGCGGTGTCTGTGTGTCCTTCATTCGCCCCTGTTGGCCACGAAGAAAGTGCGTTTTCACTTCGGGCACCTGCGGCGGTACGTCCCTCTACGCTCCTAGCGCACGCTCCAGGCTGGCATAGGCGACGTAGTAATCCCGTATCGCCTGGACGAGGGACGTTTTGGCCTGGGTGTGGACCAGCGCCGAATCGATGATTTCGGTTTGGGTTCCAATACCTTCCTGGTAGCGGAGTTTGGCCAAACGCACACTTTCTTTGGCCAGCGCTACATGCTCCTTTTCCGTACCCATTGTAACGGTCGCCTTGTGCAACGCAATCACCGCTTGCTCCACATCAAGGGCGATGAGTCGCTCCATGTCCGCCTGCTGAATACGAAGGCCCGAAATTCGCGCACGGGCTTCGCCCAACTCGTGCTTCCGTTGTCCGCCAAGATAGAGATCCCACTGGGCACCCACGTTAAACTGCCACCCATCGGGCAAGACTTGTCCGCCCTTGTCCACATTGATCCAGTTGGCTGACGCGGCGGCCTGGGGCAGGTATTTCCCCTTCACGCCTCGGGCCTGTTGCTTTCCAGCGGCCAGGGCATCGGTCAGCGCCTTCAACTCGGCACGCTGTTTTTGCGCACGCGCTTTAAGGTCGGTCACGGAGTCGGTGATTGCCTCACGGGGAAGGTGGCGGTCATAGGTGATGGGCTGTCCTCCGGGCAGGGCAAGGATGCGACGAATATTGAGGTCGGCCAGGCGTGCGGCAGCTTCGGCGGAAGTCAGATTGGCCTGTCGCGCTCCCACTTCTGTTTTGGCCCGCAACACCTCGAAGGGGGTCACCATGCCCTCCTCTTTCAGGGTCTCTGTGTCCTGCTGGTGACGCTCAAACACGCTCAGGGCCTCCGTGGCCACGTTAACCAGGGCGTGGGCCAACAAGGCATCGTGGTAGGCTGTTTTGGCCTGGTACGCGACTTCCTCACGGATGGCTTCTTCGCGCCAGGCCTCTGAGGTCGCCAGATATTGAGAGGCCTTCACCGCCGCTTGGATCTGGCCCCCCGTGTAGAGCACTTGCGTCACGGAGAGACCTGTGGTAATCGTGCCCTTGTCGGGCGCGTAGTTTTGCACACCCAAGACACGTTGAATGGCGGGGGGGCCAATATCCTGGTTCAACTTGTCGATATAGCGATAGCTCCACTGCACGTTGACTTTTGGCTTGCGGCGGGCACGGGCCTGCCCGGCCTGGGCCTCGCGCAACGCCACTTCCGTTTCCGCCACGAGGATCTGGGCGTTCTGCGCCACCGCAATCTCCACACAACGATCCAGATCCAGCGCCAAAGGCGACAGGTCTTCATCCGTCTCAACGCTGTTACGGTATGCTCCCGACTCGTTCAGGATGGGCGCTACATTTTCGAGGAGTTGGTCCAGATCCGTAATTGGTGTTGTGTCGGACTGTGCGCCAACCGACGCAAGAAGAACAATAAATAAATACAGGGAAATTCGCATGGACGGGGACTCCCGGACAGATTAAGGCGCGGCAACAAGCCCGATATTTCGGGTGTCATGGTGTTGATTATTAATCTTAATGGGGCCGACAGCAGCCAGTCAACGAAGAAGGCACCCACGGAAACAATAGTGGCCCGGTCATAAAACTATCAGCGGGCCGGGAGTGGGTCGGCAAGTGTTACTTGCAACGACTCCATCTTCCAGCCTTGTTGCGATGTTCCGGAAAGCACCGCGAAGTAGGTATGGTGAAAAAACTGGCCGCTTCCGTCGAGGAAATCCACGTTTCCCCGAAATTCGATGCGCCCATTCACCCAGCGATGTCGGCAATCCCGGCAGTAGACGGCGGCAATGCCGGGTTCCTCTTTTTTCTGATCCAGGAGGTTGCGGACCACTTCGTAGGCGCTCGCCCGCTCTTTTTCCGCAAGGTAGGCTTCGAGGCGCTCTTCCCCGCTTTGCGTCGGCGCAATCAAGCTGTCGGGAACATGGTCTCGTACCCGGAGGGCGAAATACGTGAGTGCGGCGAACACGGCCAACAAGACGAAGCCGCCTATCACAAGGCCCAATTGGCGGTTTTGGCGATCCAGACTGGGGGGTATTCCCGAACGAAACACGTTAGCGTCAATGCTCCCGCTTTGTGGTGGTGTTTGTAGTCAATAGCAAGCAACGACGCATGGCGCAACAGGCAATCATGTGGACGGGGTGGACCCAGTGGACTGTCCACAATGTCCACTCCGTCCACAACGCATGTCGCAACACCTTTTCCACTTCTTTTTCCCATTGAGCCTATCTTGGCGGCTTAGACCTGTGTGTGTGGCCCTGTCGCTTTAGAGACGGTCTCTGGCGATCAAAATGCGGGCACCCACGAACACAATGATGGCGACCAGTATAGCACTCCCTGCAATTTGGTACATCGCGTTGTAGTCTCCCAGGCCCCAGCGGACCAGCACCGTGCTGGCACCTGTCAATGCGGTGACGGTGGCAATAATCGCTCCGCTTCGCAGAAGGCCGCTCCGCCATGGGATGGCCGTGCGGGGCAGCGCGCGACGGACGGTCCAGATGGCGGCCGCAGCGCCGACAACGCAACTGCCCGCGAAGGCAAGGCTGATGCCGGGCAATCCCAACCAGGCCAGGCATAGGGGTGCGAGGATCGAGAATGTCACCAGGCGCAGGGTGGCAACACCGAGGTAGCGCCGATGCTGGCCCAGTGCAAACAGCATGCGGCAGCCCAGCGCTTCCAATACCCAAGCTGGGATGGCCAGGCCATGGCCCAGAAGCAGTGCGGTGGTTGTTTGCGCGTCGGCGGCATCAAAGTGGCCCCGAGTCAGGAGGGCATCCACCAGGGCCGAGCGCATGAATACGACCCACAGGGCTGCGGGAAGGGTCAGAAGCAATACGGCGCGCGTGGCGCTGTGAAAGGTGCGGAGGACATCAGCGAGCCGCTGCTCCGCAGCGAGTTGCGCCGCGAAGGGAAAAAGGGTGCTGAAAAGAATTAGATCCAGAATGCCGACGGGGATTTGCGCGATGGCGTAGCTGTAGTTGACCTGGGAGACAGCGCCGCTCCCATGGAAGGAGGCCAGGACAATCACCAGCAGCACCTGGGCCTGTTGGGCCGCGTTGAGCAGGAGCAAGGGGGCCATGAGCTTGCCCAGATAGCGACCGGGCAAAGCCGTAATCGGGGCACGCGGGGTCAGCCGCAGCACCTTCCCCGCCAGGCCGCTCTGGATTAGAAGTAGCACGACAAAGGCGGCGGGCAATGCCACAGCCACAGGCGCAATGCCCAGTTCCGCAGGGGCCAGGAGGAGCGCAAGGAGGAGAACGCCGCTCAACACGAAGCCATCGAGCGCGGCCGCCACGTAGCGGGATTGGGCGGCGTTCCAGGCTTTCAGGCAAAGCGCAGGCACGGCGTACACAATGGCCCACGCGGTAATCTTCTGGAGTTGTATCGCTTCCGCCTGGGTTGCGTTGTCCGCGCCCCGAGCGAGCAAGGCGACCAGTTGTGCGGCACCAAAATAGACGGTGGCGGCCACGAGGGTTGCTCCGAAGAAGAAGATTAGCAGCAGCGTGCGAAACAGCGCATCCGGTTTTTTCCAACGCCGAAGGAGGGGGACGAAGGTGTTGTAGACCACGCTGTCGAAAATGAGATAGATGCCAATGGGGACGCTTTTTGCCAGCAGGTACGCGTCGGTGGACTGATCGGCGCCGAAGCGATAGGCCAGGAGGATCCCGCCCAGGGCGGCCATGCCTTTGCTTGCCGCACCGATAAGGCTGACCCAGAGCATGGGTTTCCACAGGGATTCCAGGCCCTTCACGGCACATCTTCCGGGCGACTCAGGGCGCAGCCGCAGAGCCAGAAGAAGGGTCCCGCCACCAACGTTACGATGAAGGTCGCCGTCGCCAGCCCATGGATTATGAGGACCACGAGTCCTATGAATGCACCCACAGCCATCCAGCGTGTGTCGGGATCTGGCAAAAGCTCAGTCGTGCCGCGCGATCCCCAAAAGGCGAGTCTTGACGAGTCCTGACGGGTTCGTGCGCGGGGCAATTCTCTCTGAGTAGGAATAGCGGGGTTACACCGCTCTTGTAAGCCGCTTTGGGAGCATCCAGGCGCACGAACCCTCGTGCCTCGGGATCGCGCGGCACGTCTGACATCAGAGATGGTCGAGCATTCCTGCCCAACACTTGCGGTATATTTTTGGTGCAGCGCGCGGGCAAGTAAGGCGAGAAAGATCAGTA
>JAJRPE010000409.1 GCA_024280935.1 Candidatus Hydrogenedentota bacterium
AGCGGTACAATCCGAGGCATGGCGGCCCGTGGAAGCCATCATCAGCATCGAGCCCACCCACATCTATCCCCGCCGTACCTTTCGCATTACCCCTGCGGGAAAGCGCGATATCCGAACGGTTTGGCTCGGGGAGGAAATGCCTTGGGACGCAGTCGGGGAAGTTGTTGACGGACAGCAGAGCTTCCGGCTGCGCGTTCCCCTGGAGACCTTCCTAGGCCAGGACGACTTGGCCCGTCCAATGCGTATCAATATCGAAATCGCCTATCTTTCCAAGGACAAAAAGCGTCGCGTCGTTCAAAGCTGGGTGCCCCGGTCAACGACCCCGGTTATGCCAAGGCTTGGCTATGGCCGGGCCAATCCCGAGGAAATGGGCTGGATGGTGAGGGAATAGAGAATTTTGAATAGAGAATTGAGAATTAAGGCGCAGGCGGCTCAAAGGCACTCCCGAGAGTGCCAAGCTATCCCCCGGAATAGACGGCATCCGCGAGACCATGCTCCACGTCAACCCCGTTGACTTCCTGCAATGGAATCAGTCGCCGTTTCAGCAGGTCGGGATTTTCGTAAAACTTCAAGAGTCGTTCTCGATCCCCGGTTTGTCGCAACCAGCGCCACGTTCGCGGATCATTCTGAACAGCGTCGATATCCCAATAGGCGAAAGATGCCACACCCTGCTGAAACGCATCCGTCAACGTCTTTGGCGACATGGCCTTATCGCCCCGGTACCCGGTAAACAGCACGAATTCGCACCCGTGCTCTTTCCCCAACGCCATATAGGATGTATCAATCCCTTCCTGGCAGATCACGCTATCCAATAGGCCCATCCTGATCCAGGCTTCAACATCCAGCCCTTCATCGATTGGCCGCTTCCCCAGCCACACATTCTGTTCGTGAGGCCAGACCCAGACCGAAAGCGTCAAGGCCCTCCCCCGCTCCTTTCCTATGGCATCCAGTTCCCCCCGCACCCGTTGCATGAAATCCGTCACAATCGCCGCCCGGACCTCGTCGATTCGCGGATCATTCTCCGCCACATCCGCAGAGGAAACCCCATATTTCGCTTCAAAGGCATCGCGGACCGGCTTTTCCCACAGCAGGAAATGGGGTCCCCGGACGAAACACAGGTTGATCCCGTCCGCGTCAATCTGCCGACAGCTTTCCGCAATCTGGTCCAGTATCAGTTGCTGCACTTCCGGAAAGGCAAGACTCGCCTTTTCCAGGACGTAGCCCTCGTGCGTCACCTGGCGCACTTCGGGATGACTCTGCACGTAGTTGTTGTGATGAGCGGATGACAGCCCCAGCCCGCCAAGAATGCCGATCCGGTACATCAGGTCGAAGTTCATACCCAAGCCATGGGCGTGTTCCGCCAGGGCCTGCTGCGGCACAACCCCTGCCTCCGCACAGTTCTTAAAGAATTGTTGAATTTGCCGCTGCCCCCGTTGATAGTCGTTGCCAAAGGTCACCGAGGACGGCTGAACCTGATCTTCCGCCCCCAGATAGCTCAGATCCAAATTTTTCGTCGGAAATCCCGTTCGGTCCCCATAGGTGACCGCCCACAGCACCTTTTTCGTATCGGAGTTCCGCAACTTCTCCACCCATTCGAGGAGATGGTCGACCGTCGAGCATTCGCTGAAATGTAGAATCGACGCGCCATCGAAAGTCGCCACGAGGTTTCTATGCTCCCTCGTTCCACGCCGCGCCCCTTCCAAACGGATTTGCTCCTCCGTCAGCGGAACCAGCTTGACGTAGGCAACGTAGGCGCTCCGTGGTTGCAGCCCGTTTGATTTTCCGAACGCAATATACTGTTCGTCGCCCAAGTCTGCGTCGCACAGGCGCACTTCCTCGATATAGGTTGTCGCCTGGGTGTCGGGACTTCCCCCCGGATGGATCTGCTGAAACACCGGTCGACTGGAAAGCCGCGCTTTGATGACAGGCTTTCCGTCGTACATCAGATGGGGATTCCAAATTCCAAGATAAACGGCATACCACCCCGTCTGATTGAGAGGCAGACGCACTTCGGGGGCTTCGATATAAGAAGCCGCTCCCAACAACGTTCCCTGGATTTCTTCCGTCTTATAGGGAATCATGCGCCACCTGTTGGGACGCAGTTCCTCCGACAGACTTTCCGCTGGTTTACAACGAGACATATCCGTGAGATAAAGGGTTTCACGGGCAACAGCAGCACCCGTCGCCAGTGGGAAAAGGTACCCGGCGCAGAGGCATGACCACAGCAGGATTTTCAGGATCGCTATCTGTTTCACCTGAAGGAAAGGTCGTAGAGCATCCCGTCCCTTAACGGTTGCAGGGAGATATCCAGCACCGGACCCACACCCAAGCCTATTTTGCGCCATTCTCGGTGTCACGGCGAAGAGTGTGGGCACCGCCAGCGCCAGGTGGAATACCTTGCGCCATGAAAGCAATCGATTTTGATTCATGATTTGGGTTGTCCTTGGAGAGCTTCAGTGAGGCAGTGGAGACTGACACGGACTGGCGACCGATGGGTGGTGTCACGACCGCTTTGTCGCAGGTCTGCTACTTGGTGTACATCTCGATTTGATGTCCCATGGTTGGCGGAAGAAGCGTCGCTCCCTTCGCCAACGACGGGACATCCACGGACCTTGAAGTGGCCCTTGTTTTCACGAAATTCAGTGTGTGAAGTCGTAGTCTTTCTGTGTATCTAAGGGGCTTGGTCCGCGTCAGTCCCTACACGGATTTTATTATCCCCGCGAAGGCCGACACCCATTGGGGATGAGTATTCAAGGAGGGGATAAGCTCAAAGGCTTCGCCGCCGTTCTCTATAAAACTCTCTTTGGCCTGCATGCCGATTTCTTCGAGGGTTTCCAGGCAGTCGGCGGTAAAGGCCGGGGAGAGAACGGCCAGCCGCTTCACACCCTCTTTTGCCAGCGCGACAATGCGTTGATCCGTCGCGGGGGTGAGCCACGGGTCGCGGCCAAGCCGTGATTGAAAGGTGAGGGAATAGTTGCCTTCTTTGAGACCAAGACGTGGAATCAACCCTTGGGCAGTCACCGTGCAGTGTCGGCGATAGCAGTTCTTGTTGGCGTCGTTGAGGACATCACAACAGTCGTCTTTGACGAGGCAGTGACTACCCGACGGATCGCAATTTTTTATATGCCGCTCGGGGAGACCGTGGTAGCTCAAAAGCACGTGATCGGGCTTAAAAACCGCGAGCTTTTCTTCCGCCACAGCCTGCCAGGCATCCAAGTAGCCCTCGTCGTCATAGAAAGGCGGCAGCGCGGCAATGTTGGGCACATTCAGCTTTTTTGCGGCATGGGTGAAGGAACGTTCAAAGACCGCGCCCGTGGTCGCCGAAGCATATTGGGGAAACATGGGCGCGATGATGATGCGGTCCGCGCCTTTTTCAATGAGCCGATCCATGCCCGCCTCGATGGACGGATCGCCATAGGCCATGCCGATTTCGATGTGCATGTCGAGCAATTCCTTCGCCAGGGCTTCGGCGAAGTCTTCACTGATGGCAAGGAGGGGCGAACCACGTTCGGTCCAAATCAGCTTATAGGCCTCCGCCGTATACTTCGGGCGGAAGGGAAGGATAAAGCAGTTGACGAGAATCCAGCGTTTCCACGCCGCAATGTCGATAACACGGTGGTCCGAGAGGAATTGCTTCAAGTAAGCGCGGGTCTCGACAGTTCGGGGTGCGGACGAAGAACCGGTGTTAATCAGGAGAACGCCGGTGGTGGCTTTGCGCATGGATTAGGTCTTTCTAATTAATCAGACGTTTTTAAGGAATGGGAGGAATCTCGCCAACGCAGAGCCGACACCCCGCAAAAGCAGGCCCAGAGTATCGCATTTATGACGATGACCTCCAGTCCCAGCGCGGCGGTCAAGGTGTCGTAGGGGATGTCCGCGTAGGTGTTAAGGCACCACGCCGCCGCAATAAAGGGCACCCCTGTGGCATCGGGCGTCACGGGCACCGCGCTAACAAGGGCATGGGCGCACCGTGCCGCGCCGACGAGCAAAAAGGAGGCATCGTAGCCAAAAGCCCGGCACAGCAGAATCACCGCATAGATATCCGTCGCCTTGGCCAAGGCGGTCGTGGTCATGATGAGCGGTAGTTTGCCCGCAAATAACAGGAGTTCGTCCCGGACCGTATTGACGAAGCGACCTGCTTTAATACGCCAAATACTTCCTTTGGCACTCTCTTCCTCTTGGTCAAATCGAAACCAATTCTTGCGTAATAGAAGCCAGCTCAGCGCCACCGCCAGAAGCCCGCCTGCGACACCCAGCGCGGCCCCCCACCAAGGAATGAGGCCGATGGCGGCAGCCCCAACAAATCCCAAGCCCAGGGTCCAAGCCACTTCGACCAGGCGATCGAGACCGATCCAGGCCGCTACGCGGGCGTTACGGTGCTGACGGAGGAGCAGGGGGGCCAGTTCACCAGCCCGCCCCGGCGTGAAATTGCCGGCAGTCTTGGCGATGAAAAAAAGGCGTATTCCCTGCTGCCCACGCCCCAACGCATAATGCCATTTCCAAGCACGAATCCAAAAGCCCGCGAGGATGAGGAGGGTCATAAGCGCAAGATGCCGCCACGACGCGCCGCCAATCAACTTCCCAAGGTTGCGCCAGCCAAAATGCCAGCCCAGCCCCGTAAGGAGAATGAGGCCCACCAGGAACAGGTAGCGCCCCCATGGGCGGCGAGCGGCGGCAGAGTGATCGCTGCTCATTCGGGTACGCCTTCCGTAAAATCCCAGGCCCAGACGTGAACATCGGCACTGCTCGCTTCGTCGAGAAAGGTCATGTTGGATTCCACCCAAGAAACTTCGAGACCGAGGTCATTGGTCAGGTCACCGTGCCAGCGCCACATCTCAAAGCGCGAAGACTCGGCAATAAAGAAGCCTTTGGGGTGTTCCTGGAGATAGCTCCGAAAAGCATCGAGGGAGCCGAGGCCCTCCAAACCGGATTCCTGGCGCTCCCAACGTTGATAGCGATTCGGAAACCAATTGTCCACATGGCCCACGTAGTGGTAGACGGGCAAAAATGTTGTTGTTATGATGGTCTCGTCCGTGCGGTGGGCCTTGAGCCAGGCGGTGGGCTTTTTCCATTGTGGCTGTTTTCGGGCCAGAGTCTCGTGGGCCCCGGATGCGGTATCGAGGCTGTGTTTCGTCAGGTCAACGACCGACAAGGAAAGACGGGCGAAAAAGAGCAAGACAGCAAATGCGCCAACAGCATGGAACCAGGAACGTCGACCATGGGGGAGAAAAGCGACAAGCCAGACAAACCCCACACTACACAGCATGACGTAGACCGGGTAGGCGAAATACATAAATCGAGGACGCCGATACCCCACGAGAAAGGTCAAGATAAGCACGGGCACCCAAAAGGCCAAGAGCACAAATAACCCCTTCCGTGCCCCCCGCCCAAGGAGAAGCCCGGTGCCCAGAAACGCCAGAAACAGGAATCCGGTGCTGAGGTTGTTGGCAAGGAAGCGGAGATAGAGAAAGCGATCCGTTCGGAGATAGTCAAGCAACAGGCCGCCAATGCCCGTTTCGAAAACAGCCGCCCGGTCGACCGGGTTGGGGTTAAAACGAAACCACAGGATGCTGAGCACGCCCAGGAGCGTGCAGACGGCGATGGCCGTAGCGTAGCGGGAGCGCAAGCGGCGCTCTTGAAGGGTGCAAAGGATAGCGTAGCCGCCCACAGGTCCCAGATATAGAATGGAGTGAAAGGACGTCAGCACCCCTACGACATAAGCGCAGACACTGGCGAGTCCCCATAAACGTGCCCGCTTGCTATCCGGCACGGTGTACCACTGCCAAGCGGTAAAAACGAAGGCCAGATAGCTGAGCAACTGAAACTCATAGAGGCGGGCTTGGCGAGCCCAGGCAATGTGCCACGGCGAAGCGGCGAAACAGAACACCGCAATGATGGCAACATTGCGTCCGAGGAAGGTGCGGCACAGGACGTAAAGCAGTCCCACGTTGATGCCAGCGAGTAACACCGACGGCAATCGCACCCAAAAGGCCTCGTCGCCAAAAACGCCAACAAAAAGGGCCAGCAGACAATTGTAGGCGGTGGAACTGGGGTAAAAGTTCCCGCTCGGCAGGGTGGGCCAGCCGGTAGCTGCGATGCTTTTGGCCACGTGTACATGAACCAACTCGTCATGCCATAAACTGGGGATCCCAAGTTTTGACAGCCCCAAACTCAAGGTAATGACGATAGCAACGAGGAGAAGGGGCCACTCCCACCACGCCCATCGGACGGGGGCCTCCGCAGACACGGCGGGGCGGAAGGTGCCCAGCCTTCGCGCAAGAAGAAAGAAGCGTTCTTTGTTGTACATCCGTGTCGCTAGCCCAAGAGGTTGAAAGTGGCGTGGGGCCTATTGTATCGGCACGGCAAGCTGTAGTCTAGTCTGAAAACCTTCTGATCGCGACAGGAATTTGAGGTGATTCTTCCAGAATGAACCGCTATGGCCGCAATTTCAAGTAGAGATGCCCCTCTTCCACCTTGATAGCTTCCACGCCCTTGGAGAGGCCATCCCAGAATCCCCCGCTGCCGCCGAATTCCGCAACAAGGTCCTTGTTCTTCAGGTCGCCCATCCACGCGGAGGGCAAGGGAATACCGCCGATGCTGATCCCGCGAATAATCACGACGGGCTTGTCGTTCTCGAAGCGAAGGGTGGCACCGGCGGTAATACGCGCTGTGGTGCCCCCAATGATGGGAAACTCCTCGTCCAGCGGTAGCAACAGCACGACGCTCATGAGGTCATCCGCCAAATCAATAGCCACCTTGTCGGCCCATTCGGGATTCTTGTCGATAATCGCGTTCAGCTCTTTTTCGGTAATACGGATTTCGCGCTTCGCCCCCTCCTCCCTGTAGGCCTCTGGACGGGCGATGCCGTCCTGTACGGCCACGGGTACACCCGAGCCGCCCGCAGCTTCCAGACGGGTGAGTTTCTCGGAGAAGGCCCTCTGCTCGGTTTCGGTCAAGGTAGTCGTCTTGAAGGCGGAAGCGTAGACATTGTGCTTAACCCACCAGCCGGTGACCAGAATGGTAACCAGCACGACGGCAAGTAACACGCCGAGTATTTTCAGGCAACCCTTGCTGCCCCTCTTCGGGGAAGGTGTATCAGACATGGGGCATCTCCTATCGAATCTTCGGGTAGGCCGAAATCGATTCCTCGACCGACCTTAATAATACCATCAATAGGCCGTCTCCATTCACCTGCGCCGAGGAGGAGCATCCATTCAGGAGGTTGGGCATCCCTGCCCGACATAAGGCTCACGATTGCCCAAGGCTGCGCTATCGGCACATTCCAGACGCTCGGAACTCTAAAAAAGGGTCACAGTCATCCCATAAGGCACAGAAACCCCGTTGATTTCTTTCTAATTCCTTTATATTAAGCCTTTTTGTCCACGTCTTTGTAAATGCTCATCTCAAAATTTTTGCCTCCCTATTCGCTACTCCTGCAAAATAGGCATAAAGGAGACAGTCGGTCATGGGGCTTCGCCGCACCCGTTAACGATGAAATCGAATGCCGACATCGCACATAAAGTGCGCATTTTAACAAAAACGCCAAGTCGTTGTAATTCGGTAGGTTAGATGTCTTATTTCAAGGCAGACCCGTCTGCGCTCGTACCCTCCTACGGCGCGTCTTCGACCTCGCTTCGCTTGCGTCAGTCCCTTTTTGCTCCGCGCACTGGTTTAGGCTTTGCAGGTTTTGTTCTTTGGCAGTTGAATCGATGCCCGGTGACGTTGGGCAGGAGGTTGGACATTCCCGCCACGGCGCGTCCTCGACCTGTCCGACATAAAGGGCGTGTCGCTCAATCAAACCCGTGCGAAATTGTGGGCCAACC
This sequence comes from Candidatus Hydrogenedentota bacterium, assembly GCA_024280935.1. Lineage (GTDB taxonomy): Bacteria > Hydrogenedentota > Hydrogenedentia > Hydrogenedentales > JAEUWI01 > JAEUWI01. The sequence continues at coordinate 7,824 of JAJRPE010000409.1, forward strand.
CGTCGTTCCAAAACACAGGCGGGACGCCCATGCTACTACTGGTTCCCCGCGTTCGGGCCTGTCGAATCAGTAACCACCGGCAGAGTCGGGGTATGAGGAAGGCCCCTAAAAGGGGCCGATTCGTCAAACTCAGGTACGAAGCCGAAGCAGTTAGTCCCGTAGGGACGACATATCGTAGCCCAGCGGTGAAGCGAGGTACGAGCGGAAC
>JAJRPE010000410.1 GCA_024280935.1 Candidatus Hydrogenedentota bacterium
CGGGCAAGGGCAAAACCGATGCCAAGCCCAACTTTGCCGGTACCGTACCCGCAGAACTCGATCCGGTGACCGGGGCTGCCCGTGAAAAATAGGGAATATACCCCGCGCTCACACCATCCCTGAACGCGGTTTCCCGCCAACAAATCGTCTCACACAACCCGGTACCCTGCGCGCCGGGTTCTTTTGTGCGCGGATGGCGCTCCACGATATTTTTTTGGCTTTTGCTTGCATCACCCGCGTTTTGTTTGGCATAATGCGCTCCGCGTTGGGCGAGAAGATTTGCCCTGCGCAACCCCATACCTCGGTAGCTCAGTTGGTAGAGCAGGTGGCTGTTAACCACCTTGTCACAGGTTCGAGTCCTGTCCGAGGTGCCAGCAATCTCAAGCCGCGCAGTCTTCACTGCGTGGCTTTTTTGTTTCACGGCGGGCAGGAGTGCGGACTTTCCAGTCCACAACAAGGGCGACGTTATGTCAGCAAAGGCCGCTCGTGTTTTTCCATGACCCACATGCATCGGCTGGCCTAACGTGTGCCCTGCGGCGGGTAAGAAAACCCGCCCGCCTGATACCCGGTGAACGGTTACAAACAGGGCCTATCCTATCGTCTCAGCCGAATACTGAAATCACCATCACTCAACCCGTCGCCGACCTTGATGTCCTCTGGTCCTCTGTGGAACTCTTGCGCGGCCTTCGCCTCCGCAACAATTCTGGCGCGCCGAAAGCTCTCGGCAGAAAAGGTCGTCGGCGATTCGGTGTGACTGAATATCGTGCTCTCAACACGAATCGTCTCACCGTCCTTTTCCAGAAACACATCCAGCATGCGCCCTTCCTGGGGATAGTCGATAATTGACGCTGTGGTAATTTCGAGATAGGGGAAGGGCCCGGGAACAATTTCGGCCCGGTGTTGGTGGGTGTGTCCGTTAAGGTGCATGATAACGTTAGGATAGGCGGCGATAGCGTTTCGGAATTCCACGGTGCGCACCCGGTCACCAATCAGGCCGCAGTCGAAGTCGCTCGCGGGATGGTGCGACGCCAGAATCACCCACTCCCCCGCCTGGGATGCCGCGTCCAGTTCGGGCAGGATGAATGACTCAAAATGCGCCCGCCGGAGAACCCCAAAGAAAGCAGGAATTCCGTAGATACTGCTTTCCGCCACGGTGTCGAAAACGATCAATCGTATAGGAACACCGGGAACGGGACGGGCACTGTAGTGGGTTGCGCCGCTGGCCAGGGATTCCGCCGTAAAGCCATGGCCGGGCGGTTGGGTCGAACTGGCCCGGTGTACCGCGATGAAATCTTTTTTCGAGAGAAAACGACGGGCCTCGTCCGAGACAATCGGCCCCGCTTCGATGGCCGTCAGGTCAAGGCGAAAGGTTTCTTCGAAGAGGGGAATGCCGCTACCCAACAAGATCGCCGGACTCCAGGATGCCGCAGGAACGAGGTCATTGTTTCTAAGATCGAAGGCGTGCAGCCCCGCAAAATCCGCCACAGGGGCCAAAAGAGGCGCGAACCAGTCTTCCTGCCAAGGCGAGCTGCGGTTAATGGGAAAATTGCCCACTGCGAGTCCGTCATGGTTGCCAAAACAGGTGTACCAGGGAATCTCCGGGTCGAGGCCCGTGGTGTCGTAGGCCAGCTTGGGGTTGAGCGAGGGAGACACATCGCGCTCAACGCCATCCTCCTCACCCGAGTCGGGCGTCACCACGGCGCCATCCATGGTATCCACGAACCACTGAAGCTCGTTAAGCTGGGCGGAATCGGTGAGGTCCCCCGTCACTATCACGAAATCCACCGGGCGCTGCGCCCCGACGCCGTCCGCGTGAATCCCGTTGATGGCCTCCAGGGTCGCATCCAGCGTATGAATGCCAAAGGCTTCCTGGGGCCGCCACGCTCCCCGTGCGAATTCGGTAAAGCGCACGGTTCGGGCCGGGCTTTCCTCATCCACGATCTGGGGGTCGGTGATGTGGGCCAGGCGAAGCAGGTGCTGCTCGCCGTCTGTGGGCTGGGGCGAGAGGTCGGCGGGTTCAAGGCTTGGACAGCCTGCGAGAAGTGCGAGGGCGAGCGGTATACATCGTCGAAATTGAATGAAAATAGGGCGTTGCCTTTCTCTTCCGTGCTTGTTTTGATGGTATTATACACTGCATGGGCAGAGCCGCAGGGCCGCTCCTGTATCAAATGAGAGACATATTGCGAATGGTGGTAATAATTGCTACCATTCAGGTAAATGGAGGCTGTGGACATGTCAAACGTTGAGAAACTCAGCGTCGCTCTTACGTCGGAATTGGCGACAATGGTACGCGATGCGGTGCATACTGGAAAATATGCCTCATCCAGCGAGGTGATCCGTGAGGCGCTGCGTGATTGGGAATACAATCATGCGCTTCGGGAACAGGGGCTTTCTGCACTACGAAGTCTCTGGGAAGAAGGGATCGCCAGCGGCCCATCAAATCTTGTCGACTTCGCGGCCATAAAGGCCGAAGCGCGAAAACGCATGGGGCAATAACAAGGTGCGGGGGAATATCACACGAACCGTCCAGGCCGATGAAGATCTCATCGAAATCTGGTCCTATATCGCACGGGACAATATGGATGCAGCGGATGCGCTCATCGACAATATTGAGACGAAAGTCAAGCTCTTGGCCGACAACCCACGAATAGGCGCGGCCCGCGACGAAATCGCGAAAGGGCTACGGCTGTTCACATTGGGAAACTACGCCCTCCTCTATCGGGAAATACCCGGAGGCATTGAACTGGTCCGAGTTGTGCATGGAGCGCGGAATCTTCCGGGCCTGTTCTCATCATGATAATGCTGTGGCGACATATTTTCAGGCGTATATCTATCTCGCACCGTCCTACCCACCACGCTTAGATCAGACTATCGGGCCCTCATCCGCCGTCGCGGCCCCGACATCCACAGTCGCCTCCACCCCTTTACGGGACAGCATCGTTACCACGACCGCGCCCATGCCGCGCATCGTCATGCCAAAATGAAGCAGTTGCCCCACCACTGGCACAAGAAACATCAGTTCCGTAACCATCCCGCCAAGGGCCAGGGCGCGTGGTGCGCCGCTTTCCGCCCCTGAGACATTCATCTTTACGGCAAGACTGCGATAGATCGCCGTCCAACCCCAAAGGTGAAAAAAGGCGATCAAAACGAGCAACAGTAATCCCAGGAGCGCCAAGGGTTCGGCGTTGAGGAGCACCACGGCGACGAACATGAACACGAAGGTGTTGACCAGGCCAATCAGGCCACAGCGCCAGGGGCGTTCGTTGTACACTTCATAGATTCGGCGGGATTTTTCGGGCCGTGACGCGGTCAGCCAGATGCCCAAGGCGATTACGCTACACTTGAACAAGGCAATAAAACAGATGACCGCCACCGTGGCCAGGGCTACTCCGACTATATCGTTCATGTATGTTTCCTGTTTAATCACAGGCGAGACGCCTGTGCCACTTTCTTTTTAAGCGATTCGTAAGCGTTCACCCCAAAGGGAATTCCACCCCGTCATTCCCACGCACGTGGGAATCCAGAACGCGAAAGGGATCTCTCCGGTCATACTGGATCCCCGCGTTCGCGGGGATGACGATCTATTTTTATACTCGGACGGTGAACGCTCACAGCGCTTCTTCTTTCCGTCTAAACGATCCGACAGCCGGGACGGCTATCCTACATTAGTGTACGGGCGACCATCGCTCATGCGGTGCGGCGTGCCTCCCGCGTGTCCACCATTATCACCAAGACCAAACCTGCGATACACGCCCCCCACAACAGGAGGCTGTTCGTGTTCACCAGGGAAGTCAACCAAGTCCCGGCCTCCGCCAGAATTCCCGAAAAAGTCGCCGCGACTTCGGCAGTCTCCAGTTGCAGTTCGGCTGGAAGAGCCTGCAATTCGGCACCCAGCAGTGACCAATCGGGCAGGAGGCCTTCGCTCGGCAACCAGCGGCTTGCGGTCATCTCTGGCACAACGCTGTAGACATCGATAACCCAGCCACCGGCGATTGAAGCGGCCACCACGGCCAAGCCAATGGCGACGCGCATCCACAGGGGCATACGGACGGGTCTTGCGTTCGCCACCGCCGCCTGAATTCGGGCTACCAGGGCAAAATCGTCTTCAACAGGTGTGGGATGGCGCAACAGGTCGTCCAGCCCTTCAAGCTGTGCCTGGAAGGCCGCACAGGCCGAGCAGGTATCTACATGCCGCTGAATCGATGCATCAGGCACGTCGCCCGCGTCGAAGCAAGCTGCGAGTTTTTCTCGCATATCCTCGCATGTCATAGCGCATATCCTCCGCCACATATTTCTGGTACGCATTCGGTGCCTGAGTGTAAAAGCAGCTCGTCATCCCCGCGAACGCGGGGATCCAGTATTGTCCTGAGGCGTCCTTGGCACACACTGGATTCCCACGTGCGTGGGAATGACGGTGTGAAACACCTTTGGTCATAAACGCTTACTATTCGTGATACCGTCCATCGCCCCAACACACGGGCAAGCCCCACGGGGCTTGTCCGTGGCACCCGGAGTTGTCCTTGATAGCGGCGCATCGTTCTACACATCATCTTCCGGCCCCTGTACCATAAGTTTACGCAACTGTTTTCGTGCGCGGCAGAGGGCTACCTTGGCCGCGTTTTCCGACAGGTCCAACATCACCCCAGCTTCCGCCAGGCTGAAACCTTCCTGATAGTGGAGCGCAACCAGGCGTGCAGCCCGGGGGGATAACTGAGCCATGGCAATCTCCAAGGCTTCCGCTCGATCTCCCGATGTGGTATGAGCACGCTTGCTGTTCACGCTACCCGGAGGCGCGACCCGTTCCAAATCAAGTTCGACGGACGTACCCCGCCGCTTGCGACTTCGGATGGCGTTCAGGCCGGTATTCGTCGCAATGGCATAAAGCCAACTGCGAAAAGCACGCTCAGGCTTAAACTGCTCCAACGCCCGAAAGGCCTTGATAAAAGTTTCCTGGGCCATATCCTCCGCTTCTTCCCGGTCACGCACCATGCGAAAGAGATAGGCCCGAATCCGGGGCGTATAGCGGGCGACGAGGGGATTAAAGGCCTCGGGCCGCCCGTTCAGCGTCTCGCGGATACACGCGGTCTCCCAAGCATCCGCGCCTCCACCTTCGGAGACAGCAGATTCAGACGGGGAGGACACCATGGATATCTCCGGCGCAGTTTCGGGGAACCAACAGTAGAGCGCCGGACGGGTCGAGCGGTCTTCGAGCCAGGGGAGCGCATGCGTAGTCATGGCGCAAGCTCTCTATAGGGCCATCCCATCACAACATAATCTCCATGGGTTTCATGGTATACGCTGGAAATATCTGGTTCAAATTGAGTTCCGGCGTATGCCGCTGAAAAATAGCCGCCAACACATCCCGATAATTAAAGCGTACCGGCAAATCACCCGGACCCTCCAGATTTTCCTCTTCGAGGCCAGGCCAATCGGCCAATACCCGGCCACCACGAACACCGCCGCCCAGGACCATCATGGCGCTTCCCCGCCCATGATCGGTGCCCAACGACGCATTCTCGTAGACCCGGCGGCCAAATTCCGACATGACAACGACGGTCGTCTGGTCCCGGTGTGAACCAAGGTCGTCGTAGAACGCCATGAGGCCATTGGACAGGCGTGTCATGAGCGGATTCATGAGGGTTGATGACACGATGTGACTGTCCCATCCATCCAAATCGACCGTTACCGCTTCCACACCCAAGCCCGCCTTGATCAGTTGGGCTATTTGCTTGAGGTGCTGGGCAAAGGATTCGTCGGGGTAGGTGGCGCCACCATCCGGCACATACTCCTCCGCCTGGAGCGCCTCAATGCGGCCCATCGCCTGAAGGAGATCCGTACCAGCCGCACCCCACGGCAGGCTTGTTGTGCCATAGAGTTCGCCGAGGTCCGCGAGGAAAGCACCCGCTTCTTTGCCCAGAGACAACTCGTCCAGGGAATCCATGACCACCGTGGCGGGTGAGGCGCGCAACGACTCGGGACAGGTCTTGCCCAGCGCGATGGCGGC
>JAJRPE010000411.1 GCA_024280935.1 Candidatus Hydrogenedentota bacterium
CATTTGGCTTGGAAACGCGCCCCGGCAACCCGCGCCGTCTCTTTTTAACATCAAGTCTATTGGGATAGCTTGCACCCGCAAGCTCCCCCGCTTCGCTCCTCCGCGTGAGGGTGGCACCCTTAGTGGTTTCTTGGGAGGTCAGTACTTGGGTTGTGGGCGAAGCCCACCTTGGTCACTTGCCGGGCGCGAGTCGTTTGTGCTCAGTAAGCGTTTTTAATTCGCCGTGTGCAGAGGTCTTCCAGGAAGGGGCAGGACTCTGTTCCTCAAACAGCCACAACTGCGGGTCGGTGATGCGCTCGAAGCTTGTGCCAAGAAACGCGAGAATCGAATCGGCCACCGGTGCCAGTTGGTGGTCGAGATAGTGGGCGTAATCGATGGGGCTCCGTCGTTGTTGAATGGGTTCCGGTCCGTGGTGGGTGATGACGTAATGCACTGCGGATCCGTGGAAGCGTTCCAGTTTTCGGGCGGCCTGAACCTGGGGTGGAACATTCTTCGTGTATTCATCCAGGGCCTTACGGAGGCGTTTTCGGTATACGAGTTGCTCGTCCAGTCTGCCGACGAGCAGATCCACCGCTGTCTGGAAGACGTAGTCCTCGTAGGGTTCGCCAAAAAAAATGCGGCGATAGAGTTCGCGTTGGAATTGGCGGGCGAGGGGCGTCCAATCGGTCCGCACGCTTTCCAGCCCCTTGAAGGTAACGGACAGCCCGTCATCCTTGCCCCGGCAAAGCCCCGCATAGCGTTTCTTGGTTCCCTTGGATGAACCCCGGATGGTGGGCATAAGAAATTTCAGGTAGCAGGTCTCAAATTCCAATTCGAGGAAGGACGGAATGTCGTGCTCGGTGGCGATAGTATTCCTCCACCACGCAGTCACCGTCGTGGCCAGCGATGCTCCGATTTCCATCGCTTCTGCTTCGCCATACTGACCGCCCAGCGCGACGAAGAGGCTGTCGGTGTCCCCGTAAATGACGGTGTGCCCCAGTGACTCAATATGTGTCTTGCTGCGCGTCATGATTTCATGGCTTCGTTTTGTGATGGAGCTGGCGAGCTTCGGGCTGTAAAAGCGGCAAGCGGGGGTGCCCAGGACACCATAGAAGGCATTCATCAGAATCTTGGTCGCCAAGTTCAGTGCGTCGTCTTTCGCTCGCTTCGCCTTTTCGCGTGCGGCCCACAGGGTTTCGATGAGATTGGCAAGAATGGTGGGTTCTCGTGAGAAGGTGCCGCCGTGAAAGCCGGGGATGGGCTTGTCGCCAGGCTGGCTGAGTGCGAGGGGGTCGATGTGGAAGGTTCGGATGATGCTCGGATAGAGGCTCTTGAAGTCCAGGACGAGCACATTCTCATAAAGGCCTGGCGTGGAGTCCATGACATAGCCACCGGGGTTCGGATTGGCTTCGGGTACTTCCTGGACATCCGGCGCGACAAAACCCGTGCGATGGAGGCGGGGCAAGTAGAGAAACTCGAAGGCCGCGATGGAGCCGGGCATCCGGTCCAGTGTGAGCCCGGTCAGCGTGGCCCGAGCAATGAGGAAGGGGATCAGCTTGGTCTGGGTAAAGATATCCCGGACCAGTTCACAGTCCTCCAGGTTGTACGCCGCCAACTGGGTCTTGTCGTCCTGGTAGAGCCGGTTGATTTCCGCCACGCGGTCCTCACCGGGCGGGATGAGTTTGCCCCGGCCCAGGAGCGCCCGCCCTACGCTTTCCAGGCTGAAATCCTCGAATTGATGTCCCGCCGTTCGCAGGGCGGGAATACCATCAATGACCATACGACCGGGGACATCGGCTCGTGCGGGCTGGCGCGCCCGTTCGCTGGGATAGATTCGGGCAAGCTCACGGTCGCGGCCCAGACGGAAGGGAATGGAAAGTCGCCTGCAGCGCACCGCCAGGAAGTTCAGATCGAAGGCGATGACATTCCAGCCAATAATCAGGTCCGGGTCGACCCGTTGAATCCATGCCAGAAAAGCCTCAATGACCGCCTTTTCATCGGGCTGGTAGTGGAGCTTCGCTGCGGACGGGCCATCGCCCACCATGAATACGGCGGCCTCCTCTTCGCAACAGGCGGCAATGGAATAAAGGGCGCCGTCCAGTCCTTCCGTTTCAATATCGATAGAGGCTGCCCGCAGCGCAGGCGAATAGCTTGCTGGCGTGATTGCCGGATCGGAATAGCGTCGAAAAGCGCCGGCTTGAACCGAGATTCCCTCGACCATTACGGGGCCGGTAACGAAGCGCTCCATCAGGAAACGATCCGCTGGCCGGATATCGGATTCGCACGGGATCCAATCCACCTCCCGCAGGGCATTGCGGGCAGCACGCAGACTTCGGGTGTTTCTATAATACACGCCGTCAACCGCCTCGCCCTGCAGGGTGCGCAAGGAAAGAGGGGACCGGCGGTCCGCCGCAAAGGACTGCGAACGGGGTACGAAGAACACAGCTTCCTGCTTCGAGAAGGACAGGAGGATGGGTCCCTGCTCCGAGGCCGCCCAGAAGTCGAAGCGAAGCCCATCGGGGGTGTCCCGCATCTGTCGTGTCAGAATAAAGGCTCTTTGGATTGGGGGAGGCATGACTCATTGTGCCCCATCATTGTGGGGCCTTGCCACATGGTGCCGGGGCGGAGATTATCACGACATTTCATTTGATGCCGCCTTCGCCGCGTGCTATACTTCGCCCTCCAATCTCGAAGCCATTCTTGTGCTTCGAGCCTTGGGCGATTAGCTCAGCTGGTTAGAGCACCTGTCTTACACACAGGGGGTCACAAGTTCGAATCTTGTATCGCCCACCATTCAAATCCTTACGGCCCAACGACTTACGATAAAAGTCGTTGGGCCGTTTTTTCGTGCCTTGACAAAACCGCAACCGTTTTGCAACCGTTATGCCATGACAATTACTCAAGGCACACTCATGAAACGGGGAAAGTACTGGCACTGGAAGTATTGCGTCGACGGTCAACGCCAATGGGAATCGCTCAAGACTGAATCGAAGCGAGATGCAGAGCTTATCCGTCAGGTACGAATCAAGGAGTACCACGACGACCGGGCACGCTTCGTTCGGGACGACCGGAATCCTACCTTCGACGAATTCGAGGCGGTGTATTATCCTTGGTCCGAGGAGCATAAGCGCAGAAAGTCACGGGAAATCGAGCGGCTCTTCTGGGGACAGCTTCGGACCTATACGAATGCTCGCAAGCTTGGTGATGTACTACCCAGGCACATCGAAGCTTTCAAGCGCCATCTTGTGAACACGGGTATGAATGGTCGGCCTGTGAGCAAGCAGACAGCCAACAACGCACTCCGCCATATTCAGGCCCTCTTCAACTATGCTGTCAAGCTGGAACTCTTCGACGGGGACAATCCCGTTGTGAAGATCGAGCGCTTCAAGCTACCGAAAAAGGCCCCGGACTTTTTGAGCATGGAAGAAGTCGATGCGCTTATGGAGGCCGCAAAAGGCCATAGCAGTAAAATGCACTTGCTCTTTGGCCTCGGTATCTTCGCTGGTCTGCGGAAAAACGAAATTGTGAATACCCGATGGGATTGGTTCGACTTCGAGGAAAAACTGATTCGGGTGAAGGGCCGGGCGGATTTTGCCATCAAGGACAACGAGGACCGGACGATACCCATTAGTGCCAGACTCGCCGCTGTGCTGGTGCCACACGTTCAGGATGATGGGTTTCTGTTCGAGACCAATCGACCGTCTCAAGCAAAGAGTTCGTACCGCTATGAACCGCGAAAGAGCATCAAGGCAGTAACAGAAAAGGCCGGGGTCCCTCGGGCCACATTTCAATTGCTCCGTCACACCTTCGGAAGCCAGCACGCCATCGCTGGAACGAGTATCTACAAGATTTCCAAGTGGATGGGCCATAGTTCGGTCGACGTGACAACAAAGCACTATGCAGGGCTGCAGGAATACGACGAAGATATTGACCGATTCTAACCCGAGATGCTTGACATTTTGATGTTTCTTCGTTAGTATGCAGTTGATGCATACATCAACTGCATTAGATAGCGAGGTAAAAATGGGTCAATCGAGAATTCCAGATGGCAAGACGCGAGTGGTCGTAACGTTGGAAAACGATGTTGTTGAAATGCTGGACCATATCGCGGGACTGGCTGAAAGCAATAGATCACAGGTGATCGGAAACCTTGTCGAGATGTCGTTGGAAGACTTGGGCGTACTTGCAGCCATCGGCCTTACTCCCAGGCGGTCCGTCAAGATGCGTTCGAAATTGGTCAACTTGGGAGTAGTGGCACCGGATGAATCTGAACGACTGCGAAAAGAACGTGATAAAGCAATGAAAAAGGCCCGAAAAAGGCTGGGACTTGACGACTGAGAGTGAGCTGGAATGGCACCGAAGGACAATAAACAGCATCGACGGGGTTCTGACATGAGGAATTTCAAAGGCTCGCGGCTCCGGGCGTTTTCCGAGGCACGAGGAAAACCGCACGCGACCGCGAGACTTTCGGAAGCTCCGGCTGGAGTTCGTTTGTGTCAATCGGATGGCTTCGGTCGAGCTTCTTTGGAGTTTGTGATTAGTCCTTGGGCTTGTGTTCCCTGTGCCTTCGGAGCATTCGTTTCTATATTTGTTTGTTTAGGGGGCATGCTAAATAAGGGTTGCTGTCTGATTTCGGAGCCTAAGTGGAATATAGGGGAGCGTTGGGTCAGGAAGAAATGGGGCACCAAATTGCACGGCGTAGCCGTTCGTTGTTTTGGATGGAG
>JAJRPE010000412.1 GCA_024280935.1 Candidatus Hydrogenedentota bacterium
AGTGGACCAGCTCATTAAGCAAGTCACCGAAGACCTCGGCACAATCCAAGTATTGGTCAACAACGCTGGTATCACCAAAGACGGCCTTCTCATGCGCATGAAGAATGAGCAGTGGGCCGATGTGCTCCAGACGAATCTCACGGGAGCCTTCTACACCTGCCGCGCCGCCGCCAAAACCATGCTGAAAGCGCGCTATGGCCGCATCATCAACATCAGTTCCGTGGTGGGTATTCGTGGCCAAGCGGGCCAGTGCAACTACGCCGCAGCCAAGGCCGGCATCATCGGCTTCACCAAGTCCTACGCCCAGGAAGTGGCCGCACGCAACATCACCGTGAACGTCGTTGCCCCCGGCTACATCGCCACCGACATGACCGCCGAATTGAGCGAGAAGGCCACCGAAGCCATCATCGGGCACATCCCCATGAAACGGGTCGGTGCCGCCGCAGACATCGCCAACGCCGTGGTCTTTCTCGCCTCCCCGGATGCGGGCTATATCACCGGCACCACCCTGCGTGTCGATGGCGGAATTGGGATGTAGATCCCACGCAGCAGCAAACTTGATTCCCGCGCCCTTCGACCTTTCCGTCGAGGAGCGTTTTGATGTGTTCCCAAACGTGCCTCAAAAATGGTTCCGTTAAAATCGCAGTCTGACACCCGCGAGTGCGGAAAACGTATTGTCTCGGTTGCCTTCGCTATTGCTGATATCTGCGGTTTCTCCAAATTCTCGCAACCAATTGATACCGATATAGGGAGCGAATTCACGCTTTATTTCGTATCGTAACCGGAGTCCCAATTCTACATACTCAAGCCCCTGCCCAACCCCGAATTTTTCTTCTCGTCGGGACGCGATTTCGACCTCGGCCCGAGGTTGTAAAATAAGTTTTTGTGTCAGCAATACATCCATGGTGGCCGTCAGTCGTGCCGACACACCGCCCGCCTCACTGATAAACAAGGTTGGCTCCACCTCAAATCGGTAGGGTGCCAGACCTTGAAATCCGATAACGGCCAACACGCGGGACGGGTCTGGACCAGAACCCCAAACCTGGTCAATACGAATGCCCGCCTGCACATCCCAAAACGGCGCAATCATCCGGCTATACAGGAGCTGGAGTTCAGCATCTCCGCCGGCCTCCTTTCCCATGTCCACTTCACCTGCACCGGTAGATGGGTCTTCCATGGGTGAATTGGCTGGCCCACCGGAAGTCCCACGTGTTTCAACTTCGCCCTCGGTTTTAACCCAAAAGCGGTTGTAGTCGCCGCCGTACCAACCCTGAGCATCCCAGACGATGGTGTCGGTTCCCTCATTGAATCGATACTCGAATTGTTCGAGGATCACGGCACCGAACTTCAGGTTCATAACGGGCTTGGGCCAATCTTCGCCCGGTGGAGACAGGTTTTCAGGCGCCAACGATAGTTCTTGCGTGCCCGTATCATGAGCCGGAGTCTCTTCGACGACCGACGACTTGTGTTTCCCGGCGGGGTGCTGCCCATCCTGAGCAATACAGGGTAGGCCAAAGAGAGCAAGAACGCCGATAAAGGTGACCATAATTGTGTCACGACGAGGCCGTAGCATAGTGATTCTCCTTGATCAGGTGACCGATACGACCCGAAACATGCCCATGTCCATGTGGTACAGAATGTGGCAATGAAAGGCCCAATTTCCCGGAGCATCTGCGGTAATGTCCAGCGAGATGCGCTCGGCTGGCTTGAGATTGATGGTATGCTTTCTTGGATTATACTCTCCGTGCCCATTGTCGAGTTCCATCCACATACCGTGCAGGTGAATGGGGTGATTCATCATCGTGTCGTTTACCAAGGTCAATCGCAGCCGCTCGCCATGGTGAAATTGAACCGGCCCGTCAACTTCGGAATACTTCTTTCCGTCGAAAGACCACATGTATCGCTCCATATTACCAGTCAGGTGAAGCTCCAGGACGCGGCCTGGTTCTCGATGGTCGCTCCGGGGCCGAAGGCCCTTTAAATCGGTGTATACCAACACGCGCCTACCCGAGTCCTTCAGGCCGAATCCAGGTTCGCCCAACATGCTCTTCGACATCATGGCCACGGAAGCATTGCCGGGTCCGTGATGGTCCGGGCCGTGCATGACAACACCATCATCCACTTTCATATCCATTTTCATTTCGAGCATGTCGGCCATGGGCTTCTTGTTTGCGCCGTGTGGGGAACCCGCGTTCTGGGGAACGGCAGGAGTTTTATCCATTCGCCCAGTCATCTTCATGGATTTGGCATCACCTGAATCCGGCGGGCCATCCATACCCTTCATTTCCGCCATATCGCCCATACCCATATCCGCCATGCTGAGCAAGGGCCGCTTCCTGCGTTCGGGCACTTCTGCCGCCATGCCCCTACGCGGAGCCAAAGTTCCACGGGTGAATCCGCTGCGATCCATGGCCTCGGCATAAATTGTGTACGCCTGATTCTCGTCCGGCTCAACAATAACATCGTAAGTTTCGGCGATTGCGATTCGAAATTCATCCACCGGAACCGGTTGGACGTTCTGGCCATCGGCGGCAATCACGGTCATCTTGAGACCCGGAATTCGGACATCGAAATAGCTTGCGGCGGCGGCATTGATAAATCGCAAACGGACCCTCTCACCCGGTTGAAACAGCCCGGTCCAATTGGTTTCCGGCGCAAGTCCGTTCATCAAATAGGTGTAGGTGTGTCCCGTGATATCCGAAATGTCGGTTGGGTCCATCCGCATACGGCCCCACCGCATGCGATCCGCCATCGTAGCCCGAAGGCCCGAATCGGAAACATCGCGAAAGAAGGTCCCGACGGTACGCCGCTGGTAGTTGTAGTAGCCAGGATTCTTCTTGAGTTTAGCGAGAATACGATAGGGGCTCTCAAAGGTCCAATCGGACAAAATAATTACGTGTTCCCGGTCATAGGCAATCGGTTCAGGTTCTGCCGGATCTATAATCAGAGGACCGAACACGCCAATTTGCTCTTGGAGGCCGGAATGGCTGTGATACCAATAGGTACCGCTTTGCGTCACCGGGAACCGGTGCGTAAAGGTATCGCCCGGTTTGATGCCAGCGAAGCTTACCCCGGGGACACCATCCATTGCTGCGGGCAAGATAATGCCGTGCCAGTGGATCGACGTATCTTCATCCAGCCCATTGGTGACGCGCAACGTGGCGTTTTCGCCTTCTTGAAGGCGCACCAGGGGACCAGGGACCGTGCCGTTAACGGTGAGCGCTGACGCATCACGCCCATCAATTTCTATAATGCGATTTTGGATGGAGAGTTCAACCGGATTCAATCCTCCCAGAGTCTTGGGACTCGCCGGAAGGCCCGTCGACTCAATCGCATAAGCAGGCATCAACGATTCCAGCGAGGCCAAGGCGCCGAGGGCGGCAGACTGGCCCAAAAAACGACGTCTGGGTATCAGACCAGGATCTTTCATTGCGCACCTCCAAATCGTCTGTTAGTTGTTGATATATAGCACAGTAGAGATCTGTCACGTGGCAAGCCTATTTTTTCGATCAAGCTGGGAAATTTCTTCTGCGCATCGCCAAGCACCGACCCTAGTGCTTCGCCAGTGTATGCGGGCTACGCGGCGCAGTCAAATTATGTCTGGGAGCCGTCAAGCCGTGCTACACTCGATGTATGGCCTTGGAGACGAACTATCATGCGCAATCTATCCCTTGTCGTTGTACTAACTACGGTGATCGTTCCCTTCGTCGCCCACCCAAACAGCCCTTATCTGGGTAATGGCATCAAGTCGGGCGAGGCGACTCAAAGCACTATCATTATCTGGACACGGCTCACGACGATGGCCGATATCAGCGGCGACGGCATCCCCTGGCCGCTGGAAACTCCGAAACACGATGGTGGAGACTACACCTTCGGTGGCCCCCAAATCGCCGAGGGGCACACGCTGAATGACATGGCCTACGCCCTGCCTGGAGCACCGGGTGAAGTTCGCGTTAGCTATTGGCCGGAAGAAACCAGCAACTTCTCCACCACGACCAATTGGTCCGCCGTATCACCCAAAGCCGATTTCACCCAGCAGTTTCACTTGACGGGACTTCAGCCCAATGAACGATACCGATGCGTTGTAGAAGCCCGGTCGCCAAAGGGCAATGCACCCAGCAGCCGGGTACAGGGGACCTTCCGAACCGCACCCGCAATAGACTCTGCACCCTCCGTTACTTTTGTCGTGGTCACCGGGCAGGCATTCTGGCGGCGCGATGATGATAAAAACGGACACAAGATCTATCCCGTCATGGCAAAACTCGACCCGAATTTCTTCGTCCACACCGGCGACATCCTCTACTACGACAAGGCGGAGCCGTGGGCAATAACCCGGGCGCTGGCGCGTCATAAATGGCACCGCATCTATGCCCTACCCTTTCAGCGGGACTTCCACAACCGGGTCGCCAGTTACTTTCTTCGTGATGACCACGACACCTGGCAAAACGACTGCTGGCCCACCATGTCCAACAACAAGATGGGTGAACTCACCTATGCCGAAGGTGTCGATATCTTCTTTGAGCAGGTCCCCGCGCCGGATCGAGAGAAGCCCTATCGGACCATTCGCTGGGGCAAGGATTTGCAGATATGGCTTCCAGAAGGACGGGACTACCGCAGCGCCAACACCGACCCCGACGGTCCCGGAAAGACCATCTGGGGTGCGGAGCAAATGGCGTGGTTTAAGAAGACCGTGGCCGAATCGGATGCTACCTTCCGCGTGTTCATCAGCCCCACGCCCGTGGTTGGACCCGACCGAAAGGAGGGGAAGAATGACAATCACTCCAATGCCGCATTCGCCCACGAAGGCAACGCATTGCGGACATTCATGGCAGCAAAGAAAAACATGATTGTCATCTGCGGCGACCGCCATTGGCAGTACGCCAGCATCGACCCTAGGACGGGGCTGCGCGAGTACTGTAGCGGCCCCACCTCCGATGCCCACGCGGGGGGATTCCGGCAGGACTTGCGGGAACCCATGCACCAATACCTCAACATCATCGGCGGCTTCCTATCCTGCACGTCGGAACGCCGGGATGGAAACCCCGTATTAATTCTGCGACACCACAACGTCGCGGGGGAGGTGGTGAATGAAGACGTGTTGACGCAAGGAATGGTCGCACAATGAGTATGTTACGGCAAATAACGGGGTCGGGCATTCCTGCCCAACCCCCATTGTTGTGAACACTTGCGCTTTGTGAGGCTCTCTCAGCCAACCCTTATTTCGCTGGGAGTTCTATCTCCAATAACACCTGCCCCAACGCTTTGCCCTGGGCATCGATGCGGAGACTTCGGCTGCCACCGCCATCGAGAATTTCGGGCAGGACAAAGTTCAACGCATTGAGATTGGGGAGTTCATAGCGCACGACCTCCCCCGGATCCATCGATTGAAAATACGCCTGGACCCGTTCTGCCGTGAGGTGTTCGCAGAGGTGAATGTAGTCGGCGTTGCTGTGGGCAAGAACACCGATGTTGGAACCACGCCCTTTGTCGCCACTCCGGGCGTTGGCGATATCGCGTAGATAGGTAATCTCCATGGCGCACTTTCTTGTTGGACAGGATTAACATGATTTACAGGATTGGAACTCACGATTAATTTTTTGGCCGATAAACTCTATGTTTCCGCCGCATCTGCACCGATTCCCCAAAGTTGATCAACAAACCGACATCCTTTCCAGTCGCGCAGAGGTAGTTTACCAACTGCACCTCGTGCGCCTTCGAGATCGCCTGAACCGCCTTGAGTTCAACGATTAGTTCTTCGTTCACAACAATGTCCGCGAAATAGTCTCCGACGACTTCTCCCCTGTATTTAACCGGTACAGGTACTTGCCGCTTCGATCCTACGCCCTGGCGCTTCAGTTCGATGGCAAGCGCGTTCTCATACACATTCTCAAGAAAGCCAGGTCCAAGAATGTTGTGAACCGTATAGGCACAACCAATGACACACTCCGTTAGTTCATCAAATATTTTGTCACTCATGTCGATTTTCCTTTCGTTCTGAATGTTAGATTGATGTCCATCCTGTTAATCCTGTCAATCCTGTCCAAAATAGAATCACGTCATGCGCGACAAAGGCACAGCGGAATAGTCCGTGGATCTCAAACCAATGCAACCTTCACCACCACTCTCTCCCGGGCTATCAGGCACGGCCAATAGCCAAATACCGGGGTTGGTCTTGGTCGTCCGCCGGCATAGCCCGTAGTCCCTTGGGGACCGCTCGTAACGAGGGGAGCAATCTCCTTGGCAAAACGCTCCACCGCCTCTTTTTCGGAATGGGCCACGCTCACGCGCAACACCGTCTCCAAGCATTCGGGTTCACCCAGAACACCCGGCGCGATGGCATTGGCACCCAAACATTCGACATTCTTCCGGGGATACTCATAACCGGCTTGCCGGAGGCGCTCGAAAATTATTTCGCCGCAACGCCGGGCCTTGACCACGGCATCCCGCCCGAAGATGGTCAGCGTACCGTGCGTCCAATAGCCGTCGCGGTGCGTGGCGCTCACTTTGTAGGTGTCCGTCGGCGTGCTGCCCGTTGCTCCATGCACACGCACGCGATCCCCGCCCAAATCCTCCACGGACAAGGTCGTAAAATCCACCAGGCAATCGGGACTCAGATAATTCTTCGGATCCCCAATTTCGTAGAGTAATTGTTCCTTCACCGTCCACTCGGTCACGGACCCACCCGTGCCTTCGGGCTTGGTTACGATGAGTCCGCCATCTTCCGACAACTCCACCACCGGGAAACCCATGTTCGCCGGATCGGGCAGGTCGAGCCAGTCCGTCGAAATGCCGCCACAGATCTGGGTGCCGCATTCGAGGAGGTGCCCGGCGATGGTCGCCGCCGCCAGTTGGTCGTAGTCATCCCCCGACCAAGAAAACTCGTGTCGGGCAATGCCCACTGCCAGACTGGGATCCGCCACGCGGCCTGTGATTACGATATCCGCACCCAGAGCCAGGGCCTCAGCCACCGGTCCCGCACCAATATAGGCGTTGGCCGTCATGAGCGAATCCATCACCGTCGAAATGGGCTGGTTCGTCTCCCAGTTCGCGAAGGTGGCGCAATCGGCATCCCCCTGAAGGAGCGGCAACACATCATCCCCCGTGACCACGCCAACCTTGCGATCAACGCCCGCCTCCTTGAGCAGCGCCGCACAGGCCTCCGCGCAAGCAAGGGGATTGAGCCCGCCTGCGTTGCATACGATGCGCGTACGGTTACCGGTCTTCCACAAGGGGATAATCTGCCCCACAACCGAAAGGAAGTCGCGGGCATATCCCACTTCAGGATTGCGGGACCGCTGTAGCGCCAGAATGCTCAGGGAGACTTCCGCGAGATAGTCCAGGGTTAAATAGTCGAGGTCGGGCTGTTGCTGGAGCAACCGTGCTGGCGCGTCCACGCTATCGCCCCAGAATCCCTGGGCGTTTCCGATGGTGATGGTATGGGGCATGGTTAACTTTCCTGGTTAACGTTGGCTGCCTTGCGACTATCAAGGGACGAAAGGGACATAAGAGACAAAAGGGACGACATGGCCCGAAAGTAGCAATTCAGAACACCGCATTCCATCTATACAAAACCGAGTGCATAGCAAGTAGGTTTCAGGACACGCAGACTTGCTCTTCCATCGGCAAAACTATTCTTGTCTCTTACGTCGCTTCGGTCTCTTACGTCCCTTTTTCTCAGGTCTGAATCACGCCCGTCTTATACGTGCTCTTCAGCGTTTCCCGCGATACCAGGGCCAAACACGTCATCAACACTTCACGGGTCTCATGGGGGGGAATGATTCCATCGACCCACCCACGGGCGGCGGCATAGCGGATGTCCGTCTTGCGGGTGTAGCCGTCGTGGACCTCTTTGCGCAAGGTTTCCAACACCGCATGGTCGAGTTCTTCGCCGGAGGCTTTGGCCTTGGCTTCGGCGCTCCGTTTGTTGATGTTGAAGATCACGCTGGAGGCCTGGGCCGCGCCCATGACCGCATATTGGGCATTGGGCCACGCGAAAATAAAGCGGGGATCGTAGGCCTTGCCGCAGAGGGCATAATTGCCCGCGCCAAAGCTCCCGCCGACGACGACGGTGATCTTTGGAACCACGGCATTGCTGAGGGCATTCACAAGCTTCGCACCGCTGCGAATAACCCCCGCTTGCTCGGAATCCCGGCCCACCATAAAGCCTACCACGTCCTGGAGAAAAATAAGGGGGATACCCGTGTGGTTGCAGTCCATGATGAAGCGGGCCGCCTTGTCGGCACTGTCGGCGTAGATTACACCACCGATTTGAAGCTCACCTTTCGCGGTCTCGCTCCGCTTGCGCTGGTTGGCCACAACGCCCACCGGGAAACCGCCAATTTTTGCATAGGCGCAAATCAGCGTCTGGCCATAGTCGGCCTTGTATTCGTTCACCGAATCGGCATCAACGATTCCGTCGAT
>JAJRPE010000413.1 GCA_024280935.1 Candidatus Hydrogenedentota bacterium
AGGAATCTCTTGTATTGTGAAGACTGCGATTGAGTTCCTCTTCACGAGCGGCACTCTCCGCGAGCGCCTCGGTTGTTGCGCATAGCTTCGAGGTCGTGGCTTCGTACTCTCCTTGCAGGCGGCTGAAGGAATCTCTTGTATCGTGAAGACTGCGATTGAGTTCCTCTTCACGAGCGGCACTCTCCGCGAGCGCCTCGGTTGTTGTGCATAGCTTCGAGGTTGTGGCTTCGTGCTCTCCTTGCAGACGGCTGAAGGCTAGTTTTTGCGCGATGGCCTTCCGTGAACCGGATTCCAGTTCGGACTGACATCCTTGCAACTCCGATTTCAGGTTATTGTGTTCTTCCTGAAGGAGAGAAAGAGAGTTTCGGGTGGTGCCCAAAAGATTCAGGTTTTCGGTGAGTTCTGTCCGCAACTCTGAAAGCCGTCGAATCAATTGCTCATTGTCATGGCGAGTTTCCGATGCCTCGGCGACGATTTGCTTGACGCGGTTCTCCAAGGCCGTCTTTTCGCGCAACAGGGTGTTGTTTTCTTCGGACAGATTGTCATGCTTTAAGAGCAACGCCTCGACTTCGATTTGGATTGAGGTAATCTCCGACTCGCGCTTTTCCAAGTCCCGTTGTGCATGGCGAAGACTTTCCTCACGGGCTGACAAAAGTTGATTGACTTTTCCGAGTTCGGTCTCGCGGCTGGAGAGATCACTGGTTGCCTGGCTTTCCCGCTGCGTGACGGCATCCAGTCGTTTTTGAAGGTTGGCCGCGAGTTCCTTGCCTGCGGCGGCCCGTTCTCGTAGTGCGCTGATGTCCGCCTGGAGCGTCGATATGCTCTTTGTAAGGCACGCGATCTGGGCTTTGTCCGATGCCGTCGACCGTTCGTACGCATCAATCACCGCTTCCTGCTCGGCGAGTTCGCCTTCAAGGGAGACGATATGCTTATCGGCTTCTTCAGCTACGGCCTGGGTCTCATCAAGGGAGCGCTGCAACGCGTAATTCTCAGCGTGCGTGGCCTCGGCTTCCTCCTTGAGGTGTGCCGCGTCACGCTCGGCAGCCTGTTTTTTCTGCGCTAACTGTTCTTGGCGCTGCCGGAATTCGCGAAGCTCTGTATCTCGGGTACGCACCGCGTCCTGGAGCCCAATGAGATCCTCACGGGATTTCTTGAGCGCGGCACTTTCGCCCTGGCGCTTGGCCATAATATCCGAGAGAACGGTTAGTTGGTCCCGAGCCTCGGAGATTTGTCCTGTGAGCTGATCATGTGCCTGTGTAACTTCATCAGTCCAACTTGCAATGGTGGACTCTAAACGGCCAAATACGGGGTCCCGTGACATGGCAGTTCCCTCAGTTCCCGCAAAAGAACATAGTTGTCGCCTTACAAATACCTGTCCCGTCCGTGCTGTCGACCGGGATTTCCAATCAGGCGGTGAATATATTTGTAATACCTATCGACCAGGAAGCCCAGCCACTTTAACAATGCATGGTATAGACCCAGCAATGGGTGTGTTTTTTAGTTGGGAAACACAGAATTGGACATGGATGTCGATTTTTATTGAAATTTGGATTGGGCCGCCCTATAATGCATTCAGCATGCATGTTTGCCGCCGGTGGGCGGTTGGCGTGCATTAGTGCAAACGTTGGTCTCAACAATCAAGGAACGGAGAGATGATCATGAAGAGACTGTTGGTAATGGCAATGATGCTGGGCCTCGCAGGGGGGGCCGTTGCAGAGTTGCAAAATGTGGAATTGGGCGGCGAAGTTCGTGTTCGTGGCCGCTATTGGGTTAATAACTACAGCAATCAGGTGAACGGTCCCGCGACACCCCGCTATGTAGGGTTCAATTTTGCGTCACGTCCCTTGGGCCCCTTCGGCTTGCTGAGTCGTTTCGACTTTGATGATCGGGGCAACGACTTATCCCTTGTAGAGCAGCGAACCCGGCTGAATGTGAAAGCGGACTTCACCGACGATGTTACAGCCTTCATAGAATTTGAAAGCTATGACTTCTGGGGAACCGATTTTCGCAGCAATTTCATCACCGGTGCAGATAACCCGGGCGGCGCAGATTTGAAGCTGTACCAAGGGTATATCGAAACCCGAAATACCTTCGGTCTGCCACTGCGTGCGCGCATAGGCCGTCAGGAGATGAAGCTGGGCAAGGGTTGGTTGGTTGACGATATTACAACGGCCATTATTGGTCGTAACTGGGATGGTATCCGGCTGACCTATCAGAATGATGATTTGGTGGTCGATGCGTGGTGGCACAAGTTGAGCGAGAGCTTTGCGGGTGACGATGATGTCGATTTTTATGGCATCTATGGCACCTACAGCGGGCTGGAGAACGTGAACCTCACCGCCTACTGGATGCTGGTTCGCGGCGGTGCGACCGCCAATGACACGCTCCAGGGACCGGGTGGCGAATGGGTGGAGGATCTGTTGGGGTTGGATTCCTATGATCCTACCTACCTTAACACCATCGGCACCCGTGTTCAGGGTGGTTTTGGAGCCTTCGATTTTGACTGGGAACTGGCCTATCAATTTGGTGAGGCCGATGCCGTTGGCGCGATGTTCTCCCCCTTCGTCTACGGCGACAACAGCGCCCGCTTTGGCAACTTAGGCACGGACTTGGTTCTCGGCTACACTTTGGATATGGCGTGGCAGCCTCGCATTTATGTAGGTGCTGCGTTATTTGAAGGTGAGGACAATCGGGACTACCGCTTTGGCGACCGCTTGCTTGGAGGCTTTCGGGGCACACGTTCCAGCGTCTCTTTCAACCGTATGTATCCCGGAAAGAACTACAGTCAGATCCTCGGTATCGGGCAGGAATTGTCCAATTTCTGGACCCTCAAAACAGGCATCAACGTAAAGCCGACGGAGAAGATCTCGGCCGGCCTCAAGATAGCCTATTTTGAAATCGATGAGGCCTTTGAGGCACCTGTCATTCCCTTCGTCGCATTCTGGACCCGTGAAAACGACTCGACTTTGGGTTGGACGACTTCCTTCGTGGCCAAGTATCAGTACAGTGATGATTTGTCCATTGATATTCAGTGGGAACATCTCTTCCCGAGCGATGGTCTTCGGCAAGGTCAGTTTCTGGCACGTAATGGATTGGAGTTTGTTGGCGGTACGGATGACAATGATGCGGACTACCTGCACCTCAACTTTCAGGTGAAGTTCTAGTAGCAGAATCAGCCCATACACAACACCGGCACCGGATCATGCAATGGTCCGGTGCCGTTTTTCGTAAGCGGTTGCGGAATCTAAAAGGCTCCCCTCGAAGGAGGGGAATATAAAGGTGTCGTGGCCGCTTTTACCCTGTCGGGTCGCCCCACAGATTACGCCCCGTGGCGCACCGCCGTCAGTTCAATGGTGCCGGGAAGAATATCGACGGTAGCGGGCAGGTATCCAACGAACTCTCCATCGACCTCAATCTCGACGGATTCGTCGGAGCGTGCCTCCACGTGCCGCCCGCGAAAGTAGCGCACCACGTCGGCACGTTCCGCCAAGCGTCCACTATAGATCAACGGAAGGGAGCGCAACGCATCGAGGAAGCCGATGGGACCAATGTGGTAGAGTTCAAGAAGGCCACTGTCCAAGCGGGCATGGGGGGCCATTTTCATGCCACCGGCATCGTAGGAGGCATTGGCAAAGGTGAAATCCTTGGTCGGGCCGTCCAAGGTAATGTGTCCGTCAATCGTAAAGGTGATATCGGTGTCTCGGTAGGCGCGGAGGGTGGCAAGCACGCCGCGAAGGTACGACAGGAAGCCGCCCATGGACTTGGAGTTCTCGTTGACATACCGACATACGGCACCACCCAAACCGATTCGGCCCATATTGATAAAGTAGTGCGTCTTGAGATCGGGGGAGCCGTGGGCGACAGCGCAGGCAATTCGCGCTACATCGGCGCGAATAATATGGGCATCCCATAAGCGGGCAACGCCCCGGGGACCCGGCCCTATACCAAGGTGGCGTGCAAGATCCGAACCCGTGCCAAGAGGCAGTACCGTCAAGCGGATATCCGGGCGGAGCGGCGTGCCCGACCCAAAACAGCCATTGATTACCTCAAAATGGGTGCCATCGCCTCCCGCAGTTATGAGGTGATTGTAGCCATCCAGCAAGAGGGTGCGGGCCAACTCGGTGCCATGGCCT
Source organism: Candidatus Hydrogenedentota bacterium (assembly GCA_024280935.1). Taxonomy (GTDB): domain Bacteria; phylum Hydrogenedentota; class Hydrogenedentia; order Hydrogenedentales; family JAEUWI01; genus JAEUWI01. The sequence continues at coordinate 4,134 of JAJRPE010000413.1, forward strand.
GGATGTTCCGTAAAGCAAACCTTCATCGGACCATAGAGGTCGCGAAGTCCCTCCTGAAGCTGTTTCCAGCGGGCAACGCCACGGCCCTGGCCCGAGTGTGGATTGATGACAGCGGCGGTTTTCAAGACCGTCGCACCTAGACCCGAACGTCCGAGGCAACGCCAAGGCGGTCACGATTTCGTTCCAGGATTGGGTCAATTTCCTCTTCGATGAATTCCACCACCTGCATGGGCGCGCGGCCCACAAACTCTTCCATATTGAGGCTGGCGTGAATTTCTTCGAGGGTCATTCCAATGGCGGGGTCGTTGGCGAGGCGTTCCAGTAGGTCGTTGTCTTTGCCTTCCTGCTTGACCACGGCGCCCGCCGCGTGGCTGTGGATGCGGATGACTTCGTGAAGTTCCTGGCGGTCACCGCCTTTTTTCACACCGGCCATAATGATGTTCTCGGTGGCCATGAAGGGCAACTCGGCCCAAAGGTGTTTTTCGATGACCTTGGGATAAACCGCTGGGTTTTCCATGACGTTGAGATAGAGATTGAGTACACCATCGGCGGCCAGGAAGGACTCGGGTAGGCTCAGGCGGCGGATGGCGGAGTCATCCAGGGTGCGTTCAAACCACTGGGTGGCGGTTGTGAATTTACTATGGAGCGGCTGGACCATGAGGAAGCGGGAGAGGGCGCAGGCCCGTTCACAGCGCATCGGATTGCGCTTGTAGGCCATGGCCGAGCTGCCTACCTGGGTGGACTCAAAGGGTTCTTCAATTTCTTTCAGGTTTTGGAGAAGGCGCATGTCCGTTGCAAATTTATGGGTGCTCTCGCCAATACCGGCAAGAACCCGCAGGACCAAGGTGTCCACCTTGCGCGGATAGGTTTGGCCAGTAACGCCGTAGGAACTCTTGAAACCAAGCTTTTCGGCCACGAGTTGGTCGAGCTTGCGGACCTTGTCGGAATCACCATCAAAGAGGGCCATGAAGGAGGCCTGGGTGCCTGTGGTTCCCTTCACCCCGCGACAACGAAGACGGGCGAGGATGTCTTCCAGGTCTTCTATGTCTATGGCGAGATCCTGGGTCCAGAGGCAGGCACGTTTACCGACCGTGACCACCTGGGCGGGCTGGTAGTGGGTGAACCCCAGCGTAGGAAGGTCTTTCCACTTGAGCGCGAAGTTTTTCAGGCGTTCGAGAACGGCCACGGCCTTGGTCAGGATGAGTTCCAGGGATTCGCGAATCTGGATCAGATCCGTATTGTCGCCCACGAAGCAGCTTGTGGCACCCAGATGGATGATGGGCTTCGCGGTCGGCGCAATATCACCGAGGGCGTGAATGTGGGCCATGACATCGTGGCGGGTCTGCCGCTCGTATTCCTTCGCCTTATCGAAATCGATGTCTTCCAAGTGGGCCTTGAGTTCCGCGATCTGTTCATCGGTGATGTCGAGGCCAAGCTCTTGTTCCGCCTCGGCCAAGGCCAGCCAGCAACGACGCCACGTCGAGAATTTTTTCTGGGCACTCCAAACTTCGGCTATTTCGCGGGTGGCAAAACGCTCCACCAGGGGGGAGGTGTATACGTCGTTCATGAGATTTCCTTTTTGGGTATTCGCCGGCCTTCACGGCCCGGGTATCTTGGTCCTTGATAAAAACAGCCTACGGGTGCCACGGGTAGGCCTCTCAGGGCTTACCCGTGTCGTTTCTACCGGCAAGGGAGACGGAGAGGCAGGATTCTCAGTTGGCTGCCGGGGCATCCTCGGCACGCAGGTCAAAGCCCGTGCCATTGTCGAGCGCAGCCACGGCCGTGACGGGGTTGGTGCGCTCGGCGAAGACACCCCCGCCCAGGATAAAGGCACAGGCTTCTTCTGCATTCGTCGCGTCATAAGAACCGCCCTGTGTCAGACAGATGGAGTTCTCCTCGTAGGTTGCGACGTAGAAAAACTTGCCGGGTTCCAGTGGTAACTGGCGTACCTCGATGCCATCATGACGAACGGTGGCGAGCCACGCAGATCCGTCACGCTTGTCCGCCACGGCACTGACCCTGGGCGTGTTGTAGTCGTCTTTTTCGTAGTCGAGCGCGAGACTCGTGAGGGCCAGCGCATCCCGAACCGGCATGCCTTGGGCGATCTTCTCCGCAATGGGATCCGTCTGGGAGCCATTGGTCACGACGGCCACCTGACCGTCGCACACCACCTGAACACAATTATAGGCGATATAGGGGTTCTTGTGGATGTCGCCCTCGTGACCGGCCTTCGGCACGATGGACACCTTCGTTTTGGCGGGGACGGCCGTTCGGTTGGGAAAGGAGCGGCTGGAAACACGATAGACAGCGCCCAATTTTCCCTCGGGGGTCTGTACCACACTGACAATACGACCAATATACATAAAACGACTCCTTATTGGGGATTTCAGGGGGGAATGCGCACTTAGTATAGCGAATGGGGCGTTCCCCGTGCTACTCTCAAGCCAAATATACACCCAGTGAACGTGCTGTTTCGGCCTGCGGCGCGCTTCCTGATATACTGCCGTCCGATTTGAAAAGCCGCCTGTTTCGGGTTCTATCGAGGGGATCTGCATGAGAATAGACAAAACGTCGCACCGGGTTGGGTTCACACGGCGAAGTTTCCTGAAAAAGGTGGCAGGCGCTGCTGTGCTCCTCGGCCCAATAGCCTCGGGGCGTGTTTTTTCGCGGTCGAATACAAAGGGCGGTGTCGCCATTGAGATGAGCGAGGTCACGGCCTTTATTGAAGGTCACGTGCAGTCGGGTGATATGCTTGGCGCTTTGCTGGTCGCAGCACGGGATGGCAAGGTGTTTTATGAGCAATACTTTGGTACGCGCTGTGACGGGGTTCGGCGGGATGCGGTGCTTGACGGTGATACCGTTCATATCCTGGCATCCTTTTCAAAGGTGATTACGGCAACGGTCGTCGCCTTGGCCCAACAGGATGGGTTGCTCGATTACGACGCGCCGGTATCGACCTACATTCCAGAATTCAAGGGGGGTGGCAAAGAATCCATTACACTTCGCCATCTGCTTACCCATTCGGCGGGGATACCGTCGGTTGCTTTCACCGATGTTTTGACACCCGAAAAGTGGCAAGCGGGCGTGGATGCATTTTGTGCAGCCAAGGTCGAATGGCCTCCCGGAAGCAAGACCGCCTACCACGCGCTGAGTGGCGCCTTTGTGGCTGCGGAGGCTGTGCGCCGGGTCTCGGGCATGAAGTCCTGGCCCGACATCTGTCGCGAACGCCTCTTCGATCCGCTGGGTGCCACCAGCCTTACCTTTGGACTTCCGCCCGCAGGGATGCCCGTATCGCTGGGGCCCCAACCCAGAGAGCTCCCGGCCGCTCTTGATGGCGCTCATTTTGGGTTGTTGGGCCATCCTGCGGGCGGGTGCATCGGCGCGCCACGTGATGTGTTGAAGGTGCTTCAGCTCTTTCTCAACGGAGGTACCTGGGAGGGAAAAATACTGCTCAAGCCTGAAACGGTCGATGAGATGCTGCGTGTTCAGTATATGGAGGAACGGCTGTCGGCTATCAAAGCAGGTAAAAAGCCTACCCATGAATTCTGGGGATTGGGATGGTTGACGCGCGGCGATACAAACACGGGTTGGTTTGGCTTCGGCGATCAGATTTCAGAAGCCTCCTTTGGTCACGCAGGATTAGACACGGTCATCGGCGTCGCCGATCCCGAGACGAAGCTTTCGCTGGTTTTTATTACAACAGACTCGCCCAAGACTCCCGAACAAACGACCTTGTTGCGAAATACAGTGACCAATCTGGTCGCGAAGGCTATACGATAAATACGGCGTGCATACAGGAAGGTATTTTGGAATCTCTCGGTATAGAATATTGGCTGCCGTTCCTTGCGGCGAGATTCTACTCTGTCACGCCTTGTTTTTCGCGCTCTCCCCTGGGAGCCATTTACCGAGCATTTCGATTAAGTCCGTTGGCTTTATAGGCTTGGTGAGATAATCGCTCATACCCGCATCCAGGCATTTGTCACGATCACCCTGCATGGCATGGGCGGTCATCGCGACAATTGGAATATCGCGGTTCAAGGCCCGTGATTTGGGATCGCGGATCGCGGCGGTGGCTTCGTAGCCATCCATCTCGGGCATTTGACAGTCCATGAGCACAAGATCATATTCCCTGAGCTTCAGCGCCTCAATCGCCTCGACACCGTTGTTTGCCACGTCGGCAGCGATACCGAGTTTTCTTTTGAGTATGCCCAATGCGACCTTCTGGTTTGTGGTGTTGTCTTCCACCAGGAGAATCCGCGCATTGCAATCGAGAGGATTCGTGATAGAGTTCTGTTGAATAGGAGGTCGTTTGCGCTGTGGCGTTATCCCGCTCAGCGCCATGGTAATGCTGGAAAAAAGATCTAAGCGGCGCACGGGCTTCGTGAGATAGACGGCGAAGCCGATTTTCTTTATACGTTGGGCGTTGCCTTCCAGACCAAGGGAGGTCATCATCGTTAAACGCGTATCGGCCAACTCGGCATCGGCCTTGATGACCCGACCCAATTCTTCGCCATTCATATCGGGCATTTGCATGTCGATAATTGCCAGGCTGTAGGGATCCTTTGTTTTTTTGCCGTTGCGGAGAAGCCTAAGCGCCGTTTTCCCGCCATTGGCTTCATCCACACGCATTCCCCAAGCGGTTAATTGAGTCACCAGGATTTCTCGGTTTGTCGCGTTGTCGTCTACAATGAGAATACGTGTGTCACGCATGTGGGTTGGCGCTGGGAGTTCACAAAGGCGCTCGGGCTGTTTGAGAAAGCGGGCAGTGAACCAGAACTCCGATCCCTGCTCCCTATCGCTGGCGACACCGATTTTGCCGCCCATCAATTGGGAGAGTTGCTTTGAGATGGCCAGCCCCAAGCCAGTTCCGCCATACTTGCGTGTGGTGGAGGCGTCTACTTGGGTAAATTGTTGAAATAGATTCCTGCATTTCTCTCTCGGAATTCCAATCCCCGTGTCGCAGACCGAAAATCGTATCGTCGCATCCTCTTTCGTCTCTGATGACAGGCTTGCGCGAATCACGATCTCACCGTGGTCGGTAAACTTGATGGCGTTGCCCACCAAGTTCATAAGCACTTGACGTAAGCGCCCTGGGTCGCCCTGAAGGAAAACAGGCACCTCGGGCCTCACGGCACACACGAGCTCCAGTTTCTTCTCGTGCGCTCGGATTGCTATCATCTCGGCAAAGTCGTCCAAAAGCGCACGCAAGTCAAAATTAATCGTCTCCATTTCAAGTTTGCCCGCCTCGATCTTTGAGTAGTCCAGGATGTCATTGAGTAGCCCGAGCAGCGCCTCGCCGCTTGAGCGAACCGTCTCGGCATAGTGGCGCTGGTGGTCGTCAAGATCGGTGTCGAGCAACAGCCCAATCATGCCAATGACCCCGTTCATGGGAGTTCGGATCTCGTGGCTCATATTGGCCAGAAATTCGCTCTTGGCCTGGTCCGCAGCCTGGGCCTTGAGCATAGCCTCTTTCAAGTTCTCGTTTAACTGGCGCAAGGCGAATTCCGCGTTCTTGCGCTCGGTAATGTCACGGACCACCGCCTGAAGCACGGGTCTTCCATTGAGTTCCATGGCATTGAGCAAGACCTCGGCGGGAAAGGATTCGCCGGTATCGAGGCGTTTGTGCAGCCACTCGAATCGACAGCTTCCCTTCTTCATGGCCTCGGCGATACGCTCGTTTGCCAGGGTCAAGGAGTCCGTGCCACATGGTTGTCTCGCCGGGGAGAGATCGGCGGGGTGCTTCGCGCAGAACTCCTTCTGCGTCGCGCAGCCGAATATGCCCAATGTGGCCGGGTTGCATTCTAAGTAGTTTTGGCTATCGAGAAGCATTACTGCGTCGCTCGAAGACTCAAAAAGCGCTCGAAATTTTGCTTCGGAGTCGCCCATCTTTTTTGCGGCGAGAACGTGCCTGATCATGCTCGCGAGAACGCTACCCACGGCTTCAAGAAACTGAAGCTCCCGTTTGTCCAGTTTCTGGCCGTGTCCCAAATAGAGATTCAACACCCCGAGAAGCTGCCCTTCGTGCAGGAGCGGAAGGCAACAGTGGCCATGCTCCGTAATTCCATCGAAGCTAACATCGTGACGATGATCGAGACAATCCGACAAGACCATTTTCTGGGTGGCGGCGGCACGTCCGCAAAGGCAGTGGCCGAAGGGAACCCGTGCGCAAAGCGTCAGGAGCGGAGTTGACAGGTCTCGCTCCGCATAAAGCTCCAAGACATCGTCCTCTGCGACAAATATGGAACCCTTGGGCATCACGCTCAGAAAGGGGGTATCGAAGATGCGGACCAGGCATCGCCGGAGGCTGTCACGAAGGGGGCTGCCCTCCAAGGATATTTCGAGCAGGGCGTTAATAACTTCCTGCTCGGCCTGCCGATGACAAAGTTGCTCCGAATCATGCTCCCGTCGCGCCAGGGTATTTTCAAGTTGCTGCTGTTGACTTCTAAGTGCGCAAAAGGTCTGGACTTTGTTGCGCAAGACGGTTGGCTCAATGGGCGTGCTGATGTAGTCCACAACGCCATACTCATATCCCCGCAGTTGTGATTCCTGATCCCAGCTCCCTGCGGTCACAAAAATAATCGGGGGACGGCTCGCCGTTTCATCGGCCTGCATGCGCCTTGCCACTTCCAACCCATCCATCTCGGACATTTGAGTGTCAAGGAGAACAAGTGCAAAATCTCGCTCTGAGACGAATTCCAAGGCTCGCCTGCCCGACGATGCCCGCACGAGTTCCAGATTCATGTCTCCGAGCAACTCTTCAAGCGCCAACAGGTTATCCGGACGATCATCGACCAAAAGGATACGCTGTTTTTCCATATCTCGAAAATCCTTTGCGATCCACGGGGGGATTGGTAATGGGCCGCTGGAGCGTGGTTTGCCTTGCCAAAATCGGAACCAATTTTACAAGTTCCGTTGTTCGTCGATGCTGCACAATACCGTAGACCATCCATGGCCCTCTGCACTAGAGACCTGAGGTCAATATACCATGGAATGGGGGTAAATTGGGACCGGGCGTTAAGAAACCCTACTTTTCGCATCCCCCTGCCCAATTGTGCCGACCCACTGCCGGGTGAGATCGTGCGAAAAGGAATTTCGTCAGTTTTCCAAGACGGCAGGATTCACGCAGCTGGGAGGGGTATTCCCCTTCAGTGCCGCGATGATGTTCTCTGCCGCGAGGTTGGCCATGGCGGCGCGGGTTTCGAGGGTTGAACTGCCAATGTGGGGCAACAAGACAATATTGTCCACGGTGAGCAGGTCGGGGTGAACGGCGGGTTCAGCTTCGAAGACATCAAGGCCTGCCGCGAAGATGTCCCCGTTGTGAAGGGCGGCGGCGAGGGCAGCTTCGTCGACAACGGGGCCCCGCGTGGTGTTGATGAAGACAGCGCTGTCTTTCATAGCCTTGAAGGTTTCCGCGTTAAAGATGTGGTGGGTTTCATCGGTCAGGGGGCAGTGGGGGGAGAGGATATCCGATTCTGCGAGCAGGGTGGGAAAGTCCACGTAGGTGAGACCAAGCTCAGCTTCTTCGGTTGCCGCGAGCTGGGTGCGGGAATGGTAGAGAACCTTCATATTGAAGGCCCGGGCGCGGCGGGCAACGGCTTTTCCGATGCGCCCGAGGCCGTAGATGCCGAGGGTCTTGCCGTAGACATCCACGCCCAACATGAACGTGGGGGACCAACTGGCCCATTTTCCCGACCGCAGGAAGCGTTCAGTTTCGCTCAGGCGGCGACAGGTGGCGAGAAGGAGAGCCCACGTCAGGTCAGCGGTGCATTCCGTGAGCACGTCGGGGGTGTTGGAGACCACGATGCCCCGTTCCGTGGCAGCGTGTACGTCGATGTTGTTGTAGCCCACGGCCATGTTGGCGACAATCTTGAGTTGGGAACCTGCCGCGTCAAAGGCCTCGCTGTTCATAGGTTCCGTCAGCATGGACAGGATGGCATCTGCACCCGTCACGCTCGCCAAGAGTTCGTCTTGGTTGATGGGGCGATCTTCGGGGAAGACCGTGATATTTTTCGGGCCGAAGGCATCATTGAGCAGGGCGACGGAACTTTCCGGTGGACGGCGGGTGACGAATACCTTGGGCATCAAATTCTCCTGTGTCGCAGTACAGCGACCTACGTGTCAGAGGTGGACATAGCGGCTGTAATTCGCCGCAGGGCTTCTTCCGCGTCTTCGGCGTTCAAAAAAGCACGTTTGGGGATGATAAAGGCGTTTATCCCGCCCATAAAAAGATAGAGGGCATCGTCCGTGTCGGCCACTTCGGAGACGCTATCCCAGGACAATCGTCCTTCTCCCTCCGCAGTTCTAACTATGAGGTCATTTTCCCCAATCGTCAGACTACTCTCGGAAAACATCCCTTTTTGTGCCGTCCGGCGCACCGCTGTCTGGGCGAAGGCGGGCCAGAGCCGGGTGATGAGGTACCAGTAGCCCCCCCCGAGGAGGACGGCAGAAATGGCAAGGTAGGTCGCGAAATACCCGGGGTGTGCGATGCCGAACCTGGGATGGTCGTACTTCAACACCACAAAGAAAAGAAAGATGACGACACCGACCGCATAGAGCCTACGCATCTGGCGGCGACCCCGCTTGGTGTAGGCATAGTAGTAGCGGAGATAGTATTCGTAGTCTTCGCCTGTGAGGGTGAATGTTGCGGTGATGTCGGGCATGATGTTGTCCAGTGGACTCGGTGGACGATATGGACAGGGTGGACGGAGCGGAGATATTAAACGGTGTCCACTCTGTCCACCAAGTCCACTCCGTCCACAACGTTTTCAAAAGCCGCTTATGGCCCTGCCACCTACACGGTGTAGGTCGTGGATGCCGTGTCACCGCCGCGGCCAGTCCAGTTGGTGTGGAAGAACTCGCCCCGGGGCTTGTCAAGGCGCTCGTAGGAGTGGGCGCCGAAGTAGTCGCGCTGGCCCTGCAAGAGGTTCGCGGGCAGAACTTCGGAGCGGTAGCTGTCGTAATAGGCAATGGCGGAGGACATGCAGGGGGTGGGAATACCCGCTTTGACGGCCTCGGAAACCATCCAGCGAAGCGCTGGTTGGGCCTTGTCGATGGCATCCTTGAAATAGGGCACCAGGAGCAGGTTGACGCAGTTAGGGTCGGCATCGAAGGCCTTTTTGATTTCGTCGAGGAACTGGGCGCGAATGATGCAGCCACCCCGCCACATGAGCGCGATGTCGCCGTAGTTCAGGTCCCATCCGTGTTCCTTCGCGGCATACTGGATAAGTTGGTAGCCTTGGGCATAGGAACATATTTTGGCCATGTAAAGGGCTTGGCGCAGGTTTTCCAGGGCCTCGGCTTTGTCGAGGCTGAGTTCCGTCTTGGCAGGACCGGTGAGCACGTTGGAGGCAGCCACGCGCTCCTCTTTTACGGCGGAGAGGCAGCGTGCGAACACGGCTTCGGCAACGGTCGGTACGGGCGCACCCAGATCCAGGCCACTGGTGGAGGTCCACTTACCGGTACCTTTCTGACCCGCCGTGTCGAGGATGACATCGACCATGGGCTTGCCCGTCTCATCGTCGGTTTTGGCAAGAATCTCTGCCGTGATCTCGATAAGATAGCTGTCCAGTTCGGTCTTATTCCATTCGTTGAAAATTTTGGACTGCTCCGAGGCGGATAAGCCCAGGAGGTTCTTCATGACGGAATAAACTTCGCAGATCATCTGCATGTCGCCGTACTCAATACCGTTGTGGACCATCTTTACATAGTGGCCCGCGCCATCGGCACCAATGTATTCGCAGCAGGGGGAGCCGTCGGCCACCTTGGCGGAGATGGCCTGGAAGATATCCTTGACGTGGGTCCAGGCCTCTTTCGATCCGCCGGGCATGATGGACGGTCCCAACAGTGCGCCTTCTTCACCGCCCGAAACACCGGTGCCGATGAAGAGCAGGCCCTTGTCTTCGAGGTACTTCGCACGACGAATGGTATCGGGGAAGTGGGTGTTTCCGCCATCGATGATGATATCGCCTTTTTCGAGGTGGGGGATAAGTTGCTCGATGAAGGCATCGACCGCATCGCCCGCCTTTACCAGCATCATCACACGGCGTGGTCGTTCAAGACTCGCGCAGAGTTCTTCAATGCTCTGACAACCTTTGATGTTTTTGCCCTTGGCGCGCCCAGCAACGAAGGCATCGACTTTTGCAACGGTACGGTTGAACACCGCCACGCCATAGCCCTTGCTTTCCATATTCAGCACGAGGTTTTCGCCCATGACGGCGAGGCCAATCAGGCCGATGTTCATCTTATCCATGGTCATCCATTCTCCGGTTTGGTGCTTTTCGGGTTGTTAAATCTAAAAACGCTGTGGACCGTGTGGACTCGGTGGACGGCGTGGACACCCTGAGAGGTCCACTCCGTCCACATCGTCCACCAAGTCCACTGGAAAGGTGTGTTTTGTGCGTGTCATACAACGCTTTCGCGCCTACGATTGAAATCCCGCCGACCGTGTCCGTTCCGCCAATCGACGGAAGTGGTGGACGAGACACGTGGTCTTGCCATCCAATGTCAGCGGCGTAACGTGTGTTAGTTCCCAGCCCCGGTTGCCGAGGGAAGTTAGTTTCTTATCAAGGGTGTCATCGTGAAGGTGACCGTTTACCACATTCTCCGACTGCGTCATGTAGTCCCAACCGTCTTTCATCAGGTTTCTCCGAGGTTGCGCCTAACTCCGTGCAGCCTGTAACTCATACTCCGAAAGTTTCTTGTTCGCAAAATTGGGTGCGAAACGGGTGAAGCGCTGCCGTCCGCCGATAAGGGGGACCGTGGGCCAATCCTCACCAATGAGGGGCTGGGCATAGTCCAGGAACGCATCGGTGACATCAATCTTGTTATCGGCAATCCACGCTTCGGGGAAGGTGCGCTCGGAATTGGCCACCTTCTCCAACGGGACCTTGTCGTACACCACGTTGTAGATAAGGCCGGGGGTGCGGAGGAGCGTGGACATCCAGCCATTCTCGCCCGCTGCCGCGATTTCAGCGGCTTTCTGACCGACGCGGTAGGCTTCGTCCAAATCGACGATGGAGGCGTAGGTGCAGGTGTCGCGCTGGTCGCAACCGGGAACCTGGCCCCGCGCCGCGCCGCGTGCCGCAAGGCCCCGTTCGTTCAGAATATTGACGACCTTTTGGGCAACGGTAAGTTGGGACGCGCTAAATTGGGCATGACCGAAGGAGTCTTTCACTTCGCCCAAATCACCGACGTCGAAACCTTCACTGACCACCACGACACAGCGCCCGTCTTTCTTCAGTTGGTCGTTGATGTTGTCGCACATCTCATCGGTACTCACGTCCGATTCGCGCATGTAAATCTGAAGGGGCATTTCCCGCTTGGGGTCGGCCAGGCGCGCAGCAGCGGGGATGTAGCCAATCTTGCGGCCCATGGCCTGAAGCACCAACACGGGGTCCGCCGGACAGGACCCCGCATTCTCTTCGTTGGCATTCTGGACGATGCCCATCCAGTAGCGCGCCACACTGCCATAACCGGGGGTGTGGTCGATGAGCTTAAAGGCGGAATCGCCCACGTCATTGTCGATGGTTTTTGGCACGCCCACGGCAAGGAGATCGAGGCCCTTTTCCTGAGCGAGCATGGCCACCTTGTGCGCCGTATCCATGGAGTCGTTGCCGCCGTTATAAAAGAAGTAGCCGATGTCATGGGCCTTCATGACCTCAATGAGACGGTCGAAATCTTCGTTCTGGTGATCTTTGAGCTTGTAGCGACACGTGCCAATCGCCCCCGCCGCCGGGGTATAGCGCAGCAGGGCGACTTCCTCTTCGGTTTGGGAGCTTAGCTCGCGGAGTTCTTCTTTCAGCACACCTTCGATACCGTGCCAGCCGCCATAAATGGTGCCGAAAGTATCAGGAAAGGCCTTGCAGCCCTCAATGACCCCGCGCAGCGAACTGTTGATGACCGGACTGGGACCGCCCGATTGCGCTACGATGACATTTTTTCCCATGGTACTACTCCTTCGTATGGTTTCGCACCGTAAATGCGCTTTCCTCGGTACGGCCTTGTTCATCGGTCCGCTCTGAAAACCAGCGTAGAAGAAAGGTGCGATTCTTATCCTGCATACACCTTTTTACGTATTTTGCCGGGCGGTATTCCGGGAATTTTTTAAGCACCCTGTTTATGGCCCGCACACCGTCTAGTTTTCCGCTGCGGAGAAATACAGTCACCGCTTCGTAGAGGCAAAAGGCTGGCCGGGATCGTGCCGATGCGTCACTATGGGCAAACACAGCCAGCGCACGGTCATAGGCTCCATTTGCGGATTCCCGGTTCCCAGACTGGTCCCATAGTATACCTTCCAGGAGATGGGCCTGTACATAATTCGGAGATTCTTCGCAGAGACGTGTACAGACGGCCAAGGCATCGTCATAGCGGCCTTCTCGTCCCAAAAGGCTTGCATAGAGCCACGCCGCTTCGGGGTAGATGGAATCGGCCTGGTAGGCCGCCTCGGCCAATGCAAGCGCGTCGGTCTCGCCTGCGGCCAGGGATTCGCGTGCGGCCTGATACGTTTCCACAGCGATAGTCTTTGGGGTGTAGGATGATTCGGGAGGAGCCTCGTAACAGCCTGAAGCGGTCGCGATGAGGGGTATTATGGCAAGGGGAAGTATCTGTGAATACCACCAAGCGTGCCTGAAAACATTCACGGGGAGCTCCGGGTGCCACGGACAAGGGGCGATAGGCCCTTGCCCGTGCGTAAGTCATCTAGTGTGATATAGATTTTTCCCCATCCCCATGCCTTAGCAACGGGAAACACGTCGGCTTGTGAAGGCATCTCAGACGCACGAACCCTCGTTCCTCGGGATCGTGCGGCACGGCCCGAAAATGAAAGGAGAAAGGGGATGTCCAAGTTCCTTATGAGACGGTACTTCCTCACGCCCCAGCAATCCGATAGAGGACCTCGCCGGCATTGTGTACCACCAGGATACCCTCGTCTTCGCGGTTTTCATAGTCAGCGACGTTGATGGTCTTAATGTCGCGATAGCCAAGGTTGATGGTGGTGCAAACGTCCTCCGAGATAGACGTCGCCAAGGTCACTGTGACCCGGGGTGTTTCGACACCGTCCTCGTAGGTGCCCGTGCCCTTGACGTGGGTGGAGTGGGCCTTGATGGTGCCGGGCGTGTCCTTGAAGCGCTCAACCTGCTTGGTGAAATAATCCCGCACGTGGTAGCCCACCTCCTTGATGAGCTTGTCGTGGGTCACGCTGACCTCGTGAATATGATCGCCGTAGATGATGAGTTCGCCGCCATCGGCCACCACGGGTTCCAGCTTGTACATGCATTTGCCCGCCACCCAGATTTCATCGTACATGAGCGGGGCCAGTGCCAGCACCGTCTTAAAGGGCTTCTCCTTATAGACGATATGGGTTTGCGCGGCCAGGTCGGCTGCGGCACTCCAGGCTTCCTTTGGATCGCCAAAGAAAATCGCCTTGGTGTCTTTTCGCACCACCGTCAGGCAGAAGCAGCGGGTGTCTACCTTAACGAGACTTGCCGCCGTGTCGATAACCGCTCGGACCCGCGTGTTCTTCGTGCCATTGATCGCAACGTTGGTAATGAGGGCGCCCAGCCAGTGGAAAACGTCAAGGATGGCCTCGCCCGCAATGCCGGGGAAGAAATACTTGTAGCCGCCACTGAATCCCACTACTTCGTGGGGGAAGACGGGACCAACGATACAGAGCAAATCGTAGTCCAGGATACGCTTGTTGATGGTTACGTC
>JAJRPE010000414.1 GCA_024280935.1 Candidatus Hydrogenedentota bacterium
AACACGGATGAGTACAATAGAACCTTCTTCTACAAATTCTTATGAATGATGTACGAGGGTTAGATGTACGCTTCAACCGGATGAATCTTAATTATCTTCCTTACCGGTAGAAACTACACGGGTAAGCCCTGAGAGGCCTATCCGTGGCACCCGCAGATTGTTTTTGAACCACGAGCCGTGAACGCTTACCCAGATCAAGTGATGACACAGGGAGTTTCCACAAACCCGCACCCGCAAACGTAGCCGGGAACCGGCTGCGTGTGAGGGTGGCACCCGGCGGTTGTCTATTTGCTCCGCCTGCGCACCCCATGGCCCTCTCCCCGCCAACTGTCGTATACTACGGGGACCGTTGCGCAACCAAGGAGACTATGCATGCCCGCACCGAAGTTCCTTCCCCTAATCTTCGTACTCTTTGTCACCCTCATCCTGAGCGGATGCCCCGGGCAGCTTTCCCCCGGCATAACACGTACATCCGACCTCGTCTACGGCCAGGGCAATGTGGAACGCGATACGCAAGCGGGTACCTACACGACAATCGATCTCAAATACGATCTCATCCAACTCGATAGCACCGACGAGATGCGTCCAGCCGTGGTCATGATCCACGGCGGTTCCTTTGAAGGCGGCACCAAGATAGACGAAAACCTCGTTCGCCAGGCCGACGCCCTCGCTGTAGCCGGTTACGTCTGCTTTCTGATTGACTATCGTCTCAAAGATGACGGACCACCGGCCCCTTCCGACTGGTCTCCCGATACCATCGACTTCGTTTTTGATGCCCTCGACTTGCGTGCCGCCATGCACGCGGCCTTTGTGGATGCAAAAACCGCCATGCGCTACGTGCGCGCCAATGCCCGGTCCCTGCGCGTCGATCCAGATCGCATTGCCCTCTGGGGCGAATCGGCCGGAGCCTTTGCCGCCCTCGCGGCGGGCATTACCGACGACACCCTCTTCAGCAGCGATGGCGCTGGTTTTCCCGTCCCCGCAGCGAATAACCCCGGCGTGAGCACACGCCCCCAGGCCATCATTGATTGCTGGGGCAGTGCCGCCCCTGTGGTGAAAGCTTTTGATGCCACCGACCCGCCGGTAATGATTTTCCACGGCACCAACGATTTCACCGTGGGCCTCTCCCTCGCCCCCGCCCTGGAAATTCGCGATGCCTGCAACGCCAACAACATTCCCGTCGCCTATTACCCCATTGCAGGAAAAGGACACGGGGCCTGGGACGGATTATTCGATAACAAAGACCTCGCAACCCTGACCATCGAGTTTCTAACGGAGCATCTGGGCGGATAGGGGACTGCCTCGCCCAAGCCCATGTTGCGTAGTGCAATATGCCTCGCGTCGGAACCGCACGCCCAAATCAGTGAAGGGCACGTCAACAGGCGGGGCTGTACCCAATGCGGGGACTGCCTCGCCCAAGCCCTCCGACTCATAACGCAACACGCCTAATCCTGCCAAACGTGCCGCACGATGCCGAGGTACGAGGCTTCGTGCGTTTGACACACAAAACACCTATGGGTGCCACCCTTACACGGAGGAGCGAAGCGGGGGAGTTTAAGGGTGCAAAGAGATGCCATCCCAACAAGAAAGGTGGCATAGGTGAAACGTAAACATTCACGACCCGTGGCACCCGCAGCTCTTTTTGTTGACTATAAGGTATCCGTGTCGTGAACGGTTACGGTGAAACTTACTCTGCGCCTTACGCAGTACATTGGGTACAGCCCCGCCTGTCACGGTCGTTTCCCCAAACTCAGGTGAACACGTCCGCCACGCAGGATTCTTCTTCAAGGCACGTGGCCTGTGGCGAGGCAGTCCCCCGGCAGTCCCCTATGGAAACCAGATTTGCACCTTCTTACGCTGCTTGCCCCACTTGAGCGCCGCCTCGTGGCTCCCGAAGAAAAGGTCGATGTGCTGCCCCTTGATGGCCCCGCCCCGGTCCTCGACCACGCCATAGCCATAGCCTGGTATATACATGACCGTGCCAAAAGGGTAGAGGCTCGTATCCGCCGCAATGGTGTGATGCTTTTTCGCCATCTTCCCGCTGGCCGTTTGCCCCACCTTCTTCGGCTTGCCCTTATTTGGCCCCTCCTTGAACACCGTTTTCTTGAGAAAGGTGCTGTGGGTCCAATTGCAACAACGGCCACATTTGCAATAGCCCGTGGTGAGCAGTTCCCGCACCACGGCCGGTCCCGACATCTTGGGCTTGGAGGAGGCGCAACCAGGAAGGAGGATCAGGGCACTTAGGGCAAGCAGGGCAAAGTATCTCATAGCTGTTGTATCTCACATTGCTCCACAGGGTTTCAAGGTTTGTGACAGGTTTGTGAATGAGTTATCCCCGAAAAAGCACTAGGTAAACAAGAAAGCCCACGTCATTCCCACGCACGTGGGAATCCAGAACGCGGCAGCAGCATAGCGATACGCCACTGGATCCCCGCGTTCGCGGGGATGACGGTCTTGGGTTTTGGGCGAACCCCACCTTTAGTCCCATCAGTCTCATCAGCCCCCTCACCCCGCCCCAAAAAACGGACTGCTCCCCTGCACCTGTTGTATCACCGGCTTCATCACGTCGGCCAGCCCCGTATCAATGGGCGTGCCCGCCCGTGCGCAATACTCCTCCAAATCCTTGATGGACTTGCGTAGACGCTCCCGGCTCTTTCCGATGGCATCGACCTGCGCAGGCGTCGTTGGCGTGGTCTCTTCCGGCCCCTCAGGTTCGGCAAGGGCCATCTCCATGCGCCGCACAAGGAGCCAGGATACCACCACGTCATTGACCCGCAGGGCCAGGAGCGGGTTCTCCCCCACACCCCGGTCGCGCAAGAGTTCGTCCACCCCCCGCACGAACTGTCGGTTTAGTACTATTTCTTCCTCGGTCATCCAGGCTTCACCCCCGGCCAGCGTGATCAATTTCATGCATTTCCCCCGTTCTTTTGCAATAGTCCCTATTTAACGGGGCATTACGTTGCACTCAACCTTCCCAATTCTTAATTCGCAGGCTCTTCACTTTTGATCCACGCCTCTTCAAAGGCAACATGCTTAATACTTGAACCGGGGGTCTCGCTGTTCTTGTAGGAATAGGTCACATGAATCATCCCATCCTTGCTCTGAATCGTGGAGAAATAGGACCCCGAACCCGCATCAGGCTCAAAAGACTCAAGGCGGCGCGACATGGGCCACGTTTCGCCTTCATCTTCGGAAAGATAGGCGGTGACGACATGACGTCCATTCGTGTCGTTGCACAACAATACCCAGTGCCCATTCGCCAGAACAACCACATCCACCGACGACCCCGGATTGGGGATGTCCATATTGGTCACTTCGCCCCACGTGACACCGTCATCGGTGGAAATGGCCTGGCGAATCTTCTTAGGCAAGCCGTTGTCCCGCATGTAAGCAAGTATGTCGCCATTCTTCCGACGAGCGAAGGCCGGTTGGATGTTGCCCAGTTGCATGGTCATGATGGGTTCTCCCGTGCTCCAAGTCTTACCCCAATCCTCGGTGAAGGCCGCGATAGAGGTGTTCCACACGTCGGAATAAAGGCCAAGCATCATGCGATTCTCGCTGGTCATGATCGGATGGATCCGGGTCATCCAACCAAGCCGGCGATGGATCTTAATCGGCAGGGCCGTGCGCAATTCGCTGATCATACCCTTGATCCGGGGATTCGCGTCGAGCAAATCGGCAAACTGGACCTCGATCTGGTCCAGCGTCTCCGTCATGATGGGCCCCAGATTGCGCGGACGAATGTGGATGTTGTCCTGCCAGTCCCAGACCGGCGGGCCGTCGCCCTGATAGTTTGTCGAGGTGCGGTACTTGAGCAGGGAACCGCCCCATTCATTGTCCTGCACCGCAATCCAGAAGAGCCAGAGCGTGCCCCGTGGATCCATGAACAGCACCGGATTGCAATCAGGGAGGTCGGGCGTGTCGGCCATGAGAAAGGGCGTGCTCCAAGCCGCCTCGCCCTTACGCTTGCGGGCACCCTGCACAAGGACATCATCCGAATTGCGCTCGCCCGACCCATGAAACCAGCAGGCGATAAGGTCGCCCTCGGGAGTCTCGATGATGCTGGATCCGTGGTTGTGCTTGGGATCCATGGGAAATATCAGCTCACTTTCAAGAGCGGGCGTGACGAGGGCGCAGAACACAATCAGAGCGCTTACGAGGGCGGATGACATGATAAATTTCTCTCCTTTTCGAGGCGACGCTTGGTCCACTTGGTCCACTTGGTCCACTTGGTCCACTTGGTCCACTTGGTCCACTTGGTCCACTTGGTCCACTTGGTCCACTTGGTCCACTTGGTCCACTTGCGTCCACTCGGGT
>JAJRPE010000415.1 GCA_024280935.1 Candidatus Hydrogenedentota bacterium
GACAATGCCCGAAAATTTCCGTATAAATGCATTCATGTGCCGTCACTCCTGTGGGATAAGTTACTGTGCAAAGAGCTACATCATAGGAGATTGGCGGCACATCTTAAAAATTGGGTTGTGGGCGAAGCTCACCTTAGTTCATAGCGCAGTCTTTCCGATAGCGAGTCAAGGCTTGGGTAACTGAATGACTGATGTATGCCCAAGTCATACAGCTCGGCTCGAATATGACGCTTTCGATTTTTGCAAATGTTCACCTTTATGAAGCTCATGAAGTCGCTCAATTCGGTCTGCTGATCGATTGGAATCTCGTTGTCATGTGAGGTGAAGTATCCCTGCCCGTTGCCGAATCTCCTTGGGGATAACAACCTGAAATTTGGGCGACACGGTGACTGTGTTCATACGAAATCTCCATCGGTCATCTTTTCGTATAGTATACCAGGCCATTTGGAAAGACGGTATACCCGCCGGGACACTCCCCAGATTCAAGAATGTGACATCCCGGTTAGCATGGTGTACCATCACCGTTTAGCTTGTACTTTCTGGGCGTCGTTGCTCGCTCAAGAATGAACTCATCAAACGGAGGAACGGTACGTGGTATCACGATTTCTAAGCGGCGGCTTGATCGCTGCCTTATGCTTGCTGATTACCCCTTGGGGCGTAGCGGAGGGAACAATGAAAATTGGAATCGGGCGTGTGGTCATCACGCCAGAAAGCCCGGTCTGGCTCGCGGGCTACGCGTCACGCACCAAGGCGGGCGAAAGCGCGCTCCACGACATCTGGGCCAAGGCGATGGTGATTGAAGACGAGACCGGCGCGAAATTCGTCATCGTAACGGCGGACCTGATTGGTTTCTACATGAATCAGACGGAACCCATCGCCAAGCAGGTGGAAACCAGGCACGGCATCCCACGCGCCAACATTCTCTTCAATGCGTCCCACACCCACTGCGGGCCAGTGGTCGATAACGACGGACTCCACATCACCTACGGCCTCGAAGGCGTGGAGCAGGAGCGGGCCACGGCCTACACGAAACATCTGGGCGAACTCCTCGTGCAGGTTATCGACGAGGCCCTGGCCGACCTCCAGCCCGGCACCCTCCACTGGGGCATCGGCGAGGCCTTCTTTGGCAAGAACCGCCGCATGTACACCATCGGCGGCGTGACGAACAACTACAATCCCATTGGGCCGGTGGACAACGATGTGCCGACCCTCGTAGCCAAGAGCGCGGATGGCACGATACGTGGAATTCTCTTTGGCTATGCCTGCCACAATACCGTCACCGACCTGCAACAGTTCAACGGTGACTATGCGGGCTTTGCCCAGATTGAAATTGAAAAGGCCTTCCCCGGCGCAACCGCACTCTTCGCCCAGGGCTGCGGCGGCGACCAGAATCCCCTGCCCCGTCGAAAAATTGAGCTGGCCGAAAAATATGGAGCTGAACTCGGGGCCGCCGTGTCCTCGGTATTGAATGGTACCATGACCCCCGTAACTGGTCCCATCACGGCCCGCTACAAGCTCATTCCCCTGGCCCTGACCGAAGCGCCCACCGAAGCCGAAGTAGCGAAGCAGCTCGAAAGCGACAACAAGTATGTCGTCCGACGCGCCAAAAAGATGCAACGTCAATACAAAGAGGACGGCAAGCTCCCCACGACCCTGCCCCAGTCGGTCCAGGTCTGGAAATTTGGCGAGGCCGTCCAGTTGACCGCCCTGAGCGGCGAAGTCACCGTCGACTACAGCCTGCTCATCAAGCACCACTACCCAAAAGAAAAACAGTTCGTCATGGGCTACACCAACGGCTGCCCGGCCTACATCCCTTCACTGCGCGTCTTGAAAGAAGGCGGCTACGAAGGTGCGGGTGCCATGCTTTATTATGGTGTCCACGGCCCCCTGGAACCCACCGTCGAACAGGACATCATGAACACGATACACGAACTGACCAAGGCGGAATAGGAGGTTGGGCATCTCTACCCGACATGAGAGGCACCCAGATCCTGAAGCCCGACATCGGAACGTACAGTCACTTGAGACCAAAAACACAAAACGTCGCGGCCCCGCCCGGAACAATCAACGCGCCACCACAAACACCACGTGCGCTTTCGACACTTGTCGTGCGCCTTGTGTCGGGCAGGATGCCCAACCTCCTTGCCCGCGAACGCCCACAGAAACGACAAAGGACAAAACGCATGTTGAATAAAACACTCATCGCCTTGACCCTGGCACTCACGCCCCTGGCCTTCGCGCAGGATGGCGCTAAGGTCTTTAAGGCCGGCGCCTCCCTGAGCAATATCACCCCTTGGATTGGCACCTCCCTCGCTGGCAGCATGGCGGATCGAAAAGCCACGCGCATAAATGACGAACTTTATGTACGCTCCTTCGTGATGGATGATGGTGCCACCACCCTATCTATTTCCCTCGTGGATAGCTGCATGGTAGAACGGCCCATCATCGATGCCGCCAAGGAACGAGCCAGCGCGGCCACGGGCATCACGACGACGAACATGCTCGTGGCGGCCACCCACAGCCATTCCGCAGGAACCTGCGCCACGATCTTCCAATCCAAACCCGACCCGGAATTCACCACTTTCGTCAGTCGGCGCATTGCCGATGGGATCACGCGGGCTTGGCAAAATCGGGTCCCCGCCCGAATCGGCTGGGCATCGGGTTCTGTCCCCGATGAGGTCTTCAATCGCCGCTGGTATGTCCAAGAAGGCAAAGTAGGCACGAACCCCTTCGGTAAGATTGATACGATCCAAACGAACCCGGCCAGCGATACCATTATCAAGCCTGCGGGACCCACCGACTCGGAAGTGGCCTTCATCGCGCTGGAAACCATCGACGGCAAGCCCCTTGGCCTACTGGCAAACTATTCCCTCCACTATGTGGGCGCGGTAGCGGGTGCCTCGGCGGACTATTTTGGCCTCTTCTCCAAGCGCATTGCGGAACTCCTGAATCCCACCGGCTCCGACGGCACCTTCGTCGCGGCCATGTCCAATGGAACGAGCGGCGACATTAACAACATCAATTTCCCCAATCGAGGAGGAAAGCGTGCGCTCTTCGAACAAATCACCGTCGTGGGCAACAAGGTAGCCGCCGAAGTCCACCGGGCTTACGGCGATGTTGTCTTTCAGGATTGGGTTCCCCTGGCAGCAGTCCAGAAAGAAGTCTCTCTCGGGGTCCGCAAGCCCACCCCCGAAGAGGTGACCGAGGCAAAGGATATCCTTGCCGCTGCCGAGGGCCGCGCCCTCAAGGGACTGCGGGAAATCTATGCGAACTGCACCGTGGACCTGGCCGACTACCCGGACCGGGAAGACCTGGTACTCCAGGCCCTTCAGATTGGGGATCTGGGCATCGCGGCGATCCCCTGCGAAGTCTTTGTCGAGATTGGCCTCGCCATCAAGGACCAAACCCCCTTTGGGAGCAGCTTTACCATTTCCCTTGCGAACGGCTACAACGGCTACCTCCCCACCGAAGCCCAACACGCCCTGGGCGGCTATGAGACCTGGCGTGCCAAGTCCAGCCACCTGGAAGTTACGGCGGCGAACGTGATCCAAGCGACGGTATTGGATTTGCTTGGTGAGTTGAAGAAATAAGTAAGCCTTTACGGGCTAGCCGGATGCCATGAGAGTCCACTTCGGGTGCCACGGGTAGGCCTCTCAGGGCTTACCCGTGTAGTTCCAACCGCTAAGGAAGAGGATCCAAATTCAGAGACAAGGTTCTGCACGGGTAAACCCTACCGGGCCTACCCGTGGCACCCGCAGGTCTTTTTGTCGACTATAGTTGCCCGTGCCATGAACGCTTGTTAATTTTCACCACGAAGAGACGAAGGAAGCAGAGAAAAAATGAAGAACAACTCACACTACGAGAAAGGCCGACCATGACCTACTTCCTGCGCGCCATACTGGCAATCTTGATAACACTCACCGTTACATCACACCCCGCCACTGCCGAAGAACCCGCCAAAGTCTTCCAAGTGGGCGTGGCCAAGATGAATATCACCCCTTGGCTGGGCCTCTCCATCGTCGGCTACATGAACGACCGCAAGGTAGCGGCCATTCACGATGAAATCCATGTTCGCTCCCTGGTGATCGACGACGGCACGACCCAGCTAGCCTTTGCCGTGGTCGATAGTTGCCTCGTTCCACGCGAGATCATGGATGCCGCCAAAGAGCGCGCGCAGGCCGCCACCGGCCTCGCCACCCAGAACATGCTCATTTCGACGACCCATACCCATTCCGCCCCCTGCGTCTACCCCGGTTTTCAGTCCGAGGTCGACCCGGAGTATGACACCTTCCTTACCCGCCGTATCGCCGATGGCATTGACCAAGCCTGGCAAAATCGTGTGCCCGCACGGATTGGCTGGGGCTCGGGTTCCGTTCCCGACGAGGTCTTCAACCGCCGCTGGCACATGAAGGAAGGGACTATCGGCCCCAACCCTTTCGGCAAGGTAGGCGAGACGGTTCGCATGAACCCGCCCGGTGCCAGCCCCGACATGGTCAAGCCTGCGGGTCCGACGGACCCCGAAGTGGCCTTCATGCTCTTCCAGACCCTGGATGGAAAGCCCCTCGGTGTCCTCGCCAATTATTCCCTC
>JAJRPE010000416.1 GCA_024280935.1 Candidatus Hydrogenedentota bacterium
CTGCGCAGGGTAGCACAGGTGTATCGCCTGTGATTTTTGTTTTCTGGTCACTTGTGTGCCCGTGCAGGCGGGCCGCCTGCGCTCCAAACCTCACAACTTGTCGCGCAGGTAGTGGCCCGTGTAGCTCTTCTTCGCCCTGGCTATTTTCGCGGGCGGACCTGTGGCGATAATCTTGCCCCCCGCATCGCCGCCTTCCGGGCCGATGTCGATGATCCAATCGGCGGTGCGGATGACATCCAAGTTGTGTTCGATGACCACGACGGTGTTTCCATGGTCGGCCAGGCGGTGGAGCACCTGGAGGAGCTTGTCCACATCGGCGGCGTGAAGGCCCGTGGTGGGTTCGTCGAGGATGTAGAGGGTGCGGCCGGTCTGGCGTTTTGCCAGTTCCGAGGCGAGCTTCACGCGCTGGGCCTCCCCGCCAGAGAGGGTGGTGGCGGCCTGCCCGAGGGTGATATAGCCCAGGCCCACGTCAAAGAGTGTCTGGACGGCCCGGTAGACGGCCGGGATATTCTTGAAAAAGTCGCAGGCATCTTCCACGGTCATATTCAGGATTTCGGCGATGTTCTTGCCTTTGAAACGTACTTCCAGGGTGTCCCGGTTGTAGCGCAGGCCGTCGCAGGTGTCGCAGGGCACATAGACATCGGGCAGGAAGTGCATTTCGATGGTGATGAGGCCGTTCCCCTCGCAGGCCTCGCAGCGCCCGCCCTTCACGTTGAAACTGAAACGCCCCGGCTTGTAGCCCCGTGCCTTGGCCTCGGGCAGCTTGGCGAAAAGCTCGCGGATGGGCGAGAACATGCCCGTGTAGGTCGCGGGGTTGGAGCGGGGCGTGCGGCCGATGGGCGACTGGTCGATATCGATGATTTTGTCGATGTGTTCCAGGCCCTCGATGGACGTGTGTTTGCCGGGCTTCTTTTTGGAGCCGCCATGCAATGCCCGTGATACCGCCGGATAGAGGGTTTCGTTGATGAGGCTGGATTTGCCCGAACCCGACACGCCCGTGACGCACACGAAGAGCCCCAGGGGTATATCGACATTGACCTTCTTCAGGTTGTTGTGTTCCGCGCCACGAATCGCGATGACCTTGTCGGTTTTCTTGCGCAGTTCTTTCGGCGTGTGTATGACCAGCTTTCCCGTCAGGTACTGGCCGGTGAGCGATTTCTTGGACGCCATGATTTGCTTGGGCGTGCCCTTGGCCACCACCTTCCCACCATGAACGCCCGCGCCGGGTCCCATATCAATGACGTAGTCCGCCATTCGGATCGTTTCCTCGTCGTGCTCGACCACGATAACCGTATTGCCCATATTGCGGAGGCGTTCGAGGGTGGCGATGAGCTTGGCGTTGTCCCGCTGGTGCAGACCGATGCTGGGTTCGTCGAGGATGTAGACCACCCCCACGAGGCCCGAACCAATCTGTGTCGCCAGGCGGATGCGTTGTGATTCGCCGCCCGACAAGGTGCCCGCCTGGCGGTCGAGGGAGAGATAGTTCAGGCCCACGCTGGACAGGAAACCCAGCCGTTCGCGGATTTCCTTGAGGATTCGTTCGGCGATTATTTTCTGGGACTTTTCGAGGGTGAGGCCCTTCATGTATACGACCGCCTCGCCGATGGACATGGCGGTCACATCCATGATCGAGTGCGCGTCTATGGTTACGGCCATGGATTCGGGGCGAAGGCGCGAGCCGTTGCATTTGGGGCAGGGGCGGCTCGCCATGAACTGGCTGATCATGTCCCGCGCGCGGTTCGAATCGGTATCCCGGAAACGCCGCGCCAGATTGGCCATAACCCCCTCAAAGACCCGCTTGGTTTCGTATTTCCGCTTGGCGTTGGAGTAGGAAAATTTAACTTCCTCCGTGCCCGAACCGTAGAGCACGATGTGTCGAAATTCTTCCGACAGCTTGGACCACGGTTTATTTACGTCTTGCTTGTAGTGCTTGCACACCGAAGCGAGGGCCTTGCGGTACATGCCGTCCAATAATTTGTGCATACTCCAGGGACGGACCGCACCGTCGTCAATGCTGAGGGAGAAATCGGGAATAACCAATTCGGCATCTACCTCCATGACCTGGCCCAGTCCCGTGCAGTTGGGGCACGCGCCGTGGGGGTTGTTGAAGGAGAAGGCGCGGGGTTCCAGCTCTTCCGAGGCGATGCCGCATTCCACACAGGCGAGGTGCTCGCTCTGGAGGATTTCCTTCTCCTCTTCGCCCTTGGTTTGATACCAGATGCGGATGAGGCCCTTGCCCTGTTTCAGGCAGACCTCCACGGAGTCGGTAATACGCTTGCGTGCGCTTTCTTTCACGGCGACGCGATCCACCACCACATCAATGTCGTGCTTTACATAGCGCTCCATCTCAATGTCGTCGTCCACGTGGTAGAACTCGCCATCGACTCGGACGCGGACGAAGCCCTGGCGCTTCACATCCTCGAAGACCTTCTGGTAGGTGCCTTTGCGTTGGCGGATGAGCGGCCCCATCAGTTGGATTCGCGTGCCTTCGGGGAAGGCCATGATGGCATCCACGATGGTCTGGGGGGTCTGGGATTCAATGACCTTGCCGCACTTATAACAGTGGGGCGTGCCAATGCGGGC
>JAJRPE010000417.1 GCA_024280935.1 Candidatus Hydrogenedentota bacterium
CTCCTCAAGTTCTTCTTCCTCTACATCTTCGTCGGAGTCTTCGTCAGAATCTTCATCGGAACCCTCCTCAACGTCCAAATCGCCCTCCCAGGGAAATTGAAGCAGCAGGTAAGACAAGATACTGTCTATATCCGCATCGCCTAGGCCGCCGGTTTTCCAAGCGGGCATGTTCAGGAGCGCTGGATGCCCTCCCTCCTCGGCTCTCCCCGCGACACTTCCCTTCTTAATGACATCTTTGATCGCACGGTATTGGGCCAAAACACGCGCCCGACCGTCTACATCCAGGGGTTCCTCCATGTTCTCGATATCGATGCCCTCCGATAGCAGTTCCGACAGGTACTCGGCATCTTCCTCATACTCGAGAAATAGTTTTTCTGCAAGCGTATTGAGCGGAGGAACCGTTCCCTTCCCGTAATTTGGATTTTCGACGCCCCCCTTGCCGCCTTGCCCGTGGCAGGCCACGCAATACTTGGAGAAAAGATTTTCGCCCGTGAGCTCCCCATTCCGCTGCCGACGCGTATAACGCTTCATCACATAGGATGCGGGCACTTCTCTTTTGGAAAGTCCCTTCAAAAAGACGGTTAGCGCCAAGACTTCTTCATCGGAAAACTCGAAATCCATCATCGCCGTGGTTGCGGGCTGGGCATCCGGGCTCTTAATAGATTCGTAGATGTAGGCGAGGTTCTTATTGTCATGAAACAAGGAAGAAGGTGATTCGTCGTCCGAATGGTTTTTCGGTTGCTTGAGATGGGTGCTGGCATCGGCGATATGTGTCAGATCGGGACCCACCTGGCCACCCTTGCCATCGAGTTTATGGCACCCCATACACCCGCGGGTGTTGAACAATTCACTACCCTTTTGGATAATTTCAAGACCCGGCAATTCGCCAACATCATGACAGCGAAGGCAATTTGCCTGGATAAAGGGCGGGTACAACAGCGGTTTTTCCCAAGTGGACAAGCCAACGGCGTGCGCGTCATCGGCGATCAGCGCACGGCCTTGTCCATCGTGACAAACGGTGCAACCCACCTTTTGGATATCGTGGTGAGCAAGATAGTTCCCCGGATGGGTCCTGATGGGATTCTCGGCATCCTTCATGGCCGGATCTTCCAAACCCACGTGGCAGGATGTGCAGCGGTCAATTCGGTTCAGTTCGGGCAGGACGATTTGGCGAATCTTAATGGGATATTTTTTCGCTTCCTCGCGTTGGCTTTCTGTTTTCGCCACTTCGATTTTCGCGTCCCGATAGGACTTCTGGTGACGGTGGTATTCCTGCAGGCGAAAGGTATCAAGCGGCGCATAAAGCAACAGAGCCACACACAGCAAGCTGGCCAAAAAAAGGATCATTCGCATTGTATATTCCTTGTCAGTGGGTGGGCCATTGCGAAGGCCACCAATAGAAGTCCCAATTGGGCCCACGATGCACGGTCCCGAAATACGTGAAGACCACAAAGAAGGTCATCAGGCAGCAGAAGAAGGCGATAGCGCCCAGCCGCGTTGAACCCGTCCGGCCTGTCCACAGCAGGGAATATCCCGTGAACACAGCGAGGACCAGGGTTCCCGGATTGATGAGAATTATCCAAAGTTGGTTAATGCCCGGCCACCAATCACGGAGCCAACCGAAATGCACGCGAAAGGACAGGGTCGCGACGATGCAAAGAAAGGAAAAGGCCAGGGAAATTATCGCGCAACGCAAATCACGCTGCCGCGGCCAACGCCCCAGCTTTCCCCGTTCACGGTCGAGAAATGGAATGCAGGCCAAACCGACGAGCATAAAGAGCGGCACACCAATCCCCCCCGCAAAAGCGGAGTAAGATACGACCTCTTGAAGGCCGAGAAAATACCACGGGGCCTTGGCCGGGTTCTCTGGAATTGCGGGATCGGCGGCAATCTTGAGGGGCGCGTTGTAAAAAACACCCAAGAGAAGAACTACCGCCAGCACCGTCATAACGACGGCCATTTCGGCACGGAATGCATGGGGCCAACTGTGGACCGTATTCTCTTGGTCCTTGTCTACCTGAAGGGTCTTCTCCGGGACGGCGCACATCAGGGTATAGGTCTTTCCCGATCCCTGAAAAGCTGCTTTGCCCACTTCGTCTTCCGGCAAGCCCGCCAGCTCTTCCTCACGGATATCGGAAGGGCGGGACATGCCGCCATCTTTCCGAATTCGCCAGAAATGCATTCCGATAAGCACAGTCATCGCAAAAGGCAAGGCAATGCAGTGGATCCAATAGAATCGCAGAATCGCCTCGCCGCCAACGCTACTCGCGCCAAGGAGGATTTGCCGCTGCATCATTCCAATATCAAACACCTGGGTGACGTTCAGGGCATCGGTCAACTCCACCGCCGAACCGGCAATATTGGAACCAATCACAACGGCCCAATAGGCCAGTTGGTCCCAGGGAAGGCAATAACCCGTAAAGCTGAGAGCTAGGGTAAGGACAAGCAACGCTATGCCAATGAGCCAGTTAAACTCGCGCGGCTTCTGATAGGATGCCGTAAAGAAGACACGAACCATATGAAGCAGGGCACTGATAACCATTAAATTGGCGGCCCAGCGGTGGGTGTTGCGCAACAACCGCCCCCCTGGAACTATGTAATGAATATCCTTGATGGAGTTGTAGGCCTCGGCCTCGGTGGGCTTGTAATAGACCATCAGCATTATGCCCGTAACAGACAAAATAAGAAACAAGGCCGTC
Source organism: Candidatus Hydrogenedentota bacterium (assembly GCA_024280935.1). Lineage (GTDB taxonomy): Bacteria > Hydrogenedentota > Hydrogenedentia > Hydrogenedentales > JAEUWI01 > JAEUWI01. Next base: position 2,700 of record JAJRPE010000417.1, read on the forward strand.
GTCGCCACACCCAATCCCACCGTAAAACTTTTCTTCAACGTCCAGCGGTGGGTTCTGATGGAATGAATGTGCAGAAAAATATTGCTGAAAACCGCCTGTGACCGCGTCCGCTGCGAATCTGGAACACCGTGGCGTATGACGGCATCCCGGAAGTTTCCCGGAAAAGCACGGATATTCTCCAAAAGAAGGCCAAAGCCACCGGCCTGACTGGATCCTGTCGTTTTCTCTGCTGGCGCGTCAAGCGCCGAAGACTCTTTTTCGATAGAATTGCTCATTGGTCGTTTACCCTAATTCCGTATCGGTGAACTTGAACTTTGTTCCGACCTGAACGGGTTTAGCCCGATCCACCTGCAAGTTGCCATCGGGAAGTTGTGCTATGTCAAACCAGGCAAGCCCTTTGGGCGCGGGACCCTGGAGGACATTGCCATCGGCATCGTAGCGCGAACCATGGCAAGGGCATAGGAAACCGCCGTCGCTTTGGCCCACAATGCAGCCCAAATGCGTGCAGACGGTGGAAATCGCAAAGACGCCATCTGCGTCACAGAGAACCAAGACATTTTCTTCCGTGAAGTCCTTCATGGTTCCGGGTACAAAGTCTTCGCTTTTCCCCGCCTTAAATTGTGCGGACGCATCGGGAAGCACACTGGGAACCGCAGACCGCAACGCCCCGGCACTGGCCAACGCAAGACCGCTGGCGCACATACCCACGCCCGCTGTGGAAAGAAAGTCCTTCCTCGACAGGCCATCCGTTGTCTTCGCGCTATCCTCGGGGGAGGTTTCGTTCGGTGTCGTCATAGTAGGTTCTCCGTCAAATTGCATGCGGTCGAAAATTGGTAACGTTCCATGGTTATAGCCCCAACGGGGCAGCGGTCGGCGCACAAACCACAGCGCGTACAGCGATCATCGTTCTTAATAATTCCACTCAGTGATTTCCCCTGCGCCGCCCGATTTGCTTCCTCTCGAAAGGAGAAGAAGTCCGCGCCGCCGCCATGCCCATCCAGCGAGACCAGCTTGAGACATTGCTCCGGACATATTTCCTCGCAGGCACCACATAAGAAGCACTTCTGCCCATCAAAAATCGTATTGACACCGCAATCCAAACAGCGGCTCGCTTCCGTACAGGCGTTGGCGGCACCAAGGCACTGTTCGACATCAAGAGACATCGAGCGGGTGCGCTCCTCCGGCGAAAGGGTTGCGGGTTGTTGACGGGACAATACCTCGTAGTCGGCTTCGCGCTCGTAGTCACTAAGCGCAAAGTGCCCGCCCGATTCCTCCCACGTCAACGGCGTGCCCAAAACATACTCATAGACCGAGCGGGCGGCATGTTTTCCGCTGGCAATGGCGTGAATCATCAGCTTGGGGCCATGTTCGGCATCCCCGGCGACGAAAAGGCCGGCCCGCGATGTGGAGTGCGCCTCATCCAAAGCGAAAGTCCCTCGCTCCGTCATCTCAATGCCATCCCGTTCTGAGTCCACGAAGGAGAAATCGGACTGCTGCCCAATGGCGACCAATACGGTATCGGCCGCTATCTCCAACGTGTCATTCTCATCATAGCTCGGCGCGAACCTGCCCTGCTCATCAAAGATGGACAACACTTTCTTCATCCGTATACCGCGAACAGCCCCGCTTTCATCCAGAAGAATCTCATCGGGTCCGTAGGAATTGTGCAAAATAACACCCTCCTCGGCACCCTCGGAAACCTCAACTTCATCGGCGAGCATCGCCTCCTTGGGTTCCAGGCAACACAAATGGACTGTCTTCACGCCTTCAAGACGTAGCGCGGTACGGGAGACATCGCTTTCCACCTCCCTGCGAAGCGCGGTACGGGAGACATCGTAGGCCACGTTGCCGCCGCCGATGACCACCACTTCCTGCCCGAGTGTCATGGGCCGCCGCAACGCCACGGCCCGCAGGAAGTCCACGCCTCCATAGACACCCCGGCCTTCCGCGCCCGGCACGGGGAGTGGCCGCGATTTCTTGGCACCCACGGCAACGATCACCGAAGCAAACTGCTCCATGAGCTCGGACAACGAGATATCTTTCCCGATGGTAATGTCTGTCTTGATTTCGACACCCATAGCACGAATGGCATCGACCTCCGCCTCAATAATAGCGTGAGGCAACCGATACTCTGGAATCCCGAGATAAAGCATGCCTGCGGCGACGGATTCCATTTCATAGATAACGGGCGAGAATCCAAAGAGAACCAAATCGTGTGCGGCCGCAAGGCCGGCGGGTCCTGAGCCGATAATCGCGACGGGCTGCCCGGAAGCGCGCTTTACCTTTCCCCCGTCAAACAGCCCCGCCAACGCCGCCACTTCCTCACTGCCTGCACAATCACGCTTGGCAAAAGATTCGCGAATTCGCTCGATTACGTCCAGCTCGCGAGACAGATCCATATCCTGGTACGTCTCGTGGGCGTAGCGCTTCAAAGCACGAATGGATACCGGTGCGTCTAAAGAACCCCGGCGGCAATTGAGTTCGCACGGGGCACCGCAAACACGACCGCAAATACTGGCCAACGGATTGGGTCCACGGGCGATCAAATAGGCCTTTTCTAAATCCCCCTCTGCAATGGCCCGAACGTATCCCCGCGCATCCGTATGAACAGGGCAAGCGTCCTGGCATTTGATCTGATGCCGCCAATGCGCATCATCCGGTATGGAGATAGAATATTTCGCTTCACGCGCCATCGCCCGAAGAACCTCCTCATTTTCTTTAGCACCGGACCACGGCCAGCCTGAAACGCCGGGGTCCTGATATAAAGGGTGCGGCCCAGAAGCTTCCGCCCCTGGACCGCAGAACTACTATTATTTATTTTTCTTGCTGCTTTTTTTCTTGCGCTTCTTGCGTTGCTTACGCTGGAGTTCCACATCCGCTTTTGTTTCCCCATCGCCTACCGTCAACTCCTGTGTGGCCGACTCGCCCTTCTTGTTCCATGCCTTCAGGATATAGTCGCCCGCAGGCACATTATCGATGGTGTAGGATGCGGTCTGGGTGGCCCCATCGATTGCTGCGGCGGCAAAGTAAGGTGTCTCCAGAACAACAATATACGCAGCCATCTCGGGGTGCAGCTTGCAAAGCACCACGCCCTCTCCCGGGATGCTAAAAGTATGGCTGGCCTTTCCGCCACCGGGAAAGTTGCCCAGGTCAAGGAACTTGGCTTTTTTGCTATTGATGTCTTCGACGAGCTTGCAGCAATCGTCAACGCAGAACACGTTGTGCTCCGTGGTGTCGCTATTCACAAAATCCACCGTGGTACCCTTTTGAATCGGCAACACGTGGGGCAGGAATACAAGATTCTTCTGGTCGATCAGCGCATGCTCGGCAGGCGGATCGGGGTAGGTCGCATCCCCTGCCTTCTCAAGATAGACGATCACATCCTTGTCACTCTTGGCCCCTTCCGTTTTGAGGCGGATTCCAGATACGCTTATCGCGCCAGATACGGTGCCGGCTTGGGCCCACGGGGTGAATGCCGCGAACACCAAGGCCGCTATGGCAACTAAACTTAGACGTCTCATATTTTTCTCCGGTTATTCCGCAGACCAACTTCGTGCCGCAGAGTTTCAATTTGTAGTAGTGGTCACGCCACGCTCAAAATGCGGTATGGAGTGCAACAGAAATCTGGCTATTATCGCCATTGCTTCCTCCACGCAACGATTTGGTGACACGCTCATCCTTGGTATAGAAGCTGCCTTCCACGGTCAACGACAAGTTGGCCCGTATAAGCGCCTTTGTGCTCACCACAAAGCGGGACTGGTCCTGCTCCTCCTGGATGAAGAGGCCTGGGATTCCCGAGGCCAAATCAAGATCCAATGCTTCGTAGCGAAGCGTTGTCGTCAGCCAAGGGAGGACAAAATACTCCGCCTCGGCAAACCAGGCTGTGGAATCAATGGATTGGTTCGCCAGCGGCCCGTAGGGCTTATCATTCGACCCCCAAAAGTAGCCGGCACCCAATGCCAAATCTTTGTGCTTCCATTTGAAACCGGGACCGATCCGCCAGAAATCATCCTTTTTCTTGAAGCCGAGAACCTCCACCGTTCCGGTACCCCGGTACCCGAAGAGGGAAAGGGTAAGCGAATCGTCGACCCAAGGATCGCCGCTGCCCAGCCCAGAACCTGATTCGTCCCCGGAGGAACCATCAAAGCCCCGCCCGCCAAACTTATAGGCAAGCTGGAGGTACTGGTCCTTTTCCGAGTTGTTGTCGGAAACGCTGCCGTTTCCGTTGACCAGGCCAAGGGCATAGCGCCACCGGTTTCCAAACCCGTTCACTTCCACACCCGGCTGGGCGTGGATGCTGAAGTCACTGGCACCAACGGTAGAACCAGGTCCGAAAACATTCTCCACGGCATGGTCCTCAGGCGTAGGCATGGCCCAAGAGGCATACAAATAGGGAGTCAGCGTCAAACGATTGTGGTTTCGCTGAGTGAATAGTCCGAACTCCTGCATCCCAACGGTACCCACACGGAGGTTAATTTTATCCTCCATACGGAAGAGGTCCTCAAACTGAAGCCAGCCTTCCAACTCTGTCTCAAGTCCGCCCCCTTCATCGCCGTGTCCACCACCGCGCCCTTGATTGAATCCCAATTCCATAA
>JAJRPE010000418.1 GCA_024280935.1 Candidatus Hydrogenedentota bacterium
ACTCTGGCCCGACGAGATGAACCATTCGGACGACCAGCTTTCGGCGATATGCTTCTACCCCTACCTTCAGATTGAACACGATCCCGTGATTCGCGATGCGGTTCATCGTGCCCTGCGCCGCCACGCCCTCATCGAGCGGGACGAGCGAAATAGTCTCATGGCGATGGTCTATGCGAGCGTTGACCCCGAAGATGCCGATGTGGAGGGCGCGATCCAGACGCTTCGCGAGATGCCCCAGGACCGGCGTAGTTGGAACCAGGACAACAGCCACCGTGCTGATGTCGTGTTTGACCCGCGCCCGAGTGTTCGCGGCAACGATGTGTTGTTGGAAGTGCTGCCTGCTGACGAGCGTCTTTTTGAGCGCTGGAACCAGGATCCCTACAAAGCGGACAATGGCGGCGACGGACGTAGCGACGGCGCGGGCGTGGACTACATGCTGGCCTACTGGCTGGGCCGGTATCATGGGGTGATCGCCGCACCCTAGAATACTACCGATAGTAAAGCATGCCGGCAGAGGCAATCCGGCGAGGACTCGATCCATGGTCATGCGACGTGAAATCCCGTTGCCAGTGTCTGGTTTCGCCCGGTTCGGCTACCGGGCGATTCGGGGAAAGGATGCGATACGCTTCGAGCCAACGGGTCCAGCCAGCGGACTGAACATACGGAAATACGGTTTCCTGTTCGTTTTCGTGGTCGTCCTTCTGACGGGCTACATTGCCATCGCCATTGCGCTTTCACGACAAGGCGACGGCCCGGATTGGTGGTTCCATGCCATGATGCTCGGATTCAGCCTCCTGATCCTCGCGGCAATCGGCTTTCGGAGCCGCTTCCACACGCGCTTCCGGGGCAGCGCTCTGTCGCGGAACAGCGACGGCACGCTTCGGTTGCAGTATCACTGGCACAACGGCGGTGAGAAAATTTGCCATCTGAAGAATCCGGCTTGCCTGCTCATCAGGCTTGATCATGATATAGAAGGGAACCTCTCGTCGCACGATCTGTCGGAACGAGGCGGTACGGCTCGAAAAGAGAAGTTTCAGGATCGCGTGGAGTTTGATATTATCCTTGAGGGCATGGCGATAGCACCCCGCATCCCGATTTTTACCAAACGGTCGTATCCACTCGCACCATCGATGAGCCTGTACTTCAGGGAACACAGTTGCGACAAGAACCGCGAGATAGCCATGGAGGCAGCCCGACCGGTCGCAGAAGCCATCCTCGAATGCGTCGGTATCCCCGTCGAGTTTCGTGTCTTTGGCGGACCACTGCTCCAACGTCTAGAACCGACGTTCCCGGAACACCGCAGGCACCGTTAGCTCCCGGTTGAGCGGCACATGATAGCAAGATTTTGCCGATGCGAAGGTGAAAAAGCTACAGTATTGCAGATGTTTGTGCCTAAGGTTTCTTTCGCGCAAGGCACCCGAACGTGAATACACGATCAGGTGGCACGCCTTGTCGACCAGTGCCCCGGGCGGTGTGCCTAACCTTCGTCCCCGTTCAGATAGGCTTTCCAGCCGATGGACTCCAAGCGCTCCGCTTTGCCCAGGACCTCCTCATTCATGGTGGTGCGATAGGCATCCAAGCGCTCACGGATGGCCTTGTCCTTGATGCCCAGCATGGCTGCCGCGAGTAACCCCGCGTTTTTCGCGCCGTTAATAGCCACAGTAGCCACCGGTACCCCGCCGGGCATTTGCACGATGGATAAGAGGCTATCCAAGCCCTGAAGATTGGACGAGCGCACGGGTACGCCGATCACCGGTACGGCCGTCATGGCTGCAATCATCCCCGGCAGATGAGCCGCGCCGCCTGCGCCCGCGATAATCACCTCCAGACCACGGGAATCCGCTGATTCGGCGTATTCCACCAGTCGGCCTGGCGTGCGATGGGCTGACACGATGGACAGTTCATAGGGAATGTCCAGGGCGTCCAGGGCTTCGGCGGCCGCTTTCATGACGGGCAAATCGGAATCACTGCCCATGATAATACCAATTTCGGGCGTACTCATTCGGGATTCGCTCCATGAAAGGTGACGATGTCACGCAGTTGTTTCGCCTTGATCAGCGCTTGGTTCTCTCGGTCATCCACCACGGTGATATGGCCCATTTTTCGGAAAGGCCGGCATTCGGTTTTGCCATAAATGTGTACGCTCGCGCCCGGCGTCGCCAGGGCTTCGGGGAGTCCCGCGATACGGGCAGGCCCACGGGAACCCGGCTCGCCAATCAGGTTTATCATCGCCGCGGGCGCCCAAAGATGGGAGGCCCCCAGGGGCATCCCCAGAATCGCCCGGATGTGCTGCTCAAACTGACAGGTCACACAGGCATCCAAGGTGTAGTGCCCCGAATTGTGGGGCCGGGGCGCAACCTCGTTGACCAGGAGCGTGCCGCTCTTGTCCAGAAACATTTCTACGCCAAAGACACCCACGCCATCCAGGGCCTTCACCACACGGGCGGCCAGGGCACGGGCTTCCTCAGCCAGCCCGTCGCTGATACGGGCGGGCACCAACAGCAAGTCCAGCAAATTGGCCCGCATGTCGAATTCCATCTCGGTCACAGGATAGGTCACGACTTCGCCGCTCGGATTGCGCGCCACCATCACCGCCAGCTCCACATCGATGTCCACCATCTTCTCCAGGATGGACGGACAATGAAGAATCTCGCCTTCGTCCTCCGATGAGCGAAGCACGGAAACGCCCTTGCCGTCATAGCCTCCCTTGCGCGCCTTTTGCACCAGCGGAAAGCCGAAGGCCTCCATGTCCGCCATGGATGGATCGTCCACCGCCAGGAAGGGCGCTGTGGGAATATCGTGGGCTACCAACAGCTCTTTTTGGAGCAGTTTGTCCTGTATCACGGCCAGCAGCCCCGGCGTTGGATAGATGGTGTGCCCTTCTTGCTCCAGCGTGGCCAGGATTTCCGCGTCGATGTGCTCTATATCGTAGGTCGTTACGTCGCACGCCTCAACCAGCGCGCGAATCTTGACCGGATCGTCGAAACGCCCCACGATTTGATAGGTGGCCACGGTACCCGCAGGGGACTGGGGGTAGGGGTCCAACACATGGACCTCGCAGCCCAACTGCTTGGCTTTTTTGGTCATCATACGGCCCAACTGGCCGCCGCCAATAATGCCCACGCGGGCCAAGGGACCCGCAGGCAGCAGCTTGGGATCACCAGAAGATTTAGAAATAACGGATGTCATAAGGATAACTCGTACTTTGTTCGTAGGGCGGAAACAATGTGCCGCAAAGAAACGGTAATTCTAGCGTTGAACGACGAACTATTCAAGCAAAGATTGCCGCGCTCGGCACCATCGTCCTCCATATAGCAGCACCTACCTCTTGCTCTCTTCCAGCAGTTGCTTCAGCGCAGCCACCTTTTCAGGCTCGTCGGCCCACCGATTCTTCTGCTCGCCAATGTCATCGTCGAGCTTGTAAAGCTGCACCTTGGGGGCGTTTGGTCCCGGTGTCGCTTTTC
>JAJRPE010000419.1 GCA_024280935.1 Candidatus Hydrogenedentota bacterium
GGGCAAACCACTTGTCAGTCACGAGGTGATTGTGAACTTAATTGCAGCGACAACGAATAAGGGCGGACTCAAGGTACAGTGCGCCTTGGATACCAACACCTATGCGACGGGCATCAAAATCTCAGACAAAGAGATGAAGGACATCAAACTCATACGGGATGAGTTCCATGGTGATTGGAATTATTCCATTCACCCGCACCAAGAATGAATTGCTATATTTATTTTGTTACAAACCCTTAGAATACCGAAACATAGGTTATATAACTGAAAATGGCAACAACCAGGGGCACAATGACCACCGCCACGCCGTGGTCCAGTTTGGCCGCCAGTGTTTCCCGTTTGTGGATGACAAGCCAGTTGGCCACGATGCTCTCAAAGATCAGGGTAAAGGTGAGAATGTAGGCGGTCATAAAGTACTTGTCTGCGGATACCAGATAGCCTACATTGGGCCAGGCCTCTTCCTGGGCCAGGTGGAAAACGAGAATACTCAGCAGGGCCGTCATGACGAGGGACAGGCGGGCGTCAAACTGGGTGGTGGGGATGAGGAACATGAGCAGACTCACCACCACCATGATGAAAAAGGGCAGGAACAAGGTGACGAGATAGGGAAACAGAATGCGCTTGATTATGATATGGGTCTGATAAATGGAGAACTCCACCGCACTGTCTCCGCCGGTGTAACTGGGGTCGCCGAAGGTGGAACTGAGCGCGTGGGTGCCCGAGTAGTCTTCGCGCCCAACATAATCCCACTCCTCGGGGTAGATCTCTTTCAGTTCGGCGTGGCTCAGGTTTTTGGCATCCAGCACAAGCATGATCTGATTGGCATCTTTGCTTTTGTGGGACATGGTAAGGGGCAGACGCTGCGTGTCGAAAGGGAAAAGGCGAACATCGTAGGGCGTGAGATAGGTGCCCTTTATCTTGTAGCAGATGTAGTTGATGGGGCCGCTTCGGTCTTCGCGCAGTGTTTCGGTCCGGTCTTCGATCCCGTAGATGCCGTTGAGGAAATCGATGTTTTCGACATCGATATCACCCTTCCAACGGAACCATACGAAGAATTCGACATCGAACTTTTGACCGGCCACGTCCACGCTGTTGATGCGGTAAAAGTCCAGGCCGGTATACACGACTTGGGTGAGGTAATAGGGCGTTGCATCAGCGACCACCACTTCGTTGTCCTCAATCCGTGGCTGGAGCGTATTCAACACGTACTGTTCCGTTACGCGCCGTATCTGGGTAAAGGCAGGCTTGAAATGACTGTCTTCAATATAACTCACCACGATAGAGCGCCGCATCGCTCCATTTTCATCGAAATACAGCTTGCCTGTAATGCCCGAGAAGGCCGTTCCCGCCTCGTCGTAGGCCAGTAATCCATTGCGGATGGCGGTACGCTCCGGGCCATTGGCTTCGATGGCCGCGACGAGCATCTGGGCGGCGTCGTAGCAGAAGGCACCCCATACGGTGGGTTCGACCTGGTATTTTTCCAGGTAGGTTCCCCGATATTCTTCGGCGAAGCGTTTGGTCTTGAGGGAGGAAAGCTCATAAAGAAAGGGGCTGGATACAAAGATGTCTTCCGTGTCGGTTTCCAGACTCGAAATGAAGCTCTGTTTGGCAAAGGAATCGGGACCCATGATGGGCTTGGCGAAACCGGCCGCACGTAACTGCCGGACCAATTTTCCGCCGTCCGCCGTATGGGCAAAAATAACCGCAGCGTCGGCCATGGTGCCCGGGCCGTCGGCAAGGGCCGATTCGATGAATTCAGGCCCGAACTTCTTTTCGTCGCTGTAGGAAAGGGTCTGCGCCACGCCGAGACCCAGGCGTTGCGCTTTCGCGGAGAAACTCTTCAACAGGCCCGTTCCATAGGCATCGTCGGTGTGTATGACTAAGACGTTCTTTGCTTCCAGCACGACCTGGAGGTACACCGCCATGTTCTCGCCCTGCAAGTTGTCCTGATAATTCATACTGAAGGACCAGGGACTGCTTTGCGTCACACTCGGGTTACTGGCGGACGGAGAAATATGAGGTAATTGATATTTGGCGTAGATTTCACTCGCTGCCAGCGCAACGCCGGAGAACTGGTGGCCAATAACCGCCAGGACGTTGGGATTTTTGCCAAATTGTTCGGCGATTGAACGGGCTATGTCGGCATTATTCTGGTCGTCCTTGAAGATGATTTCAAGGGTGTGGCCACCGACACCGCCGTTGGTGTTCGTGGCCTCCATCATGAGCTCCAAGGCCCCGCGCATGGCCTTGCCCTCGCTGGCGTTTTCGCCCGAGAGCGGTAGGGCTGCGCCAAGCACGATGGATTCACTGGTGGCGAGCTGTGGAGTCAGGCACCCGGCCAACAGGCAGAGGGCAAGCGCAACCCTGTGGAGTAAGGGGACGATTTTGTGATTCACGGTGATTATCCTTGCGTGCTGAGCGCGACAAACCTTACCCGATTTCGACGTGGAAATGTTTGTCCGGCGGGGTTGGGCTAGTGTAGCAGAAGCCGCGAGAAAACCGGAAATGTGGAGTGATGTGGCTTGCCTTGAAATCTATGGGACGGACCCGTGCTTATGACCTCGGCTTTGGGTCGGTCGCTTACTGGTAAGCCGGTTGGCGTTGGGCGGGCTGACCTCCGCAGACGCACGGGCCTGTCCCGGTGGGCTTTAGCCAGGCATCTTCCTGGCAGATGGGTCGCCATTCCTGCGGACCCACCGGGACATGCCCCCGCGTCACCGAGGCCAGCCCATGTTTGGGGCGTATTCTAAGGCCCCGAAGCGGCACTTATTTGAAACGGGTTATCTGGCGGGGGTACGTCCCTGATGATCAGCTTTACCCCTCTCCTGTTCCGGTCGTATAATGGGGGGCGTTGGCCTTGTGCGCTGACACTAAAAATATCCGCCGTACCGCAACGAGGCCCGCCATGTCGCCATCCGACACAATCGAACTTGAATACACACAGCCGCCCGGTTTTTTCGCCATCTATCGCCGTTTGTTGCTTGGCAGACGGGCAAAATATCGTGCTGGGGAAAATCTTCCTCATTTCCGGGCGACGTGGAAAGGTGCCCAAGCGGAATCCGCTCGGGTCGAACGCTATTGCGAGTCCTGCTCCCTGGATTTCGACGGGCACTACCCGCTCCTCTATCCCCATATTCTCACGTCGGCAATTCATCTCGACATGATGAGCAAGCCCCAGTTTCCCTTGTCACCCATGGGGGCGGTCCATTCGCGCAACCATATCATCCAACATGCCCCCATTCCGGTGGAATCCTCGGTGGATATTACGTGCGAACTGACGACAACGCGGGTGTTGAAGCAGGGCGTGGAGTTTGAGGTATGCACCGTGCTGGAGGTGGGGGGGAAGCGTTGCTGGGAGAGCATCAGTGCTTACCTGGTTCGCGGTAAAAAATTCGGCGATCCCGTGGACGGCTCGCCGCTTGCCGAGTTGCCACCGCTGGCGGAAGAGGCCGATGGCTGCACGTGGCCCGTACCCAAGGACATGGGATGGCGCTATGCCAAAATTACCGGGGATTTCAACCCCATCCACGTTTCGCGGATCATGGCCAAGTTCATGGGCTTTGACCGGGACCTGATTCATGGGATGTGGTCTGCCGCACGGTGTGTGGGACACACGCCGACTCCAGACGGCGAACAAGCCACCCAGCTCGATCTTATTTTTAAGGGGCCGGTGTATATGGAAAGCACATCCACCATAAAATCCCAGGCCGTAGATAAGGGCACACTCTTTGACTTATATTGTGATGACAATCCCCGTCCCTGCATTCGTGGACGGATACAGCCCGTTGCCCCGGAGACTCAATTGGTTTCCTGAGGATGGCGAGTGGCCTCAACCAATATTTTTCACCACGAAGGCCACGAAGAGCACGAAGAAAAAGAGAGAAGAGTATTTTGGAATAAAACCTTGCCGATATCCTTTGGTTTCGTTTGCTAATTTTGGTTCCCCAAGTACCAAGTAGATTAATTGGATACACACGAGCACAGTGCGTCGTAAATCGGCTACGTTTTCCGGCCAGGCACTTCATAATTGTGGTTCTTCATTATCTTTCTTCGTGCTCTTCGTGTCCTTCGTGGTGAAGTATTTTCTTGTTTTTTTACAGGCCTTGTCAGAACTCAAGGCACGAAGAAAGGAATACCCAATGCCCTCATTTGATGTGGTTAACCAAGTTGACCTCCAAGAAGTCGACAACGCCGTGAATATCACCAAAAAGGTGATTGCCAACCGTTACGACTTTCGCGGTTCCGAAACCGAAATTAATCTGGATCGGAAACAACTGCAAATAACGATTACGACCGAAGACAGCATGCGTCTTCAGGCGGTTCAGGACACGCTCGCCGGCAACCTGATCAAGCGCAAGCTCAGCCCCAAGGCCCTGGAGTATAAAGAGCCCGAGGGCACTTCCAAGGGTGGCGTTAAGGTCGTCGTCGTGCTGAAGCAGGGCATCGACAAAGAAATGGCCAAGAAAATCACGAAGCTTATCAAAGAGCAAAAAATGAAGGTGCAAACCCAGATTCAGGATGAGCAGGTTCGGGTGACCGCGAAGAAAATCGATGACCTCCAGACGGTGATTGCCCTGCTCAAAGAGAAAGACTTGGAAATCCCGCTGCAATACGTCAACATGAAGGGTTAGCTGCTATGAGAAACACTATTTTCACCTGCCTGTTTGCGGCCACGATGGTCTTAGCCAGTGTTACAGCCGTCGGCGCTGCCGAAAAGGGGCCACTCTGGCTTCATCCCGATACGGTGGCGCTACCCACGGATATTCTGGGACCCTTTGTGCGGCTGGATGACGGACGGATTCTCGCCGCAGACAAGACGGGAGTTCACGCCAGCAGCGATGAGGGCAAAACGTGGGAATCTTGGCCCTTGGAAACCGGGATGGAGTTCGGAGTGAGCAACGAGCGCGCTCTGCTCTATACCCGCGATGGTGTGCTCATTCTTGCCTGTATGAATACGGCGGAAAAAGTCTGGAAGTGGAATAGCGCCATTCACGATGCGGATCCGGGCACGACGTTGCCCACCTACGCGTTGCGTAGCCTGGACCAGGGACGTACCTGGGAAAAACCGATCAAGCTTCACGACGAATGGAGCGGAGCGGTTCGCAACATGATTCAGACGGCGGATGGCAGGGTTGTATTTACGGCCATGCGCCTGCTTGCCAAGCCGGGGCGTCATTCGGTGCTGACCTATTCCTCGATCGATGATGGGGCAAGCTGGAAGCCCAGCAATGTCATCGACCTCGGCGGACAAGGCCACCACGGTGGCGCGACGGAGGCGACCACAATCGAACTGAAGGATGGGCGGCTCTGGAAACTTATCCGTACCAATCTCGGTGTGTTCTGGCAGGCCTGGTCAGAGGATGGAATCTACTGGCGTACCCTGGCCGCGTCGACGATTCCCGCGAGCAGCGCCCCGGGGCAATTATTGCGACTGAAGAGCGGGCGCATGGTGCTCCTCTGGAACCGTCCTTACCCGGAGGGCGAAACGACTTTTCCCCTGAGCGGCGGAGACAAAGAGTGGTCGGAAGTCCCTGTGAGTAATCATCGCTGGGAACTTTCCATCGCCTTCTCCGACGACGAGGGCGTAACGTGGAGCGATGCGACGGTAATTGCACGGCAGAAGAATGTCTGGCTGGCCTATCCCTATCTTTTTGAGCGGGTGCCGGGTGAAATCTGGCTAACAACCATGCAGGGCGGCGTTCGGGTTGCCTTTCAAGAAGCCGATTTTCTGTAAGCGTTCAGGTGCGAGATCGTCATCCCCGCGAACGCGGGGATCCAGCATGACCGGAGAGGTTTCTACCGCGTTCTGGATTCCCGCGTGCGCGAGAATGACGGCGTGGAATTCCCGTGGGGTGAACGCCTACGATTTTCTAAAGTGATCCTTAACGCCGAACTTGGAAGAGAATAGACATGGATTCTGCAAAGAGAACCCAGTTGGATGAAGCGGGATTCTGTGTCCTTCCCCGCGTGCTCCCTGATGACCTGCTGGACAGGTTGCGCCACGTTACACAGGAGATTTTGGAGAATCTCCCGGCGGCCCATGAAGAGGACAATCGTTCGACGGGCAGCATGGTATCGGTTTACGAGCATCCGCTCTTTGCGGAGTTGATTGCCCTCCCCGCCGCCCAAGAAGCGATTCAGACCCTCGGCTTTTCCACGGCACGTTTCTCCAGCGGTTACGTTATCAGCAAGCCGCCGCATAGTCCCCGTCTCTTCTGGCACTATGACTGGGCGGGCTGGGACGCACCCGACTCCTTCACTCAGCAGAGTCCCCAGATTTTTCTCATGTATTACCTGACGAACACCCGGCGGGAGAACGGCTGTCTTCGTGTGGTGCCCGGCTCCCATATTCATGACAACGATCTCATACCCCTGCTGGACGAGGCCCACACGCCCGAATTGCTCCGTGCCGCAGACCCCAGCCGCCCTGCCTTCAGTGACCGTCCCGATGAAATGGATGTGCCCATCACGGCGGGTGATTTGCTCATTGGCGACGCCCGCCTCCTGCACGCTTCCCACGCGAACGAAAGTGGCGAGCGGCGTACCGTCATCACCTTGTGGTTCCATCCCGACCCCCACAACTTTGGCGAGCGGCTTCAGTCCTTCATTGGCGACATGCTCCCCGATCCGCCCGCCGACTGGCCCGAAGAGGCCCGTGCGAAGACCGAAGCCATGCTGGCCCGCTACCACGGTGACGCAGAACCTTGGCCCTGGAATCGCCACCGGCCTTATCCGGCTCCATCCCAATAAGCTCCCGCACGGCACGGCGTAAATGTGTCGCCACTCCGAAACAAATACCATGCTATACTGGCTTTATGACCACCAAAGAGGTAGCAATTCAGACCATTGAGAAACTTCCAGAAGATGCCACTTGGGAAGACATTCAGGATCGCATTAATTTCATGGCGGCTGTTCGCAAGGGGTTGCGTGAATTGGATGAAGGCAAAGGCATTTCCAATAGAGAATTGAGAATGGAGGGTTAGCGATGCACAACGAATTCACGGCCATAACGGAGCGCGACGGCGCGTGCTTCATCGCATATTGTCCAGAAATCCCCGGTGCCAATGGTCAGGGCGACACCAAGGGAGAATGCCTCAAGAATCTTTGCGAAGCTATCGAGCTAATCCTTGAGGATCGGCGTCAGGATGGTCTTCGCGGGCTGCCCGAGGATGCCGAGCAGGAAATCGTCGCTGTCGGATGAAACGATACGCGCTACTCAAGCACCTCCGCCGTCACGGGTGTTACCTGAAGAGGGAAGGCGCATCCCATTCTCTGTGGTTGAATGCCCGAACGGGTTGGGTAGAAGCAGTGCCTCGTCACGCAGAAATTGCGGACAGACTCGCGAAAAAGATCTGTCGAAATCTTTCCGTTCCAGAGAAATAAGAAATAAGTGAGATCGGAATTCCCGCACGTGCTGAATCACTTGACGCTCGACCGATGAATGGCTATACTTTGTATATACATGATGAGGTGATCCTATGCTTGCCAAAATTCAAAAATGGGGAAATAGCCAGGGGCTTCGTCTTGCGAAAAACCTACTGACAGACGCCCAGATCGGTGTTGGGGATGAGGTGGATATTTCCGTAAAGGACGGTCACATTATCGTCTCCCCCGTAAGAAGGGTGCGTGGACATCATAATCTGAAGGAACTCGTGGCGCGTATCCCTGGCGATTACCAAACCAGCGAAGTGGACTGGGGAGAATCTGTTGGCAAGGAGGCTTGGTAGGTGACGGAATACGTCCCCAAGCAAGGCGATATCATCGCGATCATGTTCGATCCACAATCAGGACATGAACAGAAGGGGCGTCGTCCGGCTTTCGTTGTCAGCAAGGATTTGTTCAATCGCAGCACAGGATTGGCGATTGTCTGCCCCGTTACCAATAGAGATCGTGATTTTCCCTTTCACGTGCCTGTTCCAAAGGATAGCACGTTAACGGGGTTTATTATGGTCGAGCAAGTCAAATCGGTCGACTTTCGTTCCCGTCGCGCAAAACGGATCGAGCATGGGGGCGATGCCTTGCTAGCAGAGGTACTTTCCCTGCTGGACGCATGCATCTACTGACCGCCTAATGGTTTCTCAATCGCTTGCCGACTGAGAAATCCCGTTGGACTGAACGCGACATACCGAAGTAAATGACACGGAAGAAGTCAGAATGAGCCGACTGCTCGTTACATTGGCCGCCGTAGCAACGTTGGCCGCCGGAGCCATCGAAACCGCAGCAGTTTCGGAGACGACGATCAGCGGACACCCGCACGGGTGGTCCTCGGAAATCTCCATTGCAGCGGGCGGTTTCACGCTTGAAGTCGACGGTACAGCCTTTTCGTTTCAGGGAGATCCTGCGGATCCGGGGCGAATACTCATTGACATTGCGGGGCGCGAGAAGCCGCTTGTCTATCGGCTCTGGCCAGATATCGCAACATGGCAATTGTCCGAGGTGGGCAAGGCCCGGTACGCCAAAGAATTCGAGGGTATTCCTGGTTGGGAGGAACGGACGATTCGTGTGTCCGTTGATTTCGTCCGGGACGAGCGGCGTGTATGGGTGGACGAACGGCTGGTCAAGTCCTGGCAATCGCCGTCGAAGCATCCCCGGCTTCATGTGGCGGGGCGCGAAGAAAAAGTTTCCGTGCCCGTCCACCGAAGCGGCAAGGCTCCCCTCCTCGGAGGGGCTGGGGGTGGGTCAAGGCTCCCCTACGCGCCAAAACCCACCCCTAACCCCTCCAAGGAGGGGAACACAAAGGCGTTGGATGACGGGCCATTTCTTGAATTGCCCCTCGCCCCCTATTTTAATGACGAAGCCGCCACACCCTACGCGCCCGATGCGTCCATCGATCTGGGCCACGGAATGGCGCTTCGTTACGAATCGAATACGACGACACCCCATAACCTCGACTTGGGCAAGTTGACCTATCGCGTGGCCCACATGGACACAGGACCCTACCAGCACCTGAGTCTCCCCTATGTAAACTGCGATGCCATGTCCTCCGACCCGAAGCGCGCCATCTTCCGCGTACCCGCCCGGTTCTACGATCAACTCCATCTCCTGTGCTATGACGACGGCGATGAGGGCGAAGTGCCCCGTGCGGCCGTGCGATTTATGAAAGCGGATCGGGTACGCTTCCTGACGCGGGAGTTTGGCCTCGTCCCTGAGAAGGGTGTGCGCATCCTGGAATCTCGCGAGGTCGGGAATCGCTCCTATACCCACGTGGCTATCGATCTCAATCCGGGTGCTTTTCAGGAATTTCTTGACGAAGCGAAGAATCTCTATTTTGAATTCGAGCTGACCCGCCCGGTCGTGATGGACAACAACAGCTTCGAGCATCCGGCGGGTCCACCGAGCAGTTTGCACGTCGTATCCATGGTTCTGGAAGAAGCGCCCGTGACCATGATCGTCGATTCGGCGGTGCCGGGCCATCTCTTTGAGCAGCGCGACGACGCGGTCATGCGCGTACACCTGAAATCGAATCGGAACCGGGCCTTGTCCGGCTTCGTACACGTAGAAAGCGAAGGGCCTGATGGGCGGCCCACGAAGAAAACATTCGAGTTTTCGCTCTCACCACGGGAGGCGAAAAGCGTTAATATCGATGTCGGCGATGCGCTCGTGGGGAAGTCGGATTTCACGGCCCGGCTTGTCGTTCGCGATGCAGGCGGTGCGGAACGCGTCCTGAAACGAAACACCTCCTTCGCCATGCTGCCAGCGTTCAAGCGGACAGCGAAAGACTCGCCCTTTGGCATGTGGTCCTTTTTCGAGGGGCACTTTGGGGCGGACTTCGAAACGACCTGTGAGGTTCTCCGCAAGGCCGGTGTGCGCGGTACCCTGGCCAATTTCGTGCTGGGTACCGAACCTGCTACCTGGGCGGAGAATGCGATCCGAACCGAGACCTTGCGCAAACATGGCATCGAAGCCAATTGGGGGCTTCTCGCGGGGATTGCCGATGCGGGGTTGCGGGGGATGGGTGATATGGATGGGTACTTCGATTGGATAAAGGCCCATCCCCAGGTAAAGAATTACAACCTTTTCTGGGAAACCCGTGCGAGCCAGCAGACGACAACGCTTTGTCCGCCGGAGATCAGGGGCAGAGCACCCCGAACCTGGAGCGGGGAAGAGCGCAAACGCATTGACACCTTCATGGCATTCGGAAAGGCATGGGCGGCGCGTGCTCGGAAGGATGCTCCAGAAATAAAACTCTCCTTTGGCAACGGTTTTCCCGAGTTTATCAGCGCCATGCTGGGGGAGGGCTTTCCCCTCGACTACATCGACATGCTCGGACTCGACTTTGACATGTACACCTCCGCGCCCGAAGACCAGCCATCCATGTGGTATGCGCCTTTCGCGGGAATCTACTACCTTCGCGAATTGCGCAAGGTCTATGGCTGCGAAGACAAGCCGCTGGTCCTGACCGAGGCCATCTACTGCCCGACTTCACCGATCTGGCTCACGGAGCGAGAACAAGCCGACTACTATGTGCGTGCGCACCTGCTCGCCCTGGCCATGGGTGTGGAGGCCTTCGGAATGTGCGCGGAGCCTATCGACCCCGACGGGGCCTATCACTACGGCCACTATGGTCCTGTGGGCTTATGTCATGCAACGCCCGAGATGAACCCGAGGGAAGCCTATGGCGCGTATGCGGCGATGACCGGTGTCCTGGACGGTGCAAATTTTGAGACGGTGCTCGATCTTGGTTCGCCCCACGCCTATGGCCTTCGCTTTCGCAAGAACGACGGTGCTTGCGTGTACGCGCTGTGGACGGTGAATGGCACCCGTGGATTGACCATGAAAATTGATGCGTCGGCGGACTTGGCCGTGTACAACCGGGACGGGCGTGATATCACGGACGAGCACATGTCACCGCTCCCCGACACTCAGTCTGTGCGCATATCCCTTGAACTCGATGAGTCACCTCAATATGTGGTCGGCTCCGAAAATATGGAGGTGTCCGGGTTGGAAGGCACATCTCCCATTCCAGGTCCCGAGGGGACGCGGTCTCTCGTCCAATTTGATTCACTGGACGACTGGGCGGCGTCGGACGAGCCGCTCGCGGGCTATGAGGACATTAACCCGGCGACACCGGTCGCGTGGGCGAAGCTGGACCTGGCCATCGCGAAGGACGTGTTGCAGGTGCGCCCGCCAAAGGTGCGCGATACGCATCCGCTGGAAACCCTTTGCATGAACCTGCGCCATGTTGGGAAGTCACTGGAGATACCGCAGGAGGCCGAAGCGATTGGCGTATACGCGAAGGGTGACCGTTCCTGGGGCCGGGTTGTTTTTGTTTTGGAGGACCAGGCAGGGGATCGCTGGATCTCGGCTCATTCGCAGACCCCCGTCAACGTGGACGGGGAGATCTACTTGGAGACGAAGCTGCCCAAGGCGCCGACTGCGGAGCATCCTGGCTATCGAAACTACCGACCGTGGAAGCGGGACAAGGACGACGTGATTCCCGAGTATCCCTTACGGCTGACCGGGCTACTTTTGGAGTTGCGCACACACGCGATTCATGGGCCAGACCTTGTGCCGCTGTCCGATGAAGGCTTCGAGCTGCGATCCATTGTGTTGCGATGATAGGTATTCTCGGCAAAGGGGGGTGGGCTTTCCAGCCCGACACAAAAGGCACCATAGTTTTCCAGGGCCTGCTATTGGCACATTCGGCCACTCGAAATGCGGACGATAAGGCATATTGGATACGAAACGGATCATGACGGACACGCATCCGCCTTGACACCCAACGTGCGCCTTGTGTCGGGCAGGAAAGCCCAACCCCCTTTGTTCTGAAGGCCTACGAAAGAAGTTGGGAGAAGGTTGATGAAGAGAAAACAGTTGGCGTGGCGAATTATGGTAGTCGTGTTGACGCTCATGGCGGGCACAGGAATCGCGGAGCCGACAGATCGCTTTGTGCAGGACCGCTTTGCCATCGGCTTCTTTGGCGATCCACCACCCGGGTCGGATTACGATGTCCGCTTCGCTGAGATTGCCGAAGCCAACTTCACGGTCGCCATCCTGGGTGGGCTGGCAGAAAATGACCCCTCCGTTTTACGCAAGAAACTGGCGCTGTGTGAAGAAAATGGCCTCAAGGCCATTGCCATCCAACTCGGGGTCGCCGCCGAGGATTTGGTGGAAGCACCGGCCTGTTGGGGCTATGCTCTTCGAGACGAACCCGGCACGAAGGATTTTCCGGACTTGCAGCCCATGGTGGCGGCATTGCGCAGCGCACGGCCCGGAAAGCTCGGCCTCATCAATCTGTTTCCCAGCTATGCCTCGCCCTGGGGCCAGTTGGGCGCGGCCAACTACACCGAGTATGTGTCCCGTTTTTTGGCAGAAGTCGATGTGGACGTGCTGTGCATGGACCATTATCCCCGTTTTCTCCCCCATGGTGGCGATGGGCGGGATGCCTATTGCGCCGATTTGGCGGTCATGCGGACCCACGCGATGGAGA
This sequence comes from Candidatus Hydrogenedentota bacterium, assembly GCA_024280935.1. Classification (GTDB taxonomy): domain Bacteria; phylum Hydrogenedentota; class Hydrogenedentia; order Hydrogenedentales; family JAEUWI01; genus JAEUWI01. The sequence goes on from JAJRPE010000419.1 coordinate 12,431, forward strand.
AAGGCATCCCATTCTGGAATTTCTTTAACAGCATGCCCTATGGCCCCCACACTGATCCTACGGAAGCGCAGTTGCGGTGGCAGGCCTTCGCCTCGGTTGCCTATGGTGCGCGGGGGGTCTTTTACTTCTGCTACTGGACGCCCACCTTTCGCGGGCCAGACGGCGGCTTCGAGTTTTCCAAGGGCGGTGCCATCATCACGGCGGATGGACGGCGCACACGGCACTACGACGAGGCCAGGCGGTTGAACGGTCGGCTGAAAGCGCTTGGCCCGGTGCTTATGCAACTGACCAGCACGGCCACCTATCGTGTTACCCCGGATGACGACCCCGCCACCGTGCTGTCGGGCAGTCCATTGCGTAATCTGATTCGTGCCGACGTTGAGCCGCCCCACGACTATCTCGTTGGCGCGTTTCGCCACACCGACGGACGGCGTGCGGTGCTGCTTCAGAACTATCGCTTCGCCTACAGCGCTTGGCCCACGGTGGTGTTTGACGTGCCATCCGAGGCGATTGTTGAGATCAGCCAGCAGAGTGGCAAGGAAATACCGCTTATCGACGACAGCCCGGAAATGGACGGGATTCAGATTTCCCTGGATGCGGGGGAAGGGCGGCTCTTTCTGTTGCCGCACGACGAAACACCATGAATCCACTCACCGATATGCGCGGCATCGTTACCGTGTTAAACACCCCCTTCAATGACGACGACACCGTGGATCTTCCCGGCCTGTCCAGCAATGTGGAGAACGCCATCCAAGCAGGTGTTGCGGGATTCCTGGTCCCCGCCATGGCGAGCGAGGTGGGCAGTCTTTCGGAGCGGGAGCGCGCTGCTGTCGTGGATTGCACCGTCAAGACGGTGGCGGGCCGTGTGCCTGTCATTGGCGGGGCTTCCGCTTCCGATCAGGCCGCACGGTTGACGGCTGCAAGGACGTTGATCGACCTCGGGTGCGCGGGTGTTCTCGTGAGTATGCCCTATGAGAATGACGCTTCTTACACCGCCGACACGGAAGCGTTGGCGGCGCTGGAACCGGGCTTCCTCATGCTGCAAGACTGGGATGCCAGCGGATACGGCCTGCCTGTGCCCCTCATCGTGCGGCTCTTTGAGACCATTCCCGCTTTCAAATGCCTCAAGGTGGAAGTCGTTCCCGCAGGCCCGAAGTACACGGAAGTGCTTGATGCCACCGATGGACAACTCCACGTCTCGGGGGGCTGGGCGGTTTCCCAAATGATTGAAGGGTTGGATCGGGGTGTCCACGCGTTCATGCCCACGGGAATGCATCCCATTTACACGGCCATCTACCGCCACTACATCGATGGCAACCGGGATGCCGCGAAAGCACTCTTTGAACGCTTGCTTCCCATCCTCGCCTTTTCCAATCAGCACCTTGATATCTCGATTTACTTCTTTAAGCGGCTGCTCCACGCCCAAGGCATTTACGCCACCGACCGAGTGCGCAGCCCGCAAGTGCCCTTTGATGCTGTGCAGCAACGGATCGCAGATGAACTCATCCAACGCGTGATAGCCCTGGAGAACCTCAGCTTGGAAGCCTAACGTGAGCTTCGCTTATAACCCAAGATTCAAAAAGGACCGGCAAGGGTGCCACCCTCACGCGGGGGAGCTTGCGGGTGCGATCCACCAGAAAAGACTCGATCTCAAAAAAAGATTGCCCAGGTTGCCGGGGCGTGTTCTCAGATCGAGTGATAACAGGACATAGAACGTTTTTGCAAACCCGCACCCGCAAACTTAGCCGGGAACCGGCTGCGTGTGAGGGTGGCACCCTTGACGTTTCTTTTGGAGACTCCAGGAATCTAAAAAATCGAACGTTGCCCATTCCGTTGAGCATATTTTAAGCTCCACTTATGGATAGGGACTCATGCAGCTTCTTGGCGTTTATGGGCCTTATTCCAGAATAAGGCCTACGTGCCGCTCACTTTCGGAAAACCGAGGCTGCACGCATCCGTGTAAGGGATAGCCGAATGAAAAATGCTCCAGCGCGGGATGGCGCTGGAGCACAAACAAAATACGTTGGGATTTTGGAATCTTAGACGTTCGCCACGGTGGGAACCTCGAAGCCTGGACGATCACCGTCCTTGAGCAGCACGTTGGCCGCGTCGGCGTTGTCGCCCGTGCAACGCTCGGTGGCGGAGTCGAAGGTCAGCCAGGGGCCGACGGTGTATTCGTTGCCGTCTTCGGGGATGCCGACGCCCTTGCCCATGACTTCGTGGAGTTTGCCGAAGTGTTCGTAGGCGTCCTTGTTGTCGCCAAACTTCCCCGCCTTGAGGTTGAAGGGGACTTTTTTGCCCAAGCGGTAGGAGTTGTTCATCAAGTGACCGAGCACGCTGCCGTAATGGGCGGCGTGAACGTCGCCGTTGGCCATGCTCGGGTCGTTGGCGCGGCAGGCGGCGATGAAGGCGCCCCAGTTGCCGCCGGGTGTGACGTGGCCTGGCTCGATATCGATTTTCTCGCCCGTACTGCTGCCTGGGGGATAATACGTGTCATCGTCCAGGATCTTGCCGCCGTCCTCGAAGTAGTACTGGTTCTCGACCTGCCGCTCGTAGCCCTTGTAGTTAACGTTTCGGACATTGAAGAAGACCTGCTGTCCGTTGGGATACTCGGCGATCCCGAACATGGTGTTGGGTGTCTCGCCCTGGTCGTTCCACTGGAAGCGGCCGCCGAGGGCCATAGCGCGCACGGGATGGGTCTGTCCGGGGTCGATGGCCCAGCGTGCGCGGTCGAGCTGGTGCGTGCCCTGGTTGTTCATGTCGCCGTTGCCCGTCTTCCAGAACCAGTGCCAGTTGTAATGCACGAAATTATCATGGTATTGGTCGATCTGTGCCGGGCCGCGCCAGAGATTCCAATCGAGATTGGCGGGGGCCTCTGCGTATTCTTTGAAACCGATGCTCCCCCGGGGCTTACAGCAATAGCCGTAGGAGATTTTTAACTTGCCGAACTTCCCGGCATGGATCGCCTCCGTCAGGCCGGCTACCTCGGCGCTGCTCCGCTGCTGCGTGCCGTGCTGGATGACGACACCATACTTCTTCTGCGCCTCCACCGCGATCCGGCCCTCGGCGATGTCGTGGCTCATGGGCTTTTCGACATACACGTGCTTGCCGGCCTGGGCACCCCAAATGGTCATCAGCGAATGCCAATGATTGGGTGCCGCAATGGAGATTGCATCAAGATTCTTGTCTTCCAGCGCCTGGCGAACGTCGCTGAAACCTTTGGTGGTGAACTTGCCCTCGGTCTTGCTTTTCAGGTTTTTCAGCGTTGCGTTGAGCACC